>QHCA01000409.1:0-3835 GCA_003244095.1 Pseudonocardiales bacterium | reverse complement strand
GTCCTACGCCTTCTACCTCGTGCACGCGACGATCGTCGAAGTGCTGATCCTGCGGCTCGGGCACCAGCCGCCCGGCAACGTCAACCTGCTCTGGCTGCTCGCGGTCAGCGTCGCGGCGGTGGCCGCGTCCGCCACCCTCTACCTCCTGGTCGAGCATCCCCTCGAGGCGTGGTTACGGTCCAAGCAGAAGAGCCGGCGTACTCCGGACGTGGTGGTCCACGCGCCGCGTCCGGAGACTGCCGCGGCCGAACCCGCCTAGACTGCGGGCGATTGCCCACCGAACGAGAGCCGGCGCCAACGCCGGGCAGGAGGTCCGCGTGCCGCCGGTGACCGGGGAGCCCGTGGTCACCGCCGACTGCGCCGCTGCCCCCCCAGGCAGCCCAGGCAGCAGCCCGGTGAGCGGCCGCATCGTCACGCTGCCCAACCTGCTGAGCTTCCTGCGCCTGCTCGGCGTGCCGCTGTTCGTCTATCTGCTGCTGGGGCCGCACGCCGACCTGTCGGCCCTGGGCGTGCTGATCTTCGCCAGCTTCAGCGACTGGCTCGACGGCCGGCTGGCCCGCGCCTGGAACCAGGTCAGCCGCCTCGGGCAGTTGCTCGACCCACTCGCCGACCGGCTCTACATCGTCGCGGCGCTGGTCGCCTTCGTGCTGCGCGACATCATCCCGTGGCAACTGGCCGCCGCGCTGATCGGCCGCGACCTCGTACTCGGCCTGTGCCTGCCGGTGCTGCGGCACTACGGGTACGGCCCCCTGCCCGTGCACTTCCTCGGCAAGGCGGCCACCTTCTGCCTGCTGTACGCGATCCCGTTCCTGCTGCTGGCGGACGGCCACGGCCTGCCGTCGACCGTGGCCCGGCCGATCGGCTGGGCATTCGCCGTGTGGGGGACGGCCCTGTACCTGTGGGCGGGCTGCCTGTACCTCGTCCAGGCCGCCGGTCTGGTGACGCGGAGCAGGCGACTCGGCGAGGAGGCCGGCCGCTGACCGGGACACCGCCAGAAGGCGAACGCAGGGTGGCCTCCGGCCTGCTCCGGGACCTCCTGGAGCAGCACCTCGAGCCCGGCTACCGGGCTGCCGCCAGCCGTCGGGCCGAGGTCCCGCCGTCGGCCCGCTCCCGGCGGTGGGGCCTGATCGTGCGCTTCGTGGTGCTATTGGCCCTCGGGTTGCTTTTCGCCGCGGCCTACGTGCAGGCATCGGCCGGCGCCCCGCAGGCCGCCCGTACCCGGGCCGCCCTGGCCGACGACGCGAGGGTGCGCGCGGCGCTCACCGACCGCCTCCAGCGCCAGGCCACCACCGAGCGCGGGCGGCTGTCGGCTCAGCGTGCCGAGGCCCTGCGCGCCACGACGGCCGGCAGCCAGGCTGACGCCGCGCTCCGCGACCTGGAGGCGGCCGCGTCGTTGACCGCCGTACGGGGCGAGGGCCTGGTCGTGACGGTCGGCGATGCCGGGCAACGCAACGACCCGGTGACCGGCGACCCGGCGCAGAGTGATCCGGCCGCGGCCGGCCACGTACAGGACCGCGACGTCGCCGAGCTCGTCAACGCATTGTGGGCAGCCGGCGCCGAGGCGATCTCCGTGGACGGCCAGCGGCTCTCGCCGACCTCGACGATCCGGTCTGCCGGAGGGGCGATCCTGGTCGACTTCCGTCCCGTGTCGAGCCCCTACGAAATCCGGGCGATAGGCAATGCTGGTCGGATGCAGGCCAGATTCGCCGACAGTGACGTGGCCCGCTCCTTCGTCACGTTCATCGATCTCTACGGCATCAAGTTCTCGACGCGCCGCGCCAAGGCGATCAGCGTGCCGGCGGCCTCGGCGACGGAGCTGAAGTTCGCCGCGCCGGGGGAGGGCAAGTGATTGCGGCCGCCGCGCTGGTGATCGGCCTCGTCCTCGGGGTGATCTTGCGGCCGACCGTGCCGATCGCGCTGCAGCCGTACCTGCCGATCATGATCGTGGCGGCGCTCGACGCGGTGTTCGGGGGGCTGCGGGCCAGCCTCGACGGGATCTTCGACGACAAGGTCTTCGTCATCTCGTTCGTCTCCAACGTGATCGTCGCGGCGATCATCGTCTTCCTCGGCGACCAACTCGGCGTCGGTGGACAGCTGTCCACCGGCGTGGTGGTCGTCCTCGGCATCCGGATCTTCGGCAACGTTGCCGCGATCCGCCGGCACGTCTTCCGGGCATGAAGTTCCTTCCCACCCGGAGACTGTCCGGGCTGAGCCGCAATGTCACCGGCGGCCTCCGGCGCCAGGGGAGGGCGGGCCTGTTCATCGGCGTGCTGCTGGCGTTGCTCGGATTCGCCCTCGCCGCACAGGTGCGCAGCAACGAGGCATCGGCGCTGCCCTCGGCCCGGCAGGAGGACCTGGTCCGCATCCTCGACGACCTCTCCGCCCGGGAGACGCGGCTGCGCGCGGAGATCAGCGAGCTGCAGGTCTCCCGCGCCAAGATCAACACCAGTGGCAACCGGACTGATGCCGCCCTGCAGGAGGCGCGCCAGCGGGCCGGGCAGCTCGGCGTGCTCGCCGGGACGGTGGCGGCACACGGACCCGGCGTGAAGCTCACGGTCAGCGAGGGCAGCCGGCACGTCTCCGCCGACGTACTGCTCGACGCCCTGGAGGAACTGCGCGGGGCCGGGGCCGAGGCCGTGCAGATCGGCGACTCCGGCGGCGGCGCCGTCCGGGTCGGCTCGTCGACGTGGTTCGCCGACACCGACAGCGGAATCTCGGTCGACGGTACGAAACTGACCGCGCCGTACCAGATCATCGCGATCGGTGATCCGGCGACGATGGCCGCGGCCCTCAACATCCCGGGCGGGGTGACCGACACGGTCCGCCAGGCCGAGGGCAGCCTGCGCATCGACCAGAGCCGCAGCGTGGCGGTCACCGCGTTGCGACCGCTGGCGGCCCCTCAGTACGCTCGGCCGGCCAACTGAGACCAGCACGTGCCGCGGACAAAGCCCGCCCGGACCCCTGGAGCCAGCCCTGACGACGCCCGAGGATCTTCGCTACACCGCCGAGCACGAGTGGCTGCGGGTCCTCGATCCCGGCGACCGGGTGCGGATCGGCATCACCGAGTTCGCCCAGAATGCGCTCGGCGACATCGTGTTCGTCCAGCTGCCCGCGCTGGACACCGCGGTAGCGGCCGGCCAGCCGGTGGGGGAGATCGAGTCGACCAAGAGCGTCTCCGATGTCTTCGCCCCGGTCAACGGTATCGTCACCGCGCGCAACGAGGCACTCGACCAGTCGCCCGACCTGGTGAACAGCGACCCGTACGGCGAGGGCTGGCTGTTCGAGCTCACCGTGACCGCACCCGTAGACTCCCCTGACCTGATGGACGCGGCGGCCTATCAGCAGCAGAGCGAGCGCGAGCGAGTAGCACGATAAGCCGTCGCAGCCGTGTCTCGGTTGACCCTCTTCGCCAACCGTGACTACCCTCGGGATGCGCCTAACCGTGAACCTGCGGTTGGGGTAGAGACTTCCCCCCGACCTTCCTGGAGGCGATGGCGACCGTGACGTGTCCCCGGTGTGGCCAGCAGAATCCCGACGACGGGCGGTTCTGCACCCGGTGCGGTGCTGCCCTGACCCGCTCGGAGGCACCCGCGCAGAACCAGTCGCTGGACTCCACGTCGACCATGACGTTCGGCGCGATCGACGAGGCCGCCCCCGAGGCCCCGGACTCCCTCGCCGACGCCCATGCCCGCGCCGTCGAGGCGCTGCCCGGCGGGTCGGCCCTGCTGGTCGTCCGGCGCGGCCCCAACGCCGGCAGCCGGTTCCTGCTCGACGAGAGCGTCACGACCGCCGGGCGGCACCCGGAGAGCGACATCTTCCTCGACGACGTCACCGT
>QHCA01000408.1 GCA_003244095.1 Pseudonocardiales bacterium | reverse complement strand
GCGTTCCAGATCCGCGCGCCGTCGCAGTGCACGGCGACGGCACTGTCGTCGGCCAGGGACCGCAGCTCCCTCAACGCCTCGATGGGCTGCACGGCACCGCCGCCCCGGTTGTGGGTGTTCTCGACCGCCACCGCCTTGGTGGTGACCGTGTGGTATCCCGACGGCCGGATCATCGCGCGGACGTCGTCGACCGCGAGCCGCCCGCCGCGTGCGGTCCAGGTGCGGGTGGTGATGCCACCGTGCGCCGCCGCGGCGCCGTGTTCGTAGGTGACCACGTGGGCGTCGGCGTCGCAGATCAGCTCCTCGCCCGGCTGCACGAGCAGCCGCAGGCACAGCTGGTTGCCCATCGTGCCGGTGGGAACGAACAGCGCAGCCTCCTGCCCGAACAGCCCGGCGACGTGCTCTTCGAGCGCGTTGACCGACGGATCCTCGCCGTAGACGTCGTCGCCGACCTCGGCAGCTGCCATCGCTGTCCGCATGCCGGCCGTGGGTTGCGTGAGGGTGTCCGAACGCAGGTCGATCACTGGAGCATCTCGGCGACGAGGAAGGCCAGCTCCAGGGCCTGTTGGGTGTTCAGCCGGGGGTCGCACGCAGTCTCGTAGCGGCCGGCCAGGTCCCCGTCGGAGATCTGCTGACCACCGCCGAGGCATTCGGTGACGTCCTCCCCGGTGAGCTCGACGTGGATCCCACCAGGGTTGGAGCCCAGCGACCGGTGCACCTCGAAGAACCCGCTGACCTCGTCGACGATCCGGTCGAAGTGCCGGGTCTTGAAACCGCTCGGTGACTCGATGGTGTTGCCGTGCATCGGGTCGCAGGCCCACACGACGAGCCGGCCGGTGGCTTCGACCTTCTCCACGATGGGCGGCAGATGGTCGCGCACCTTGCCCGCGCCCATACGGCAGGTCAACGTGAGCCGCCCAGGTATCGCCTCGGGGTCGAGCCGCTCCACGATCGCGGCGGCGTCCTCGGGCCGGACGGTAGGGCCGAGCTTGATCCCGACCGGATTGGCGATGTGTGAGACGAAGTCGAGGTGTGCCCCGCCGGCCTGTCGGGTGCGCTCCCCCACCCAGACGGTGTGCGCCGACAGGTCGTATGCACGCTCCCCGGACAGCCGGGTCAGGGCACGCTCGTAGTCGAGGATGAGGGCCTCGTGGCTGACGTACAGTTCGACGCTGCGCAGCGACTCGTCGCGGACCCCACATGCCCGCATGAACGACAGCGCGCGGTCGATCTCGGCGGCCATCGTCTCGTAGCGCTGGCCCGCCGGTGAGGTGCGGACGAAGTCCTTGTTCCAGTCGTGCACGTCATGGAGGTCGGCGAGGCCGCCGGTGGCGAAGGCCCGAAGGAGGTTCAGGGTGGTCGACGCCGAGGAGTAGGCGCGCAGCATGCGTTCGGGGTCGGGCACCCTCGACTGCGGGTCCGGCGCGAAGGAGTTGACCATGTCGCCGCGGTAGGTCGGCAACCCGGCCGCGTCGAAATCGGCCGAGCGCGGCTTGGCGTACTGCCCTGCCATCCGGGCCACCTTGACGATCGGGACGCTGGCGCCGTAGGTCAGCACCACCGCCATCTGCAGCAGCGTCTTGGTGGTCGCGCGCAGCATCGACTCGGTCGCGCCGAAGACCTCGGCACAGTCACCACCCTGAAGCAGGAACGCCTCGCCGCGGGCCGCCGAGGCGAGGCGGTCGCGCAGGAGGTCGACCTCGCTGGGCACGACCAGCGGCGGCAACTCGGCAAGGGTGGCACTGACCGCCTGGAGCGCGGACGCGTCCGGCCAGGCCGGCTGCTGCGCGGCCGGCAGGCTCCGCCACGCGTCGAGGTCAACAGGCACGTTGCCAGCGTAGCCCGGCGGGCCGGCGGCCGAAGCAGGCCTCAGCCGAAGAACACCTCGGCCTCGGCATAGCGCTCGAGCGGCACCAGCTTGAGCTCCCGGGTGGCCTCCGCGAGGGGTACCCGGACGATGTCCGTGCCGCGCAGCGCGACCATGTTGCCCCAGTCGCCGTCGTGGGCCGCGTCCACGGCATGCAGGCCGAAACGCGTTGCCAGCACCCGGTCGAACGCCGTGGGCGTGCCCCCGCGCTGGATGTGCCCCAGGACGGTCGCCCGGCACTCGCGCCCGGTACGGCCGCGGATCTCCTCCTCCAGGACCACCCCGATCCCGGAGAGCCGGACGTGGCCGAACGCGTCCAGCTCGCCCTCGCGGACGGTCATCGTGCCCTCTTTGGGGGTCGCACCCTCGGCGACGACGATGATCGGGGCGTAGTGCGTCTCGAAGCGCCGCTCGACGTAGGCGCAGACCTGCTCGATGTCGAAGGGCCGCTCGGGGATCAGGATGATGTTGGCCCCGCCGGCCATGCCGGCATGCAAGGCGATCCAGCCGGCATGCCGCCCCATCACCTCGACCACGAGCGCCCGGTGGTGACTCTCGGCAGTGGTGTGCAGCCGGTCGATCGCCTCCATCGCGATGGTCACCGCGGTGTCGAAGCCGAAGGTGTAGTCGGTGGCGTTGAGGTCGTTGTCGATGGTCTTGGGCACGCCCACCACGGGCACCCCGTCGTCGGTCAGCCGCTTGGCGACCCCGAGCGTGTCCTCGCCGCCGATCGCGATCAGCCCGTCGAGGTTCAGGTTGGTCACCGTGGCCCTGATCCGTTCCGGACCGCCCTCCACCTTGTACGGGTTGGTCCGTGACGAGCCGAGGATGGTGCCGCCCCGCGGCAGGATCCCGCGTACCTGCTCGACCCCGAGCGGCGCGACGTCGGCCTCGACCGGGCCACGCCAGCCATCCTGGAACCCGACGAATTCATGGCCGTACACCCCGACGCCCTTACGGACGACGGCCCTGATGACGGCATTGAGGCCGGGGCAGTCGCCCCCGCCGGTGAGGACTCCGATGCGCATAGCCGAGACCGTATCGGCCTCGTTGCCAGCTAGTTGCCACCGCCCCATCCGTGCTCCAGCCGGTGCGCCTCCATGGCCTGCCAGCGCCGCAGGTTGTGCCGGGCGTCGGCGAGCGCATCGTGCTGGTCGGCCGGCGCGGGTGGCAGAGCCGGCCGGCCGAGATCGTCCCAACGCTGCCGGAGGTCCTTGGTGAACCTCGGCACCGCCCGCGGCAGCGCCGGCATCCCGCCCCAGAGCTGGCACAGCGCGACATGGTCGTAGGCGGCGTACCAGGCCCACAGCTCCAGACCCTCACCCGGCTCCGTGAGATAGGAGAACAGGTCGTCCGCGATCTCCTTCAACGACCGCCAGCGCGCATCGGCCGGCGCCGGCAGCTTGTCCAGGACGTTGGCCCGCACCCACGGGATCGCCTTCTCCGGCTCGAACTCGGTCGACACCGCATAGAACTCACGGGCCGCCTCGTCGACGGCGCCGATCGACACGAGGTCGATGGTGTGCCCATCCTCGATGAACTCACAGTCGTAGAACACCCGCCTGATCACCGGCCGACCGTACCTGCAGCGATGCGCGACCCTGAGCCGGGCGGGTGCCGGAGACCGGAGTGGGCGCGCGACGCCGCGACCCCTACCACCGATCGGCACCCGAAGCCGAGCCCGCCCACAGCCGCCCGCCCCTCCACACGTCCCGCCCTACCACGAGGCCGTCGGGCACGCCATCTGGCCCAAGTGGTGCGAGCCAGGCCAGAGTCAGGGTCAGGGCACTATCGTCCGGCCATGACCTTTTCGATCGTGGCGCGCAGCTCGGATGGGCAGTCCTACGGCGTGGCCGTCGCCAGCAAGTTCCTCGCCGTGGGCGTCGCCGTGCCTGCCGCCGAGGCCGGCGTGGGCGCGATCGCCACCCAGTCCTATGCCAACCTGGCCTATCGCCCACAAGGTCTGGCCCTGCTGCGGACCGGCACCGACGCGGCGCACACCGTCGCCGGGCTGACCGCCGCCGACCCCGGCCGCGAGACCCGCCAGCTCGGCGTGGTCGGGGCGCACGGGGACGGTGCGAGCTTCACCGGCGCCGAGTGCAATGCCTGGGCGGGCGGCGCCACCGGCGCCGGCTACGCCTGCCAGGGCAACATCCTGACCGGGCCTGTTGTCGTCCAGGAGATGGAGCGGGCGTGGCTGGCCGATCCCCCGGACGTGCCGCTCGCCGTCCGCCTGCTCGACGCGCTCGTCGCGGGCGACGTGGCCGGCGGTGACCAGCGGGGGCGCCAGAGCGCGGCGCTCTTCGTGGTCACCCCGGGCGGCGGGTACGGCGGCGGCAGCGACGTCTCGGTCGACCTCCGCGTCGACGACCACCACTCCCCGGTGCCCGAACTACGGCGGCTGCTCGACCTGCATGACCTGTACTTCGGCCGACCCGACCCGGCCGACGGCGTCGCGCTGCAGGGCGAGACGGCCGAGGAGGTGCGCCGGTTGCTGGACCGCCTCGGGCAGCCCGACCTGGACACCTGGATGGGCGTGGAGAACTACGAGGAACGATCGCTCCCGGGAGCGATCGACCCGCTGGTGCTGGCGAAGCTGCGCGAGGCCGCGCGGTGACCGTACTGGCCATCGACGCCGGGACGACCGGCGTGACGGCGATCCTCGTCACCGACGACGGCTCGGTTCGGGCGCGTGGCTACGAGGAGTTCCCGCAGCACTTCCCGCAACCGGGATGGGTGGAGCACGAGCCGGAGCAGATCTGGCAGGCCGTGCTCTCGGCCTGCCGGCAGGCCGTCACGACCGCGGACGACCCGCCGACCTGCGTCGGCGTGACCAACCAACGCGAGACGGCCGTGCTGTGGGATCGCCACACCCTGGCCGCTCCTCGGCGGGCCATCGTATGGCAGGACCGGCGCACCGTCGCACTGTGCGAACGCCTGCGCGAAGCCGGGCACGAGCCACGGGTCAGCGAGCTCACCGGGCTGCGCCTCGATCCGTACTTCACCGGCACCAAGCTGGCCTGGCTGGCAGAGCACGACGGGCGCTCGTGGGAAGGCGTGCGGAGCGGGCGCACCCACCTCGGGACGGTCGACTCCTACGTCGTCGCGCGGCTCACCGGCGGCGCCGCGCATGTCACCGATCCCTCCAACGCCAGCCGCACCCTGCTGTACGACACCTTCGGCGGCGGTTGGTCGGCCGAGCTCTGCGAGCTGTTCGACGTGCCGATGGCGGCCCTTCCCGAGGTCGTGCCGAGCTCCGCTGAGGTCGGCCGCACCGATCCGAATGCCTTTCTCGGCCTGGACCTGCCGGTGGCCGGGATCGTCGGCGACCAGCAGGCCGCGCTGTTCGGCCAGGCCTGCTTCACCGACGGCCAGTCGAAGTGCACCTACGGCACCGGGTCGTTCGTGCTGATCAACACCGGTGGCTCCGCGGTGCGCTCCCGGCGCGGCCTGCTGACGACGGTCGCGTGGGACATCGGCGACGGCCCGCAGTACGCGCTGGAGGGCGCCATCTTCGTGACCGGCGCGGCGGTGCAGTGGCTACGCGACGGGCTGGGCATCATCGGCCAGGCAGCCGAGGTCGAGGCGCTCGCCACCACCGTCGCCGACTCCGGCGGTGTGGTGTTCGTCCCGGCCCTGACCGGGCTCGGCGCGCCGGACTGGGACCCCCGGGCCCGGGGCACGATCCTCGGCATCACCCGCGGCACGTCCCGGGCGCACCTGGCGCGGGCAACCTTGGAAGCGATCGCGTTCGAGGTACGCGACGTGGTCGACGTGATGACCGGAGATGCCGGCCTGGAGCTCACGGAGCTGTCCGTCGACGGCGGCGCCAGCATCAACAACCTGCTCTGCCAGCTGCAGGCAGACCAGCTCGGCGTGCCGGTGCGTCGCCCACAGATCACCGAGACAACGGCGCTCGGGGCTGCTTTCCTGGCCGGCCTGGCGACCGGTGTGTGGTCCTCCACCGACGAGCTCGCCACCACTTGGCGGCTGGACCGTCGTTTTGTCCCCACCGACGGCGCACGCGCCGACGGAAGTCATGGCCGTTGGCGTGCCGCGGTTGATCGCGCGTGCGGCTGGGCCGAAGGCTGAGCTGGATCGGCGAGCTCGCACACAAGACGCGCGAGCCCGCCGATCCCCCCCGATCCCGTGCCGGCCCCCCCAGAAATCGCTGCCGGCAAAGAGGAGGATGTCGCGAATCCATGTGACAGGCTGTCGAGGACCCGACCGTCCCGCTGTCCGATACCCGACAGGAGCAGATATCGCGTCATGAGTTCACCGGTGGCACATCCAGCCGATCTCCTGGCCGAGGTGGACGTGTTCGCCGGCCTCGAACAGGAGCTCAGGAGCCGGATCGCCGCCGCGGCTGTCCGGCGTTCCTACCGGCGTGGCCAGTTGCTGTTCGTCGAAGGCGATCGAGGCGATTCGCTGCTCGTGCTGCTCAGCGGCGCGGTATCGGTGTTCCGGTCGGCCCCATCGGGTGAGCGCGCGCTGCTCAGCGTGGTCCGGCCGCCGGACGTGCTCGGCGAGGTATCCATTCTCGACGGATCCAACCGCTCGGCCTCGGCCGAGGCCATCGACGCCACCACGGCCCTGTCGCTGTCCCGGCCGGCTTTCCTCGACCTGGTGCACAGCCAGCCCGCCCTGCTCGACGCGGTCCTGCGCTCCCTCGGGGGGCTCGTACGCAGGCTCACCGACCAGACAGCCGACTACGTCTTCCTCGACCTGGCCGGACGGGTCGCCAAGACGCTGGTCCGCCTGGCCGGCGCGGCCACCGGGGCGCCCGTCGTCATCGAACTCAGCCAGACCCAGCTCGCAGAGATGGTGGGTGGCTCCCGGCAGAGCGTCAACCAGGCCCTTGGCACCTTCGCCGTGCGCGGTTGGCTGCATGTGGAAGGGCGGCGGGTCGCCCTCGACGACCTCGCCGCCCTGCGCCGACGAGCCGGCGCGCCCAGCTGACCACCGCTCAGGTGGCCGGTCTCCGACCATGCGTCGAGGTCTCCCCGCCGGTGCCTCAGTCCTCGTCCAGCCCCGCCTCGATGGCGTAGCGGACCAGACCCGCGCGGTTGCGCACCTGCAGCTTCTGCATGGCGTTCTGGACGTGGTTCTGGACGGTCCGGTGGCTGAGTACGAGCCGCGCGGCGACCTGTTTGGCGGTCAGCCCCTTGGCTACCAGCCGCAGGACCTCGGTCTCGCGGTCGCTCAGCTGCGGCTGAGGGTCGGTCGCAGGTGCCGATGCCAGCCGGCGGTACTCCCCAAGAAGGAGGCCGGCCAGCCCCGAAGTGAACGTCGCCTCTCCATCTGCCGTACGACGGACCGCATCAGTCAACTCAGCGGCACTCGCCGACTTGATGAGGTAGCCCGTCGCGCCGGCCTTCACCGCCTCGAGCACATCGGCCTGCTCACCGCTGGCGGACAGGATCAGCACGCGAGTGGTGGTCTGCGCCGCGACGATCTCGCCGGTCGCCTCGACGCCGGACTTCTCGGGCAGCTGCAGGTCCATCACGACCACGTCGGGGCGCACGGCGGCCGCGACCCGCACGGCCTTGGCACCGTCGGCGGCGGTGCCCACCACGGTGAAGCCGGCGGCGGTCAGGTCTCGCTCGACGGCGTCGCGCCACATGGGATGGTCGTCGACCACGAGCACCGTGATCGGGGCTGGTGCGCCGGCCGGGAGGCCCGGGTCGTCCGGATCATCGGGGCACACGCAACTCGACCTCCGTCCCGTCGCCGGTGGCACTGGTGATCGCTGCGGTGCCGCCCAGGTCCTGCAGCCGGCCGCGCAGCGACTGTGCCACACCGAGCCGGCCCTCGGCGGCGGCCTCCTCCAGCCGCCCGGGCGCGATGCCCGGGCCGGCGTCGCGAACGGTGATCACGACCGCCTCGGCGGTGTCCTCGACGAGCAACCAGACGTCGGCGTCCTCGGCGACATGGTGGCGCACGTTGTGTACGGCTGCCCCGATCGCGGCCGCCAGCTCGTGGGCCTGGTGGTCGCTGACGAGCACCGGCGTGGCGGGGGCCGACAGGTGGACGTGCGGTCCGGCGTGCGCCGTACTCAGCAACTCGCGAAGATCGACCCGGTCAGCTGTCGGCGACCGCTCGGGCGAGACCGACACCAGACCGCGCAGTGCCTGCTCCTGCTCACCGGCCAGCCGGCCGAGGTCGGCCGCCTCTCCCCCGATCTCCGCGCCGCGCCGCTGCACGAGAGCGAGCACTTGGAGCACGCTGTCGTGGATGCCGCGGGAGAGCCGCTCGCGCTCGCGGGTCGCGGCCCGGATGCGCACGGCCTCCCCGAGCGCGGCCTGCGCCTGCCGTACGAGACCGACTCCGTACCCCACACACAGCCCGACCAGCAGCAGGATGGCGATGCCCTTGACCGTGTCGGCCGACAGGCCGCCTCGCTCGACCACGTCCGCGACCGACAGCAGGCCGGCCGCGATGAGGCCCCCGCGGTGCTGCCAGTACACCGCCCACGCCGCCAACGCACCGGCCACCCACATCTGTGCGAACGTCGGCTCCCCGCCGGTGATCCGATCGGCACTGTCCACCAGGCGGGTGGCCAGCACCATGAACACGGCGACGGCGAGGTCGACCACGAGCAGGGGCCATTGCCGCAGGGCCGGCTGGGCGTAGGCGATCGTGGCGATCAGGGTCCACGCGAACATCCCGGCGAGCAGCAGGACGGCCGTGAGCGGATGCTCCACGTCGTGCAGGTCAACCAGGTCGACCGCCACCACATAGCCCAGCGTCAGCCAGCGAAATACCGCGAGGGCCCGCCAGAACGGCGGATCGATGCTCGGTGGTGTGCCGCTCACGCGGCTGATCTCACTGCCGCTCACGCGGCGGCGGGCTCCTTGGGCGCCGGCTCGGCTGCCCGCCGGCCGCTCTCCGCCTTGACCTTGGCCGCGTAAAGGTCGACATACTCCTGACCGGAGAGCTCCATGAGCTCGTACATGATCTCGTCGGTCATCGAGCGCTCGATGAACCGGTCACCGGACATGCCTTCGTACCGGGAGAAGTCCAGCGGCTTGCCGATGCGGATCGTCGGCCGGACCAGGTGGGGGATCTTGCGGCCGATCGGCTGCACCTTGTCGGTGTCGATCATGGCGCACGGGATGACCGGCACGGAGGACTCCAGCGCCATGCGCGCCACGCCGGTCTTGCCGCGGTACAGGCGGCCGTCCGGTGACCGGGTGCCCTCGGGATAGATGCCGAGCAGGTCGCCACCGGCCAGCACCCGCCTGCCGGTGTCCAGTGCCCCCCGTGCGGCCGAGGCGTTCGTCCGGTCGATCGGCAGCTGGCCGATGCTGGTCATGAACCAGCGCACGAGCGTGCCCTTGATCCCGGTGCCGGTGAAGTATTCGGACTTGGCCAGGAAGGTCACCCGGCGGGGCAGCAGGGCGGGCAGGAAGACCGAATCGCAGAAGGACAGGTGGTTACTGGCCAGGATCGCGGCACCGTCGGCGGGGATGTTCTCCAAGCCCTCGACCCGCGGGCGGAACAGCAATCGCAGCAGGGGGCCGAGGGAGAGGTACCTGAGGAACCAGTAGAACACCGGCCATTCCCCTCTCGCCCGCTCACCCTACGTGGCGTCAGCCTACGGACCCGGCCAACCTCAGACAACGTGTGCGGGACGTGTCACGATGGCGGGCGACGATTCTCCCGGCCTTGGAGGTCCAGCGGTGCCACTCATGCCCGGCGCGGAGCCGTTCGACCTCGACGGCACTCCTGGGGGCAGGGTCGGGGCGGTCCTGTGCCATGGCTTCACCGGCACGCCGGCCAGCATGCGGCCGTGGGGCGAACACCTCGCGGCGGCCGGCGTGGCCGTGCGCTGCCCGCGCCTGCCCGGGCACGGCACGCGCTGGCAGGACATGAACTCCACCCGCTGGCCGGATTGGTACGCCGAGCTCGAGCGCGCCTTCGACGAGCTGCTGGCCCGGGTGCCGACCGTCTTCGCAATGGGCTTGTCGATGGGCGGCACGCTGTGCCTTCGCCTCGGCGAGCAGCGCGCCGCCGAACTGGCCGGGCTGGTGCTGGTCAACCCGTCGCTGGCCACGGAGCGCAAGGACGCCAGGCTGCTGTCGGTGCTGTCGCGCGTCGTGCCGTCGGTCCCCGGCATCGGCAGCGACATCAAGAAGCCCGGCGTCACCGAGCTGTCCTACGACCGCACCCCACTCAAGGCGGCGTACTCCCTGTCGCAGCTGTGGGCACAGACCCGCGCCGACCTGCACAAGCTGACGGCGCCCATCCTGACCTTCCGCAGCCGCATCGACCACGTGGTCGAGCCGGTCTCGGGGCGGCTGCTGCTCGACGGCGCGTCGTCGACCCAGGTACGCGAGGTGGTCCTCGAGGACAGCTTCCACGTGGCCACCCTCGACAACGACGCGCCGGAGATCTTCGCCGGCAGCGTCGACTTCGTCCGCGCCAACGCGCCTGTGAGCTGACGGCCCGGTGATCCCCGACCCGGGCGGGCGAACGCACGGTCGCCGCGACAACGGCCTGACCGCCAGCTCGTTCGCCTCCGTCGGCGACGTCGACCCGCGGGTCGGCGAGCACCTGCTCGACGTCCTCGCCCTCGACGGCATCGCCGCGTACCTGCAGCCGACGATCGACCACGACTCCGTCACGCGAGCAGTCTCCCTGCCGGGGCATCCCACCGACCGGCTGTACGTCGACCGCTACCGCGCCGCGGACGCCCGCGCCCTGGTGGCCGCCGAGGCCGAGGCAGCCGGGCGGAGCGAGAGCATGTGGACGCCCGACGAACCCGAGTCGATCGACGAGGACGCCGAGTGGGCCGCTCTCGTGGCCTCCTTCGACCGGCCGTCCGCGACGGCGGTGCCGCCCTGGCCCGTCAACGAGGACACCGAGGTCGGCGTCGGCCCGGTCCCGGCCGAGCCGCCCAGCCATCAGGAGCAGGACGCGCCACCGGAGGGCGAGGAGGACGAGGAGGAGGGCTACGTCCCGCCTCCCCCGCCGCCGGTCCCGCGCCTTTCGCGCCAGACGGCAGGTGCGCTGCTGACGATCGCCGGCGGCGTGTTCCTGCTCGTGCTCGGCTCCCGCGTGCTGAGCCTCGATCCCGACTTCGCCTTCCAGCTCGGCATCGTGGCGGTGATCGCCGGCGTGGCCTGGCTGATCTGGCGGATGCGCGACGACTCGCCCGACGAAGACCGGCCGGACGACGGTGCCGTGGTCTGACCCCCTACCCTGCGAACGTGCTGTTCGAGGAGACTGTCGAGACCCGTGGCCACCTGCTGGATTCCGGCGTTCTGGCCCGGGTCCTCGATGACGTGCTGGAGTACGGCGGTGACTACCGGGTCGACCGCCTCGACCTCGGCCGGGAGCACGAGGACGAGTCCTACGCCCGGCTGACCCTCGGCGCGCCCGATGAGGAGTTGCTCCAGCGGCTGCTGATGCGGGTGCAGGCACACGGGGTGAACCAGGTCGACCCGGGCATGGCGATGACCCGCCCGGCACCGCGTGACGGCGTTTTCCCGGAGGACTTCTACTCCACCACCAACCTGGCGACATATGTCCGGTTCAACGGCGGCTGGCTGTCGGTGACGCATCCGGAGATGGACTGCGGGTTGCGGGTCCTCGACGGAACGGTCGACACGATTCCGGTCTCCGATGTACGCGAGGGTGAGCAGATCGTCTGCGGCGCCTCCGGGATCAAGGTGAGCCTGCCGGCCCCCGTGGATGACCCCGACGGCGGCTTCGGCTTCATGTCCTCCGCCGTCTCCAGTGAGAAGCCGCAGGCCCTGCTGGTCCGGCAGATCGCCCAGCAGATGCGCGACGTGCGGGCCGCCGGCCTCAAGGTGCTCTGGGTCGGCGGCCCGGCCGTCGTGCACACCGGGGCGGCCCCGGCCATGGTGGCGCTGGTCGAGGCCGGCTTCGTCGATGTCCTGTTCGCCGGCAACGCGCTGGCGACCCATGACATCGAGTCGGCACTGTTCGGCACCTCGCTGGGGGTCGACCTCAAGAAGGGCTCCGGTGTCCCGCACGGCCACGAGCACCACATCCGGGCCATCAACACGATCCGCCGCTGCGGCTCGATCGCCGATGCGGTCAAGCAGGGCGTGCTCACCGGCGGCGTGATGCACGCGATGGTGCAGGCGGGCAACCCGTTCGTGCTGGTCGGCTCCGTCCGCGACGACGGCCCGCTGCCCGACGTCTACACCGACGTGGTCGAGGGCCAGCGGGCGATGCGCGCCCAGTTGCCCGACGTGGGATTCGCGATCATGGTCGCGACGATGCTGCACTCCATCGCGACCGGCAACATCCTGCCGGCGTCGGCGCCGCTGGTCTGCGTCGACATCAACCCGGCCACGGTGACCAAGCTCGCCGACCGGGGATCGGCCCAGGCGGTGGGGATCGTCACCGACATCGGGCTGTTCCTCGAGCAACTCGCCCGCGAACTGGTCCCCGACTTCGCCGGCTCCGGCAACTAGGACACCCTCAACCGGGCAGTTCGACCTCGGCCAGGATGGGTGGGTGGTCGCTGGCGATCCGAACGTCGGGTGAGTCGAGTACGGCTGCCGACAGCACCCTGATCGACGGGCTGAGGAAGACGCCGTCGATTCGCCGGCCCTGGGTGCCAGCCCCTGACTCCGGCAACCGCTCGGCCAGGGCGGCCCATGCCGGCCGACCCGGGTGCTCGTTGACGTCGGCCCCCAGGATGACCGGCTCCGGCAGGGGCCCCAGCGCCGCGAAGATCTCGTCGACGTGCAGGCGGCGGTCCGGGGCGGCCATGTCCAGGTGGGTACTGACCAGCCGGAATCTGGTCCCGCCGAGTGAGCACACCGCCGTGGCCATCCCCCGCTGGTGCAGACCGAAGCGCCGGGTGAACAACACGTCGCCCGTCGACTGCACCTCAACCCCCACCGTGGCCATCAAGATGTTGTTCCCGGCCGGCAGCCCGCCGGTCACGAAGAACAGGTCACACCGACGGGCCAGGTCAGCGCACCGGCTGCGCCAGCGCCACCACTTCGGCGCCTCCTGCACGCACACGACGTCCGGCGCGGCACCGCGCACCACGCGGACCAGGGCGGCCGGGTCGTCGCGCAGGGAACGCATGTTGTACGACAACACTCGCAGCGCAGGCACCCGCCGAACGCTATCTGCCGCCTACTTGGTCAGCGTCGGCGGCTTGGCCGACGTGACTGTCGGCGGGGTACCGGCGAACGTGAGGCTCACCCGCGACCGGCCGCCGCCGCCGGAAATCGCTCCGACGACGAGCAGTGAGTTGACGATGTCGAGGTTCCCCGAACCCGACGTGTCCATTGTGGCTGCGGGGGCGTAGACGTCGCCGGTGACGGTTGCCAGGCCGTCGTCACATAGTCGCAGCGGCGCCGTGTTGTCCGGGTCGTAGAACACCGCGAGACGCGGCCCCAGAGCCGTCGAGCCGGTAAGCGCGATGGTGCCGGTCCCAGCCACCTCGATGGAGCCGACGCTGTCTCCGCCTGTCGAGCACCGCCGCGGCACGTCGGCATTGGCACAGGTGAAGAACAGCAGCGCCCCGGCGGCCACCAGCGGCGAGGCTCCAGTGAACACGTTCCTGCCGACGATGACGTAGATCCCCGGCAGCAGGACGGTGCAGGCGGTAATGGTCGTGTAGTTGCCGGGCACGCAGAGGGGGCCGGCAGCGGCAGTCGCGGGCGTGAGCGCCGGCGTCGGCGGCGCGATGGCAAGCGGGTCTGCGAAGGGGTCGATCTTGACCCCGGCCGGCGCCAGGTTGGCACCGGGTGTGACGTCGCCCGCGACGCCGATCTGGCCCGGCGTCACCACCGTGATACCGCCGCCGGGTCCGGTGCTCACGCCACCGTTGATCGCCACATCGCCACCGTTGACCGTCAGGTCGGCGTTGCCAAGGTCGGCGTCACCGAGGACGCAGACGGCACAGCTGACCCCGTTGGCCAGTCCCCAGGTCGCCTGGGCCGTGGCCGACACGTTCGGGTTCTTGCCACCCGAGACAGCGCCGGCGAAGAAGGTGGGTATCTGCCGGCTCGGCAAACGGACCTGGACCAGCCTCGCGGCCGGGTCGGAGGAGATGCAGGGGGCGATCGCCGTCGGTAAGGCCGTCGGGTCGATGCAGCCGGCCCAGTCGGCCGGTTGAATCCCGGCGCTCGACGCGGCATACCGATGCGCGATGTCGGCGACGTCGGAGGGCAGGGCGGCGGGATTCTTCGACAGGAACTGCGCGGCGGCCAGGGCGGCGCTGTCGGCGGCGCCCTGGTACTCGCGGCGGACGTCGCGGGCAAAGCCGAGGTCGACGATCAGCGCCGCCAGCCCGAACATCACCGTGCAGAAGATCGCGACCAGGATCGCCACGGCGCCGTGATCATCACGACCCCTCATAGGGTGTCACTGCACCACGACCAGTCCAGGCTGCCCGGACCGTCGACCCCGCCGGCACCGCCGGTAGCGGACGCGTCGAGATCCTGCTCGATCCGCATGTCCACCTGCGACCTGATGACCCCGGCGTTGGGCAGCGGGACGAACCCGGTGGCACTGGTGTCGACCGTGAGGGCGCAGACCCGCAGCGTGCCACCCTGCTCCCACCCGGTTCCAGGGTTTCCCGCGGCGTCGAAGACCGTGACCTTGACATAGGTGGTCCCGGTGGCCGAGCCCGTGTCCTTCTTCACCGTGCAGATCAGCTTGTCGACGTTGGTGCCGGCACGGCAGGCGCCGGAGCCGAAGTTTTCCACGATCCCCTGCCGGGCACCTTCGCGGACGCCCTGCCGCAGCGCAATCGAGTCCTCGAACCACAGGCCGAAGTCGATGATGCCGAACAACAGCAGGACGAGTACGGGAACGACGAGGGCGAACTCCACCGCCGCCGCCCCGCGCTCGGCCGAGCGGTGCCCGCGCAGGGCCTTCATCCGTGCTCACCTCCAGCGGTCCATGCCCCGGGCAGCCTAAGTCGCCGCGCAACCCTTTGTCACAGGTTCGCGTCTCAGGGCACGATCGAGGTGCCGGCCGAACCGAACAGCACGTCGACCGCCTCGTCGAGCGCGCCGATGACGGCCCGTGACCCTCCGGAGACCACGAAGTCGCAGCAGGCCTGCACCTTGGGGCCCATCGACCCGGCCGGGAACTCCCCCGCCGCGAGCAGTTCGCGGGCCTCGGAAACCGTGAGGGTGTCCAGCGAGCGGGCCGACGGCGTGCCGTACCCGACCTGCACCCGCGGCACCTCCGTCAGGATCAGCAGCAGGTCGGCGGCGACCAGCCGGGCCAGCAGCGCGGCCGTGCGGTCCTTGTCGACGACCGCCTCGACGCCGCGGATCGACGGGCCGTCCTCGACCACGGGTACCCCGCCCCCGCCGGCGGCGACCACCACGTGCCCGGTCCCGACCAGCGCGGGCAGCACGCCTGCCTCGACCAGCCCGAGCGGCACCGGCGAGGCGACCACCCGGCGCCACCGGCCGGCCCCGATCGGCAGGAACACGTGGCCCGACTCGGCCGCGATGCGATGAGCCGTCACCTCGTCGTACTGGGGGCCGACCGGCTTGGTCGGCCGCCGGAAGGCCGGGTCGCGGCCATCCACGATCACCTGGGTCACCAGGCAGAGCGCGCGTTGCGGCAGGCCTCGGGCCCGCAGCTCGCTGTCGAGCGCCTGGGCCAGCAGGTAGCCGATCTGGCCCTGGCTCTCCGCGCCGCAGACGTCCATGGGCATCGGCGGCACCGTCAGGGCGGCGGCCTCCTGCTGCAGCAGGATGCGGCCCACCTGCGGCCCGTTGCCGTGCGTGATCACGAGGGACACGTCGCGGGCGACCAGCTCGGCCAGCACGGAGCTGGTCCGGACCAGCGCGGCCCGGATCTCCTCGGCCGACCCAGCGCTCGCCGAGGGGCTCAAGGCGTTGCCGCCGAGCGCCACGACAACCCGCATCAGCCGGCCCGCGCGAGGTCCGCAGCGCCGATCAGCCCGGCGGAGTTGCCGAGCCGGGCGAGGCGCACCCCGGGCATGGTCCGGAAGCCCCGGCCGGACAGGTTCGACTCGAAGGCGCGCCGGGTGGGTTCCAGCAGCAGGGTGCCGGCCTCGGCCACCCCGCCGCCGATGACGAAGCAGCTGGGATCCAGGGCGGCCGCCAGGGAGGCCAGGCCGACACCCAGCCAGCGGCCGACCTCCTCGAAACATTCGGCCGCGGCGGGATCCCCAGCCAGGGCGGCGGTCGTGACAGCGGGGCCGTCGATGCGGCCGATGTCGCCGTCGGCCGCCGCCAGCAGGGCCGTGGCCGACAGCGGAGCACCGGTGGCGATGTCGCGCGCCTCACGAGCCAGGGCCTTGCCGCTGGCGTACTGCTCCCAGCAGCCGCGGTTGCCGCAGCCGCAGCGCCGGCCGCCGGGCACCACACACATGTGCCCGAACTCCGGCGCGATCCCGTTGGCGCCCCGGTATATCTGGCCGGAGACGATCAGGCCGCTGCCGATGCCGGTACCCAGCGTGACCATCGCGACCACCCGCTCGCCCTGGGCGGCACCGAAGCGGTACTCCGCCCAGGCGGCGGCGTTGGCGTCGTTCTCGACCACGA
>QHCA01000407.1 GCA_003244095.1 Pseudonocardiales bacterium | reverse complement strand
GTCGTCCTCGACATGAGCCGGAAAGTGCTTCCCATCGGCACCCCCGAGAACTACCTGTTCGTCCTCGGCCCCAAGCAGCACGGGATGACCGACCCGCACTCTCCCAGCGTCGTCGTCACCCTCGTCATCAACGGCAACCTGCCGGTGCCCAGCAGCTGGTCGCGCCGCAAGACCCCGACCACCGGCACCCCCTGACCCGCCACGCAGAGGCCAGGTTGTCGACGCCAGGAAATGCCGGGCCGTAGGCAGCGAGGTGCGTCATATCGCCGCGACTGACGCTGGATGCCGCGAACGATCCCGGGGGCCGACGTGGCAGAGCTCGTCGAACCTCGATGTTCGACCCAGACAGCCGATAGGCGCCGGCATGCAAGTACCGATCAGCTTGCGTGGCACCGCGCCGAGCTGGGTAGCCAGCAGCGACCACATCCCCGCCAACAAGTCCGCTGTCGTGCGCGACGGGATCATCACCGCGGTGATNNNNGTGATGAACTTGGAGAACGAGGCCACCAGCACCAACACCGGCAGCATCACCACGCTCCCATCACCGACCGGGATCTTCGGTTCCGGGAACCACAGATCGCACTGCACCTGCTCGACGGGGTGATAGACGATCCGATCAGCCGGATCAGCCGGCGCGTAGTCCGGGCGGATCGCCGCGACGTTCTGACGAAACCACGACGGCGAACCGATCCAGCCGACACGCTCAGCCAACACCGTCGCCGGCATGGACGGCGTCACCGCCAGCAACGCCCGGACCTGCGCCTCCAACGGCGCGAAACTCGTCACCACCTGTGAACGCAAGTAGGCCGGCGGGTTCACAGAGGCGACCGCCTTGGCCACCGTGTTCCTCGAGACCCCCAGCTGCCTGGCGATCTGCGCCTTCGGCAACTTCTCGCTCACAAACAGCCTGCGGATCAATGCCCAGTCTTCCAAAGTGATCACTTCTCCATCGTGGATAGGTGCTCACTTTTCAAGCGTCACATCTGCTCAGTTTTCGAGCGGCATCGACACCGTTCGCGAGGACCGTCCGGGGAGCCGGTGGTGCGGATTGGGATGCCGCTGGTCGATGACTACCTCGAGTTCCTGCAGGCCGGCCGGTCGTCAGCTGGGCTCTCCCGGGTCGGTCATCGACCGCCTCCGCATCCCTCATTATTCGTGCCAACGACTTTAGCCGCCGGGAGTGACGGAGGTGTGTGGCAGATGATCTTGCTGGTTCGTGGGCGAGTCGTCGGAGGCGACTATGGCGTTGGACTTGGTGGAGTTCGGATCGAGCAAGTGAAGGGATGCGAGATGGCGGGCTTGAGGACGTGACTCGGTTGGGCCTAAGCGGGCGGTACGTCGCGGATGCGGCCAGCGGGCTCGGACCCCCCTGTTTTGAGACGCCGGCACCCCCTGGACCCCCCCACCTCTGGGACGCCGGCACCCTCTGGACCCCCCCACCTCTGGGACGTCGGTACCCCCTGGACCCCCCCACCTCTGGGACGTCGCACCACGATTGCCCGCGGGGCACGGCTGGCCACCGCTCCGCGAGCTTGCGCCAGCCTGTACCGCAAAATATAGTGTTCCACGTGAAGCGGAACAGACAGGTTCGCGAGACGGAGTTGCTACGCTCCTTGGCTGAGCAGCTCGGCGAGACGTTGCCGTCTGCCTGGTCTATCACGTCGAGGCCCGGAGCAGGTGCACCTGGTGGTCGAGTAGACGCCGTTTTTACGCTCGCCGCACCGGACGAAACCGCTGGCAAAATCTTTGTCGAGGCGAAGCGGGTGCTCGAACCTCGTGATGTGCCCAGCGCCCTGCGTCAGTTGGAGTCCTACCGTGACGGCGCTGACGCGGCGCTGCTTGTGACGGCGCCCTATCTCTCTCCGCGGGTGCGAGACCTGCTCGAGGAGGCCGGCGCGGGTTGGTTCGACTCGACCGGAAACCTGCGGCTTCAGCTCGACCGGCCGAGCGTCTTCATCGACCGTACTGGCGCAAGCCGAAGTCCGTTCACCGACGCTGACGATAGACGGCTCAAGTCGCTGAAGGGACCGGGAGCTGCTCGCGTCGTACGAGCCTTGCTAGACGTCGAGACGCCGCTCGGGGTGAGGCAGCTCGCCGACTTGGCGGAAGTCGGCGCGGCGACGAGTTCTCGTGTCCTCGAGCTGCTGGTGCGCGAGGAGCTGGTCGAACGGGACGCTGACGGTCGCGTCGTCGACGTACGAAAGCTTTCACTGGCTCGACGATGGTGTGCGGACTACGGCCTCAGTTCGTCCAACCAAGCGGTGCCCATGTTGGCAGCGAGAGGGATCGACCGGGTGCTCGCTGGCCTCCGTCGCTACGAGGGGACCTACGCGGTGACCGCCGAGGCGGCGACACGTCCGTACCTACCGCGGGGACAAGCCGCGGTCGCACCGCTGGCGTTGCTGACGATCTACGTGCCAGACGCCACCGCCGCGGCTGTGAGCCTACAGCTGCGTCCGGTGGATCGCGGCGCGAACGTGGTCCTGGTCGAGCCCTTCGATGCAGTGGTGTATCGCGGTGCGAAGGTCAAGGACCGACTCATCTTCGCCGCGCCCAGCCAGGTAGTTGTCGATCTGCTCACCGGTCCTGGCCGGGCACCTGAGGAGGGGGCGTCGCTGATCGAAGTTCTGGCCGGCAAGGATGAGGGGTGGACGCGATGAGCTCTGTCCCGCCCCCGGAGTACAGGCTCGCGCGGTGCGTGCTGCTGGATGCCCTCGGAGCTCTCGACCCCCACCTGGACGCGTTGGTCTTGGTCGGCGCCCAGGCGGTGTACTTCCACACCGGCGACGCCGAGCTGATCGTCGTGCCTACCACTACCGATGCTGACCTTGCCCTGTATCCAGGCAAGCTCCTCGACGAGCCCCTGCTGGAAGACGCCCTTCGTGGCGCGGGGTTCGAGCTTGCCGCCAACCCTGGAGCGTGGCGCGGACGCTTCGGCGTCGCTGTGGACCTCATGGTCCCCGAGGCGCTCTGTGGAGGGAGTAGTCGGCGTTCGGCGCGACTACCGATTCACGGCAACCGCGCAGCGCGACGTACGACAGGCCTCGAACCAGCTTTGGTCGACAACGCGGTTCACGAGATCGTCGCGTTCGACGGCGCTGACCCGCGGATGGTTCGCCTCCGTGTTGCCGGACCCGCAGCCCTGCTTGTCGCCAAGGTCACCAAGATCGAGGAAAGACGCGAGAACCCCGCAAGGCATCAGCCCAAGGACGGCCTCGACGTGCTCCGACTGCTCCAGGCAACCCCGACCGAGGCGATGGCGCAGCGGCTCGTGGACCTCGCACGCGATCCTCTCGCTGGCGCCGTGACGACGGCTGCGATTGCAGCACTGCAGCGCGACGGGCGGGATGCGGCAGGACTCATCGCGAGTCTTGCCGGTGCCGGCGTTGGGAACCTCGCCGACCCCGACACCGTAAGGGGCTCGGTCGCGGTCCTGATCGCAGATCTACTTGACGCCGTGGATGACCTCGACTGAATGGCTGTTTCCTGGAACAAGACTGTTTGCTGTGCCAGCAAACAGGCGATCTGAGGCGACACCTCACCCCCTTTCGGCTCGCATCAGGTCGAGCAGCGCCTCCTCCGACACTGGTCGGAAGTCCCACACGTCGACGCCCACGTTGATCTGTCGCTTGTTGAGCTTCTAGCTCTCGTGGACGTGCCCGTGAAGCAGCCAAGCTCCCTGGGGCACCTCGGGACGGTGATCACTGAAGCGGTCTTCGATCTGACTGTCGCCGGCAACCGGGAAGTGGCAGGCCACCACCGGGGCCTCCTGGACTTGGAGTTCCACCGACCCGGGGTGGATCTCGAACCCGACGTCGGTGTACATCTGCTCGTCTTCGGGACGAAGGCGCTGGTTGCCCGGCCAGCAGCGGTCGTGGTTCCCGGGGACGAGGTGCTTGCGTCCCGGTAGTGACGCGATCGGGGGCAACGTCTCGGCGATGCGTCCCATGGCGACGTCGCCGAGCACCCAGATCTCGTCGTCCTGGCCGACGGTCTCAGCCCAGTTGGACAGCAGCGCATCGTTCATCGCCTCGACGGAGGCGAATGGTCGGTCGCAGAAGCTGATGATGTTGGCGTGACCCAGGTGCAGGTCGGCCGTGAAGAAGCGCATGTGGCCCAACGGTAGAAGCCGCAGGCGTGAGACTTCTCTCCTTTGTTCACACCGCCCGCGGCTTGCCCGATGCGCACCCGATCCATCTGACGCAGGCCGCCGAGCGCGTGACTGTCGCTCCCCATCTACGAAAGGCGCTTGCCGAGCTCGCCACCGCCGGACTCCTGGTCAGCAACGGCTCGTCGCAGTACCGGCGGATACGTTGCCATGAGCGTCTTCCAACTGATCACCTCCGCCGAGAGGCAGCTCGCCAGCATGCGTAGGGATACGGGCAGCGATCGGGGTCGCGGCCCACGCCGTAACCCGCCACCGAATGACGCCAAGATTCATGCTGGCAGCGGTGATCGTCGCTGTTGCGTCAGACCACGGAAGGATGAGCGATGTCGAGAAACTGGCTGTCGGTGCGGGCGGACCTGGTGAGCGGCCGTGGCGAGGATCTCTGGCCGAGACCAGGGAGGATCTTCGTGGCGGCCCGCGCCATGACCTTCGGCCAACTGGCCGCAGCTATCGATGACGCGTTCGGGCGGTGGGACCGGGCGCACCTGCACACCGTCGACCTCGCAGACGGAATGCTGCTCATCGGCCCTGGCGACGCATGGGACGACCCGCCGCAGGGCCGGCCGGTGGAGCGCAGCGACCGCACCAAGCTGTCCCGACTGGCCCTGGGTGAGCAGTTCGCCTACACCTTCGACCTCGGCGACGACTGGATGCACTTGTGCACCGTTGGTGAGGAGCGGGTCGATCCGTACGAGGTGCTCGGGCAGATTCCGGATCGACCGACGGCGTACGGGGGGTGGGGGAGCCTGCCCGATCAGTACGGGCGGCGGTTCGACGAGGACAGTGGTGACGACGAACGGACGCCGATCCCGCCAGACCCACGGGGGTCTGATTTGCCACCGATCCACTACTCGTGGGGCCCGCGTCGCGCGCGTGAGTAGTTGATCTCCTAACGGACGCTTGCGCCGGCATGAGCACCGTATTCATCGGTTACCGCGCCTCCGGCGGGCAGGAGGATCGGGGACACCGCACCTCGGGAACCGGTATTGCACGAGCAACATCGCAGAAGTGTCGGACGTGCCCTTCATGCTTGGTTCCACGAAGACCGGACGCATGGAACGAGGAGAAGTCAGTTGACTCAGGGCCGGATCACGAAGGCCGACCTCGACTGGTGGCTGGAGTTCGCTGCCACGCGGGAGTGGACCTTCGCGAAGACCTACGCGCAGACCGCGCCGCATCACTACGTTGTGCAGGACCGCACGGCTGGTGTTGCCCACGAGGACATGGTCCACGCCGCGCGGGTCATCCACACCTTCGGGACTCCGGGCAAGTACTACTCGCTGACCAAGATCTACCTGCACAGCCCCGACGGGCAACACCGCTGGTGGACTGAGGATGACGTCTTCACCGCCACCACGTTGGTGAACCGGGCGACGACCGAATTGCTCTATGGGATCCAGAACGCGCAGTCCACAGTGAGTGGCGTTGAGTCGCCGTACGACGGCATCGCCACCTTCTGGGATCCTGAGCACCCGATCGCCGCAGGTGAGGCCGACCACGTCAGGCAGTTGCTCGGTGAAGTGCGCGGCAAGTACCCCCCGCACGTCCTCGACATCGGCTGCGGCACGGGCCGAGTCCTCGACCTCGGCCTCGTTGCGCCCGAGAGGTACGCCGGCCTCGACTTCAGTCAGGCGATGCTCAACCTGCTGCTGCGCAAGCACCCCAAGGTCGGCGCGGTGTATCCGGTCGACATCCGAGAGGCACTGGACGTCGGCATATTCACCCCGGGCCAGTTCGACTGGGTCTTCTTCGACGTTGCGGTCGAGCTCAACGCCGAGCAGCACGCCCTGGTCCGGCGCATCGCTCGCCAGGCTGTTATCACCGTCGACAGGGACGCGTGGACGGTCCTGGACGGCCGGCTCACCTCGGTCGCGAGTACACGGTGACTCTGCCGGGACGAAGGCGGCGTACTGACGTCTCCCCGGTGACCTGGGAATCCCCGTAGGGATCGGACTGATCTGGCTGCTCGGTCATTCCTCGCGCTGCCCGCGGGTCAGGGCTCGCGTTCTCGCTTAGCGGGGAGAGGGCCGCCGAGAGACGCAGGAAGCCTTGCGGCAGTCGCCCTGCCGCATGAGCGCGCGTAATCGTCGTTGTCTCTCGGAACAGACCTGGCGTCGAAGCCCCAGAGCGTACGGCGCCGCGATCTGAGACCATCGCTGGAGTGGATGCCGCCACCTTTGACATAACCTCCGCTGAGCGAGACTTGGACATGCCCGGGGGTGCGACGACTTCGCTGCGCAAGGACGGGCTTTCCAAGTCACCGGTGGCATACCTGGACTTCACGGTCAACGGGACCCGGCTGCTCGAGCAACTGCACGCTCACGCCGCAGAGAACCTTGACTACGTCGGTGTCATCCAAGACGCGTGGCCCGTCGAAACGGTTGCCGCGATCGAGCGATTGCTCGGCCAGTGTCCGGGCGACCTGCCTGACGGACGAGTCTCGTTGTACGTGTGCCCCGAGTGCGGTCGCCTGGGCTGCGGCGCCCTCACGGCACGAGTCGCGCTGGAACACGACACGGTGACCTGGCGGGCGATCGGGATTCAGACCGACTACGAGGAAGACATCCTTGCCTTCGGAGACGCTGACGACTTCCCGGACATCGCGTTCGAACGCAGCAGCTACGAGCATGTGCTGCGGCGCGAGCTGGCCCGAGTCCGACCGCTAACGGTGGGCTTTGAATACCCCTACCAGCGTGAGCGGCGGCTACGTCGGAAGCGCCTCACCCGGTTGCTCCGGCGGCTTATCCGCCGCGGATAGGCGGCCATCAACGCCACGCTCATCATGCCGCCCGCCGCGCGGCAGACGAGCGTGCCTGGAGGATGACCTGAACCGACAGTCCTGCCGGCTCTCGGTTCAGTCCGGTTCGCAGACGTAGAGTTGGAGCGCCGCATCTGCGGTGAGTGGCGCACGGGACCAGTCGCCGAAGCGTTCAAGAACCCGGAGACCGCCGAGCGAGAGCAGCAGCGGCAACTCCTGGGGGAAGATGCTCCTGATCTCAAGTGGCGCGACAACGAAGTCGGCCTCGGAATCGGTCGAGAAGTACCACCTCCCGCGAGTCACCTGCGCCGCCGCGTCGTAGGTCTCCGCGACATCGACATGCACTACGCCACGATCGGGATCCACGAACGACAACGCGTCGCGCCTGCGTCGAACGCCGTCGGCCTGGGCAAGCATGCGCACGCTCGGGTTGAACACGTCGAAGATGAGCCGCGCTCCGGGCGCCAGGTGCCTTCGCACCGACCGGAAGCAGTCCACCAAGTCCTCAGCCTCATGCAGATGGAGCAATGAATTGGCGGCGATGAACACGAGGTCGAACGTTCGGCCCAGGTCGAACTCGCGCATGTCGCCCTGCACCCACTCCACCTCCACGCCGCGCTCGTCCGCCTTGCGCTGAGCCTCGGCAAGCATGTCCGGCGAGAGCTCTAGGCCCATGCACGGATGCCCGTCGGACGCGATCGGGATCAGCTTGTGTCCGGTGCCACACCCGAGTTCCAGGACACACCCGCCTTGCCGATCGGCCTCGGCCCTATAAAAGTCGACGGCCGGTTCGCCTCTGGGGAACAGCCGGTCGTACAACCTCGCATCCGAGTAGAACTGCTCGCTCATGAGGCGCATCGTCCTTGCCGGATCATGGGCAACCTGCCATTTCCGCCGACAAGCACCTGGGCCATTGTCGCGATCAGGCCGAGATCATTCCACGGCTTGTCGACGCGACCGCACATCGGCATGATCGGACATTCCTGCGCCGCCTGCGCCATGATCGGCTTCACGGCCGACTTGCTGCGCGCGATGAGTTCGATGGCTCGTTGACGTGCACCTTCCCGTGCGGTGAACTTCCTGCCGATGGGGCGGTGATTGCTTCGGGGTACGAACCTGGGTTTCGTTAGGCGGATTCCAGCGAACGTCGCAAGAGGAACAACCTTCCAATGGTGGTTAAGGCATGATCTGCGGCATGAATCTGCCCTTCATCCCGACGGGCGAGCGGCTTCACTCCCGCAACGTGCCCGAGGTCCCCGATGAGGTGTTCACTTCGAAACGACGGCGGGGTGACTTCCGTCGGTATTCACTGACCATCGGCCTCGCGACGTTGCTTGCCTCCACATCCTGCGGCGCTTCGTCGGCCAAGGCGCCGGTGACCGCCACGACGCACGCAGCCAGCCCGACCCAGACAGCACCGGCCGCCGCGGCCACCCTCCCTGCTCGTTGGTGGCAATGGAGCGAGTCGATCGACCCTTCACGCAACCCCATCGACGACCGGACCGGAGCCGCTTGTGCCCTCCAGCAGCCGGCGGATATCTGGTTCTTGGCTGGAACTTACGGCGGCTCCGCCACTCGGTCCTGCTCGATCCCTGCGCGCCGCAGCATCTATTTTCCGGTACTGAACCAGGTTTGCACTGTGCCCACAGGCACGCGTGTCGAGAGCGCCATCGCACGGTGCAAAGTCGCCGCCACGACTTCGACGGCGACGCTCGATGGGAAGCCGCTCAGGGTCAACGAAGCGGATTCTGGGGGTGCCTTCGATCTCTTGAGCAAGCCCGGGTCTACCACCCTGCCGGCCGGCAAACATAGCGTTGTCGCGTGGGGCCTGTGGGTTGGCCCCGTCGCCCTCACCCCCGGCCAGCACACGGTCACTCTGTCGGGCCGCGCCGGAAGCTTTGAGACGTCGGTGACCTATCACCTGAGCGTCGGGTAAGCGACGCTACCGTCAGTCGCCCAGGGTAGGCGGCGATAGCGTCATGCCGTTCGGCCATCATCGGGGGCAAGACACAGGTTGGGCACCCCTGGAAGCACAGGGCCGGCGGCACGTCTCAGTTTCTGTCTCATTCGCAGTGGTTCGCAGCGGTCCTGTCCCGTCCGCGCCGATGCTGCCGCCTGCGTAATAGGCCCTCCTGAACGCAGCCGAACGGGTCTGGGCAGACCTCGAAAGCGTGTGAAGATGCCGCAGGTCCTGCGCACTCCGAGTGAGCACCGATCCAGTGCGGCACCCGACTGACGGAGGGCCGCCCCCCGTCAGTCGGGTGAACTGCTGCCTGTTCGAGCCGTTCTTCGAGTGCGTCGAGACCGTTCTGCGTCTTGTACTCGCGTTCCGCGTCGGTGATGGGCAGCATCCAGAGAAGGCGGGCGTGGCCGCCGTCCCAGCTGCATGACTCCAGGTCTGGCCCGAATGGGTACGGCAGGCTGACAAGCAGGTGGTCGCAGGACGACCCCGGGAGCCAAGGCTCACCTATGGGCACGGTGTGCCCCAGGTCGAGGTGTTGGATGGGCGGTCCGGCATGGTAATACGCGGTCATCGCAACGAGCTCTACAAGGCGCTCGTTCGGCTCATCCGCAGTGAGCAAGAACTCGACGCCGTGACCGTCGGGGGTGTGGACGGCGTCCCAGACGCCGACGCTGGCGTAGGTCCAGCCTCCGTAGCGCGGCCAGGCGCTATCTCGTGGACGAAGAAGTGCGGCACCCTGCTCAGCACAGGCCCGGCCACCTGATGCCGTTCGGTTATAGCGTGGCCGGTGAAGAAGCGGTGCTGACGGTCCGCGACAGCGGCAGATCCCGGAGGCGGTCCCTTGCGGCGGCGCATGGGTGCACGGTAGTGCCGGATCTGTTCGTCAGGCGCCGGGACGTGGCGTCGCATGGCGACGACATCGCCGTGTCGCTAGTTAGCTACACCCTGCGCACGGTCGATGCCAGAGTAGGGGCGTGATTGTTGAGACGAAGGTGGTCGGCAGCAAGGACACCGAGACGCAGGACGTCGCGGTTCCCGTCGACATCGGATTGCTGCGCGACCTTCTTGGCCTGCTGGTTCGCCATGAACTCGCGTCCTACGAGCAGCGCCGAACGGCCAGCAAGACCTTGCGGGTCCTCACTCCCGCCGACCTGGCGCGCGGTGTCGACACGGGAACCTACGGGCGTGAGGCACGTGCGGTCCCGGCTCCGCCCTCGGAGGCTCAGGCGATCGAGCGAGCCCTTGAAGCCTTCGGTGACGGGTTGTTCTTCGTCTTCGTCGATGACGTCCAGGTTGAGGACCTAGACGCGCCCATCGCGGTACGTCCGGACTCGACGTTGCGCTTGGTGCGCTTGGTCGCACTCGCGGGAGGCTGACGTGCTCTCGGGGGATGCCGCCCGTGCGGAGATGCAGAAGTACGCCGCGTCGGAGAGTGACCGCGCGAAGGGCGTGCGCGTCCACAGGTTCTTGGCGCCCAGGCTGGCCTCCGACATCGTCGCCGCGTTGGCCGACACCCGGAGGCCTTGGCAACCAGTCGCTCGGCAGCTCGACGAACTCAGCCTCCCCAAACGCGAGAAGGTACTCAGCTCCCTCACGCCAGAGCTCGGCAAGGACCTCGCCCGCTGGTGGGGCTGGTCCGCGCAGCAGCCCTATCAACGAGGCTGGCAGCGTCGCGCCTACCGGTCTCCGGACCGCGCCGACTCCCTCAGCGCGCGCTGGATGGAGCTGCGCCAGTTCCTGCAACACGGCGTGCAGTACCCCCAGCCTCTGGCATGGCAGGCCGAATGGGCGCTGCAGCTCGGCCAGTACGTCCCGCTGGGCTCGCTCTTCGCTTCCGCCATCGCCCATGGCGACACCGAGGTCGCCAGGGTCGTCACCGCGAGCATTCGTGGCGAGCACGACATCAGCGGCCCGTCGCATCACGCGTACGTCGCACTCCTGTCGTCGCCTGACCCTGCCGCCTGGTCGGAGGTAGAGCGCCTCCTGGTCGCCGCCCAGCGCTCCGAGGGGCTGCGCCAAACGATCCTCGAGGCCGCAGATCTCGCCCATCCCGACGCTTTCGCCCGCATCCTCGACTTGGTCGTCGAACACCGGATGGCGAGGTTCGCCGGGACCGTGCGCGCCCTGGGTGTCTGGATCGGCGAGGACCTCACCGTGCGCCAGGAGAAGCAGGTTGCGGAGGCTGTGGCGATCATCCGCGATCAGCTCCGCAGGCCCTCGCAGGCTGACGCTCTCGCCGACGCTGACCCGGTTGACGCATTTCTCGGCGTCTGGTCCATCGCGGTCCGTGATGTTCACTCGGCCATCGGCGCGGCCGAATCCTTACAGAGCAGTCGAAACGAACGCACCAGGCTGGCGGCCGCCCGACTGCTCACCGACTTCGGAATCCCCGCTACCGCCGCCGGACTGATCCGCGCGGTCGTGGACCCGTCTCTTGCGGTGTACGCGGCCGCGGTGACCGCCTGGCCGGCCCACGCACACGGATTCGAGCAATCCCCGGTGCCGATGCCTGAACCGGTCCGGACCAACCTGTACGAGCGCGTCCGCACGCTCGGCAAGGTCCAGGACGTCGACACCGGGCTGATCGGAAGCTTGCCACGCAAGGTCGGCAGCACCCTTGCTGCGGACGTGCTCATCTGCCACTCCGGCGACCGTCCACTCGACCCCAAGCTAGTGGCTGTGGCGTCCGCAGACGGTCGCTCCGTCGCGGCCCGCGAGTACGCCAAGGACCCGGTCGCGAACCGAGCGGCACTGTTCTCGCTCGTGGGGGATCGCTCGACGATGGTGCGCGACACCGTCGGTGGTGCCCTTCAGTCGCTTCCCGCGATCTCGGCGGACGAAGCCCGACTCTTGGAGGAAGCCCTCAGCCGCAAGGCGGCTGACCTGCGCGCGACAGCCCTCTTGATTCTCAAGAGGCAGGGCCCGGCCGCGCGCGCAGCCTCGATAGAGCGACTCGCATCCGGGACCGCCGATCAGCGAAGGGCCGCAGACGAGCTCGGCGGCCGCAGCGAAACCGACGCGAGCCAGCCGGACGAGATTCCGTCAGCGATCCTGTTCAAGGCCGGCGATCGAACGCTGGCTCAGCGACCCACGGCCCCGACGGCCGCATCGTGGGGGCCGCACCACGACCGGTTCCGACTCGCGTGGACCTCGCTGAGCGGCTGGCTCGCCGAACACGCCGACGTCGAGGTTCAGACGTACCAGGGCGTTGTCCTGTTGGCGAACATGCGCTGGATCCACTCCGGCAAGGACGGCGCGCTTCCACTTCCCGAGGTCCTCGGCCCATGGTGGGAACGCATCCAGCCACAGCTGACCGACGGTGGGGTCGAGGTAGCTCTCCTCTCGTACATCCCGCGGGTGAACCGACGCTGGGCGGTCGACGTCACCCGCACCGTTGTCGGACCAGTGGCATCGGAGTTTCCCATGGCCGACGTCAACGCATTGCAGTGGCAGGCATTCAGAGCGATCGGGCACTACGCCAAGCGCGACTCCTGGGCTGAGCCCCTGCTCCGCTTCCTCGAGACGGTGGCCGCCGCTCTGCCGGTCGACGGGCTTCGAGGACCAGCGGAAGTCCTGGCGCGCCGTGGTCGGCGACTCGAACGGGATCGCTGGGGCAATCCGATCGGCGCCGATGATCGCACCGACTTCCGGGACCTGCTCAGCGGCAGCCCGGACTTCATTGATCCTTTAAGTCTGACCGACGACCAGCTTGCTCGGCTCTGGCGTGCGCTCAGGTTCATCGATGAGCCGGAAGGGCCCGTTGACCGCTGGGATGGCCCGAAGGTCGAGGTCGAAGTCGGCAACGCCTACGGCCGCGCCGGCGGAACGGTGCAGGTGCCTGACCAACTCGACCGATGGCCGCCCCCGGCCAGGATCCTCGTCGAGGCCTTCAACCGGGGTGCAGCGACCAAAGCAGACCTGATCGACGCGCTCGTCGTCGCTCCGCGCGTTCACTACTGGTTCTCCCATGGGCCACGGCAGGACGCCCTCCGTGTGCTTACCGGACTCCGGCCCGAGTCTTGGGCCGCAGGCGACAAGGTTCAGGGCGTCGTATGCGAGGTGCGAGCCGCAGTGATTGAGGCGGAGGTCGCTCGCGGAGATCTTCCGACCGAGCTCTCCGAGACCTCCCATGGTCTGCGCACTACATACGGCGCGCAGCAACTCATGCAATGCCTCGCCGCGCTCGGAAAGCGGCCGTTCGCCCGTGCCTACGCCTGGACCCAGTCGCGAGAGAGCAGCCTCTCCCACCTCATTCGCGTCAACCAACCGCTATCCGACGACACTGCTGAGGCGCTCGGCCGGCTTGCCAAGGAAGCCAAAGTCTCCGACCAGCGGCTCATCGAGACCGCCGTGTATGCACCTCAGTGGTCCCGTCTGATTGAGCAACACCTCGCCTGGGCCGGGCTCGAGTCGGCAGTGTGGTGGGTGCACGCGCACACCAAGGACGGCAGCTGGTCCGTCGATGCCGAGATCCGCGCCCAATGGGCGACCGAGGTCAGTCAGCACACCCCTCTGGACGCGACTGACCTCGTCAACGGTGCCGCAGATGTCGTCTGGTTCCATGACCTGATCGGCACGCTCGGCAAAAACCGCTTCAACCAGGTACTCAAGGCCGCGAAGTACGCCTCATCATCGGGCGGCCACAAGCGTGCAGAACTGTTCGCTACCGCCTTACTGGGGAAGATCGACGAAGCCGAGGTCGTACAGCGGATCCACGCTAAGCGCCACCAGGACGCGGTTCGCGCCCTCGGCCTACTCCCATTGCCCAACCAGAAGGCGCTGCTCGTCCGCTACGAGCTCCTCCGCGGGTTCGTTGCCTCCGACCGAACCTCGGGCTCGCAGCGTCGAGCCTCCGAATCCACCGCCGTCGAAGTCGGACTGGAGAACCTTGCCCGGACCGCGGGGTTCCGCGACCCTCAGCGTCTGGTGTGGGCCATGGAGGCAGAGGCGGTCCGCGACCTGGCCGACGGTCCCATCGCAGCCGAAGATGGTGACCTTGTCGTGGCCCTTTCCATCGACGCCACCGGATCGCCGGAGCTAACGGTCCACCGGGCCGGCAAGCCGCTGAACTCCGTCCCTGCCAAGAGTGCCAAGGTGCCCGAGATCGCCGAACTACGAGACCGGGCGACGTCCCTGCGAAAGCAGATCCGCCGCATGCGAACCTCGCTGGAATCGGCCTGCGTCCTCGGGGACGCGTTCGACCCGGACGAGTTGGCAGACCTCCTGCGACATCCGATCCTCGCCCCGATGCTTCGCGATCTCGTCCTCGTGGACGACGAAGGGATGGTCGGCTTCCCACTCGACGGCACCAGGCTGTCCGCAGCCGACGGGACCGAGAGCGCCGCCATAGGAGCCCTGCGGGTTGCACACCCGGCCGACCTTCTCTCGTCCGGGGACTGGCCTGACTTCCAGCACGCACTGATGGCTGCGGAGCGACGGCAGCCCTTCAAACAGCTTTTCCGCGAGCTCTACACGCTCAACGAGAACGAATGCGACGAAGCCGGCGTGAGCTCCCGCAGGTACGCCGGTCACCAAGTCGAAGGTCGACACGCCAGCGGAATCTTCACGTCCCGCGGCTGGGTCGCCGACTTCGAGCAGGGCTTCTCCCGAACGTTCCACCAGCAGAAGATCACCGCGTGGTGCCACCTGGTTAACGGGTGGGGCTCGCCGACCGAGGTCGAGGACGCCACCATCGATGACGTCACGTTCCATCCAGCTGGCAGGTGGCAGCCGCTACCGCTCGCGGACGTCCCTGCCCGGGTGTTCTCGGAAACGATGCGGGATCTCGATCTGGTCGTCTCCGTGGCGCACACGAGCGGCGTTGACCCCGAAGCCTCGGAATCTTCCACCACCATGCGCGGGCGCCTGGTGGACGAGACAGCCTCGATGCTCGGCATGACCAACGTCGAAGTCGGCGGTCACCACGCGCGTGTCAAGGGGATGCTCGGTACGTACTCGATCCACCTCGGCTCGGGTGTCGTTCATCGAATCCCCGGCAACGCCGTCTGCATAGTGCCGGTCTCCGCCCAGCACCGTGGCCGCATCTTCTTGCCATTCGCGGACGACGACCCCCGAACTGCCGAGGTCGTGGCCAAGGTCGTTCTCTTGGCACGCGACGACAAGATCAAGGACCCGACGATCCTGCAACAGCTGGTGGGATAGGGACTCCACCCGGGGTCGTTGGCGTTGAATATTGCTTGCGTCCGAAAGGACGGATAGGTGGTGACGGCGGGTGAGCTTCTTCCTTCCAAGCGATCGGGCGTACTTGAGCGCGAAGCGCCTCAAGCAAGGGACCTCGCTGCTCGACTCGATCTACGACGCCTTCGTCGCGTCCTTCGACGACCGATTTGGCTTTCCACCGTTGGCTGTTGGAGTGGACACGATCGAACGCCCCAAGCGCGCGGGGAGTAGGCCGAGGCTCGGCGTCGTGCTTGAGCGCAGCTCTCAATGCCTGTCCTTCAACGCGTCGCCCGAACCGTTCGCCAACTACGACACACGCAAGCAGCGTCAGGTCGCCGATCTCTTCGTCGGCACCATGCGCGGCATGGACCTGCGGCGACTCTTTGGCATGCCCCGACGAACGCCGCGAACTTACCCATGGCGAAACGAAATCTTCGTGGTCTTCTCCGACTTCGAGCGCACCGCGAAGCGGGAGGTGAACGACCTGGTGCCCCGTCCCGAACTCGATGACTGGGTGGCATCGCTCGGGCTCGGTGAGCAGTTCTGGTGTACTGAGCGGTTCGCTGGGCCACCGATCGTATTTGTCCACACGGAGGACCAAGCGGCCGCACTGATGAACTCGTCGATGCCCGACGCGTGGGCCGACTCCTACTTCGCGCTCGCGAACCGACACGACGAGTTCGGCTACTTGACGCGCGACGACGTCGCGATAGCGGTCGACAGCAAGGAGAACTTCGACACCAACTACGCGAGCAACTGGTACTACTACTTCAAGTAGCTGGCGTCGGTAACGTCTCCGTTGTGAACGGAGAGCTCGCTGCACTGATTGCCGTCGTGCTGCACGGCAACGCCTGGCTCGCCGATACGTCAAAGCCGGCGCCCAACCTCGAACGTGACAACACCACGTTCCGCTACGTCCACTCGCTCACCTTCGTCGAGCCGCGGCAAGGACTGTTCAGCCGCGAGCGGCAGATGCAGGGCACTTCAGAATGGCTGACGGTCCAGCGCACCGAGGGCGTGGAGCGCCTGGCGCTGTACAGTCCGGCGCTCGTCGACGGATCGCTCGCTCCCCACATCGCTTCCGCGTTCGCCAACGGAGTTCCGCGCGGGCTCGTGGCGCACGGCCCCGCCCCGGCGCTGTGGTCGAGCCGGTGGGACACGCATGGCACCCAACACCCACAAGGCGAGATCTGGCGCGTGACCATGACCTCGCTCGCGCTCGCTCCGCTGCCGGAAAGCTCGCCACGATCGGTCGCGGAGGCGTCAGCCGAACTCGTCGCCGCGCTTAGAGGCGCTCGTTCCTTCGCCCTAACCAACGAGCTGTTGGGTTGGGCACAGTGGTTCGCCAAGGCCATCGCTGCGGCCGCCGACCCTGACCCCGAGGTTCCCTACAACCCAGATATCACGCCTGCGGGATGGCTCGCCCTCGACCAGCGGCAGCTGCTCGCGGCTGGCTTCCAAGCCTGGGTGTTCGGTGGCATGGGGTCGTGGAACGACATCTGGCTGGACGATGAGAGCGAGGCGGACCGAATGCAGGAGTTGACCAAGCGGCTGTACGCCGCGGTCATGGGAGCGCTGGTCGCGGTTGCGAACCAGTGAGGGTGCCTGGGATTCGATCACCCTCTATCAGGCCTCCAGAATCAGCCGGCCTCCACCAGCATTTGATCGCGTAGTCGGAGGTGTTCGAGACACCGGATTCCACATGAATACAAGCGATTCCGCGGCAGTCTGGCGAGTCGAGCGGGTCATCCTGCGGTAGCCACGTCGAGTGCAGACCTGACCGGCCCGAGCACATCGAGTCTGGTCGCGAGTCGCAGCAGGTGGGCCGGCTGGGCATCGCGGCGGCGCAGGTACCGCTGCAGAGCCCCGTGGGCGACCGGTTCGCCGAGGCGGTGGCGTAGCCGCATCAGGTCGATGACGGTCCGGGCTGGGTCGTACATGCGGACGGGTTCTCCCGGTGCCGCGTCGATGCTGGACAGGCCGAACTCGAAGGAGGACGAATCGAACCGGAAAGTTTCGGTCGGGGGGTAGGTGATCCTGGGCGGACGATCACGGGTCGGAACGGCTATCTGTACGGCTGGCGGCATGGCGTCGGTCAGGTCGTGGACGGCGGCTGCCGACACGCAGCACACGATTGCCCGCGGGGCGCGGTAGGAGACGGCCAGCAGGTCCGGATAGCTCGCCTGCGGTGCATCCGCCCGGCGGAAGACACCCCGCGAGAGTTCCGTTATCTCGCCGGCGTCCCGCCAGGCGTAGAGGTCGCGGGGATGCACCCCGCTCGCTCGGGCGCCGCGCGTGGTGAAAGTCTCTGGTAGATCCCACCAACCCGTCATGGATAGAAGTGTTGCGCTCTGCGGCCTTGCTTGCAACGGTTGTATCCACGTAAGGGCCGTGCAATCCAGCTGGTTCACCCCGGGTCGGCACGTCAGAGACGACCGTCAGCCAGCACCTCGCCGCTCAACGCGAGTCAGCGCCTCAAGCGCCAGCTCTTGGGAATCGGGCAGCGTGTGCAGGTACTTCTGGGTGGTCTGGATCTGGCTGTGCCCGAGGCGGTCCATGACGGTCTTGAGGTCGGCGCCGCCGGCGAGCAGCCAGGAGGCGTGGGCGTGGCGCAGGTCGTGCATCCGGACGTGGAAGCCGAGCCCGGCGGCTTCCAATGCCGGCAGCCAGTAGCGGGAGCGGAAAGTGTTGCGGCTGAGCGGGTTGCCGCCGGCGGTCTCTGCCGAGGGGAACAGTAGGTCGTCGCGGCCGAGGCCGAGCCGCTCGATCTGGCGGCTCAGCACGCTGATCAGCTGGGGCCGCACTCCGACGACCCGCGACTCGTTGTCCTTGGGATAGTGCTTGACCAGGAATCGCTTCCCGGTGGGGGAGACCTTGCGGGAGACCTCGACGATGGTCTCTTCGACGGTGATGGTGCGGCGCAGGAAGTCCACATGCCGCGGGCGCAGGGCGATGAGCTCGCCCCAGCGCAGGCCGGTCTCGATCTCGGTCAGGACGAGCGGTACGAACCGCTGCGGGATGTGCGCGAGCAGGGCTTGGAACTCCTCCGGGGTGAGGATGCGGGTCTTGGGCGCGATGACCTTGGGCAGCTCGGTGTCGGCGCACGGGTTGTAGCCGATGACGCGGTCGCGGACCGCCCGCTTGAAGACGCTGTGCAGCATCACGTGGTACTTGACGATGCTCCGCGCCGAGAGGCCGTCCGCAGCAGCCTTGGTGACCCAGGCCTGCACGGCCGACGGCAGGATGTCAGCGATCGGGATGTCGCCGAAGAAGGGCAGGAAGTGCCGGTCCAAATAGGACCGGTAGCCCGCCTTCGTGCTCGCCTCCAGGTGCCGGCTCGGCCACCACTGCTCCTCGACGTAGCGGCGGAAGGTGACCCGACCGGCCTGCCGGTCGTACCAAGTGCCGTCCTCGACCTTGACCTCATGGCGTTGGGCGGCGCGCAGCGCAGCACGTTCGGAGGTGAAGGTGCCCGCCGATCGGGTCTTGCCCGCCGGGTCGCGGTAGTAGCCGGTGTGCCGGCGCTGACCGTCGGAGTCCACCCGCTTCCGGGACCAGGCCACCGGGTCGCCTCCATCCTCAAGATCAAGTCCATGACCGCAGCTTGACCGCAAGCCCTGCCAAATCTCAGCGGACTGCGACGGACCTCAGTGGAACGCCGATTAGCCCTCTGACCTGCGGTTATGTGCCATTGTTGCACCCGATCGAGCGCAGGGGAAGAGGCCTCAAATAGCCCGAAAATCCGGCTCATAACCCAGAGGTCGCAGGTTCAAATCCTGCCCCCGCTACAACGCAAGGCAGCATCTACAAGGGCTCCAGTGCTTCGGCACTGGAGCCCTTGATCATTTGTCAGGCAAAATTTTAAGCACGCTGCGGTCCTCGACGGCCCATCGCGGACGTCGGACGGCAGGATGGGGGCGGCAGATTCAGCCCCGCGGATGAGGTCAGGTGACCAAGGTCGATCATAGCAAATTTTGCTATAGTGACTGAGTGGACGATCGGGGCGAGTTGCTGAGGCAGGTGATGCGCGAAACGCGCACCACCCAGTCAGAGCTGTCCCGGCTCAGCGGCGTGCACCAGCCAAGCATCAGCCAGTTCCTCTCCGGCAAGATCGACATGAGCGACGAGCAACTCGATCGTCTGCTGTCGTGCATGGGATACCGCCTCGAAATCGTCCGACGTCTGGTCGTCCCCGAGCTGACCCGGTCGGAGCGTCGCTCGTGGCAGCTGCACCGGCAGCTTTCCCTGCGGCTCAACCGATCGATGCTGGACGAGTGGCGCCCCGAAATTCGGAAGAACCTGAAGCGGCTCGGCAGCGGCGTGCAGGGCCAACCGCACGAACGGAACCTGCAACGGTGGAAGTCACTCGTCGACTCCGGTGACGTTCGAGGGTTGCGCCGCGTCCTCACCGGCCTTGACCGGGATTCGATCGAGATGCGCGAAGTATCGCCGCTCGGCGGTGTCCTATCAGCCGATGAACGCGCCGACGTCCTGCGCCGGGTCAGCTGATGCGCCGCGACCAGCTGGAGCACGCGATCCGTACGGCATGCCAGATCCTCGGGGTTCCCGAGGTGATCGTGGTCGGTTCCCAGTCCATCCTCGGCACCTACCGCGAAGAACAGCTTCCGCCCGCGGCGACGATGTCGGTCGAGGTCGACGTGCTTCCCATCGCCGAGAGCAACGAAGAGACGGCACGGCTGGCCGACCTCATCGAAGGAGTAGCCGGGGAGTTCTCACCGTTCGAGCAGACACATGGCTTCAGTATCGACGGCGTCGACCTGGGCACGTCCGCACTGCCCGACGGCTGGCGCAACCGGCTCGTCAAGGTGCAAACCGCCAACACCACCGCACCGTCAGAGGAGCCGCAGTTCACGGGCTGGTGCCTCGACAAGGAAGACCTCTGCGTCGCCAAGCTCTGCGCGTTGCGCGAGAAGGATCAGAACTTCGTCGGCGCGCTGCTCGACGCCGGCCTTGTAGACGCCGCAGTCATCGCGGCACGTCTACCAATGGTTCCCGAGCGGTTCCAGCCGGGCGCCCAGCGAGCAATCGAGTGGCTCGCCGCCCGTCGAACGGCGTGACTGTCGGCGGCTCCTCCTCATAACCCAGAGGTCGCAGGTTCAAATCCTGCCCCCGCTACCAGCACAAGCGCCCCCGGAGAGATCCTCTCCGGGGGCGTTTGTAGTAAGCGTTGTAGCAGGAAGCGTCATGGCGCCCACCTGACGGGAGCCATGACGCCGCCCTCGGTCGCTCCCAATGCCAGCCAGCTTTCATCGTCCCGGGCCGTCGGGTTATGGCCTGTCGGGGCGACCACAGGATGATGCTTCAGGTGGGCATCATGCGCTGGTCAATTTCGTGGGCAAGGTGAGGTTGGGTGATCTGCCCGCCTGGCTTGGCGCGGTAGGCATGTAGGTGCACTCCTCACGGCGTTCTGGCAAATCGGTACCGAGCGCCGGGAGCTAAGGGCCTCGTACGGCGTTCACAGGCGACGGTGCTCCTGAATCGCTCCGACGGGCCTGTCTATGAAGCTGTGACCATCGGCATGACGGTCAGATTGCCCCGTGATCGCGCTAGCGTCACGGCCTCGTCCAGCGAACCGCTGACGGCGGAAGGACCGAAGCGAACCGTCTCGCAACGGGAACCTTGGGAGGATCTCGGGCTGCTCCGGCGGCTGCGTAGGTGAAGCTTTGTGGTCGCGAGAAGGGCCATGTTGCCGGCCAGGTGCGATGCCCTCTTGCCGAAGACGTGTTGGGTGGCCATACCTCACAGCCATACCGCGTATGCAGCCAGCCCGAGGTAAATCGAGCTGACCGGCCAGCGTAACCAGACAAGGCCGCTGGTGTGACGTCTGAGCCACGCACCTGTCGCGCCGCCGGCGCAGGCGTATCCGATGTCGAGGCTGAGGGCGATGGTGAAGAACAGCGCACCGAGTATCAGGATTTGACCGCGGGCAGACCCGGGCGTCGCGTCCGGGCTGATGAACTGCGGAAGGAACGCGAGGAAAAACAACGCGACCTTGGGGTTGAGGGCGTTGACCAGGACGCCGTCACGGTACATCTGTCGAATGGACTGAGCCTCGGTCCCGGCTACCGCCTCGATGGTTCGGGGGTGCCGCAGTGCTGTGGCTGCGAGGTAGACGAGGTAGGCGGCGCCGGCGTACCTCACGGTGACGAACCCGGCGTGTGAGCTGGCGAGGATTGACGAGACGCCGAGGGCGGATAGGACGACGTAGAGCAGTGTGGCCGTTTCGACACCCGCCGCTGAGGCAAGTCCCGCTTGGGTGCCCTGGCTCATGCTGCGGGTGATGATGTAGATCAGGTTCGGGCCCGGGATAAGGATCAGCGCGCATGAGGTCAGGGTGAATCCGGCCAGGGTGTTGACGCTGATCACGGGTCAGCCGAGTTCGATGGCGGCGTCGATCAGGCCGAGCGGCGGGGAGCCGAGGTCGAGCAGGGCACGGTGAAATCGTGTCAGGGTGAAGCGGGGACCCCAGCTTTGGCGGGCCCGCTCGCGCAGGTCGAGTATCGCCAGTTTCCCCCAGGTGTAGCGGCCGTAGCCTGGATCGAGCAGGCCGCGCCGCGTCTCGGAGCGGGCTGCTGGTCCGGAGACGTGGGCATTGCGGGTGAACAGGTCGGCGGCCTGGTCGAGAGAGACTTCCTCAGCGTGCAGCGCTAGCGCGCAGCGCAGACGCGCGACACGACGTAATGCGTCGAGCGCGACGCCGATCGCGAAGGCTGGGTCGTCGGCGTGGAACCCTTCCTCGAGGCACAACTGCTCGGTGTAATGCGCCCATCCTTCATTGAACCCATCGGATACCAGGGTGCGCCGGGCCTCTCCGGTCGCGCGCCGGCGGGCACGGCTGTGCGCAAAGTGCCCTGGTGACACCTCGTGGACGGCGATCACCGGCAGGGTGGCACGGTTGAAGTAGGACGCCAACCATGCGTCTTGATCCGCGGCAGCCAGTGCCGGATCCGGTGGGGTGACGTAGAAGCGACTCGGGGCGTCCGGTTCGAACGGTGCCGCGGCGAACATGCCCGCGGCCGCCCAGCGCTGCGATTCGGGCATCAGCGCGACCTCGCACTCGCCGTCGCTGTAAGGGACGAGGCCGCTTTCGGCAGTCCAGGTGATGGCCTCGCGCACCATCGTTTTGACGGTGGGTACCAGGACGTCAGCGGTCGGGTGCAGGGCGCGCAGTGCCGCGACCGTGACAGCGATCGGTGCCTCAGGATCAAGGCGCCGACACGCCTCCTCCAACAGCGCGGCCAGCCGCTCGTCTTCGGCCTCAGCGCGGGTCGCGAGTTCCTCGAGGTCGACCTCGCACGCCTCGGACGTCGCGAGCAGGCTCTGCAGGGCTCCCGCTCCCATCCCGGGTGTCGGATCACCATGCTGTGCGCTGGTCTCGAGATGGTCGACGAATCGTTGTTGAGCTCGTCGCGCTGCGTCCTCGCCTGGTGCAAGGAAGCTGGCGAGTCCGCGGGCCAGCGGTAGCGCGGCCTGGGCGACGGCGCGGGGCATGTGGTCAAGCGACTCGATGGCAGCATCTACTGCGTCCGGCCACAGCTGTACATGCTGGTCTCGTGCCGCTTGACGGACGTCCGCCGGGGCGTACTCCCGGTCATAGACCGACAAGTCGAGATTGCCGATGTGCCAGACAGGATTGACCCGGTGCAATTCGAGTTCGCCGAGACGAGCCGCAACCGCGGTGACGGCAGCGGCGATCTGAGCCTCGTCATGATCATCGAGCGGCGCGCCGGATTCGGTTGCGGCCAACGCCGCCAGTCCCGCCTTGACCCCGCCGGGCGACAGATCCTGAATAGCGCCGTCATAGGCGTGCAGCCCGGCGTCTTGCCGAGCCGCCGGGACTGACAGGTCACAGACCGCGCGCAGCCGCGCATCATGTAATTGGATAGGGCCAGTTAGCGAGTGGATTGACATGCCCTCATCCTGGACTCGGTCGGCGCGCAAGTAAGGAGCCACCTAAGGTGAAAGTGGATCGAAATTCGGCGGCAGCCGACCTGGCGACGGTCCTCGGAGACTGGGTCAGCGCCCCGGGGCCGCGCTATCGGACACTGGCCGAGGCGCTGAGCGACGCAGTGCGCGCCGGAGTCTTGGTCCGTGGCGACCGATTGCCCGCAGAGCGGCGACTCGCGACCATGTTGGCGTTGAGCCGCTCGACCATCGTCGCCGCCTACCAAGAGCTGAGGACCCGCGGCATTGTGGCGAGCCGCGGCGGAAGCGGCACGATTGTGATCGCAGCTCCCTCAGGGCCAGGCCACGGTGAGCGGCGACTCGCGGGCGGGGATGCTATCGGCCTACGTCAGCGCCTCGCCGATCGTCCCAAGGACATCATTACGCTGGCTCTCGCAGTCGATGACGGGATGCCTGAGCTAGCAGCAGAGCTGCTGGACCTGGCCAACAACGAACTACCGGCACTGCTCGCTGACGCCGGTTACCACCCACGGGGCCTGCCGATACTGCGCGAGACCATTGCCGACTACTACACCCGCGGCGGCCTACCCAGCGTTGCCGAGCAGATCCTCGTCACCAACGGAGCGACCCAAGCCATCGGGCTCGCCGCGCAGCTGTACTTACGGCGTGACGCCACGGTCGGGGTGGAGACGCCGAGCTGGCCCGGATGTGTCGACATCTTCCGAGCAGTGGGCGCCCGCCTGCTCGGTGTGCCGATGGATGAAGAGGGCATCCGGGCCGATGCGCTACACACACTGGTCAACCAGAGCCGTCTCGATCTGCTGTTCGTCATGCCCACCTTCCACAATCCCACCGGGACACTGATGTCGCTCTCACGACGCCGCCGCGTGGCCGAACTGTGCGATCTTCACAAGCTTCCGCTCGTCGAAGACATCGCCTACATCGGTGAGCCCGAGAACACGCTGCCACCGATTGCCGCCTTCGGCAGCGGCGCCGCGGAACTTCTCACTATCAGCGGACTCGCCAAGACCGTGTGGGGTGGACTACGCATCGGGTGGATACGCGGGCCTGCCCAAATCATCGATCGCCTGGCGCGGCTCAAAGCTCTCGCAGACCTCGGCAGCGCCGTCCTGGATCAAGCGCTGGCCGCGCGGCTCATCCCGAGAGTTGGCGAACTGACCGCCCGCCGCGCCGAAATCCACCGCCATCAACTCACCCACGCGACCGAGCTACTTGCCGCATCGCTGCCATCCTGGAGATGGCAGATCCCAGACGGCGGACCCGCTCTGTGGATCGAGCTGCCCGGCGCCGACGCGCACGTGTACGCCGCCGTCGCACTACGCCACGGCGTGGAAATTGTCCCGGGCGCCACCACCGACCCCACCGGTCGGCACGACTCGTACCTCCGACTGCCTTATACGTTCCCGGAAGAAACACTTACCGAAGCAATACGCAGACTCACACACGCTTGGGAAGAATTCACCCGGCACGGGCCACCAGCCGATCCCGTCTGGCCAACCATCTAAACCCGCAGTGGGCGCAGGCAAACGCCGGTTTCAGCCGCGCCCACTGCTTATCGGTCAGGGCAAGCCGCCGGTCACCGCTGGGGTGGCCACGAGTTCTCCGGTGTCCAGGGTTTCTTGGTCGATGAACCCTTTACCGGAGACCCCACTTACTACACGATCACGACACGCCCGTCACACCGGACTTCGAGCATCAGAGTGGGTTGAGGCGGGCCTTCAGCAGGCAGAACTCATTACCTTCGGGGTCGACCAGGACATGCCACTGCTCCTGCCCTGTCTGGCCGATGTCGGCCGGGCGCGCACCGAGCTTCAGAAGGCGGTCGAGCTCGGCATCCTGATCGCGGTCGGTGGCGTTGACGTCGATGTGCAGCCGCGATTTCCCTTGCTCCGGCTCATCCCTGCGACTGAGGATGATCGTCGGCTGCGGACCGCCGAACCCTTCGCGCGGCCCGATCTCCACCGTGCCGTCCTCGCGATCGAGCACGACGAAGTCCAGGACCTCGCACCAGAACCGCGTCAGCACCACAGGGTCGCGGCAACCGAGCACGAGCTCACTGATACGACATGCCATTAACGAAACCTGCTCTCAGCCGGGGAACTGCCGGGGAGACCACACGCGAACCTCATGGGCTCCCAGCAGTGAAAACAGTCCCGCGACCGTACCGGACGAGGCGAGCACGGGCGAAATGATTTCAGGGCCGACCCTGTCCGGGCAGCCGGGCAAGGCCGTTGGCCATGCAGTGGGGAAGCTGACTTTGACACACGACCTAGGCCGGCCGGAGTCGTAACCTCCTCGTTCATGGCCGGGATCTCTTTGCTGGTGATCAACGAAAGTGATCGGTGGGTACGAATGGCCCCATGTGTGCCCGCCCGGCCCACGCTGGCTATTTGGGGAGCCGCATGCGTTCTGCGATGTTGCGCTGGCGCGTCGCTCATGGCAACGCGCCGGCGAACGCCAGAAGCTCATCGCGCGGAATGTGGCGACCCCTGCTTGCTGCGCAAGACGGCTTTCGTGCGCGGTTCCGAGGCGGCGGCATGGGAAGAGTCACGCATACATTCGGTCACGGGGCGGTCCCTGATCCGTCCTCCGGGAGGGGACATCGGATGACAATCAGCCCGCGGCGCGGGAACTCGGTCGACTGGCCGCGGTTCTAGGAGGCGTCGAACTCCTTGCTCGGCCGAGGTTGACGCCAACGTAGTGGACGTCGACCGTCGCTCCCGGCCGAGCCTCGAAGGCCTTCGCCCACCACCAGGACGCGTCATGAGTCCCATCCAACGCACTCAGAGGCACACGTCGAAACCGAGCGAGCGGTTGGCGACCGCCTCCGGCAGCACCGGGGGGCGCGACGTCTGCAGCGCGAGCTTTAGCACCGGGCCGCTGGCCGACGCCGACGTCACCTTGATCGCGTCCGGCTGGGCACCGATCATCGCGCTCATCACCGGCGGGGCCGCCGCACGCGCCTTCGCGTTGGCCCGCGCCGCGCCGGCGTCCGCGAAGGTCAGCGCCGCGAGCCCGGTGGTCCCGGCGGCCGCGGGCACTCCGACGATGTCAGCGGTGAACGGCGAGAGCGTGCCCAGCGCGGTGAACCGCTGCCGCAGCTGCTGCAGGGTGGCGGGCGGCATCCGGCCACCGCTCAACTGGGCGAGCGGTTGGCAGGCCGACTTGCCGACCGAAACCGCGGCGCTGACCAGCGGCCCGACCCGGCCCAGAGCCTTGACGTCGGCCCGCTCGCCCAGCGACGGCCCGTTGCCAAGGATCGGGTTCACTGCGTCGGGCGCCCCCGCGGCGACCATGAGGTGCCGCTTGCTGTCGATGGCCACCGCACCGAGCGAGATCTCCCACGTCTTGTTCGGGTCCGCGGACAGCTGTGCGGGGCGGACCAGCATGTCGTGGCCGTCGCTGCTGGACTTGTGGTACCCCTGCGCGACGAACTTGGCCTCGACGGCGCCGAGGTCGGTCTTGTCGTCGAACTGCAGGATCGTGACCGGCGCGCCACTCGCGCTGGTCACGTCGGCCTCCCAGGCTGCATCGGTTGACCTGAAGCCCAACGCGTCGCCAAGAAGCAGGTCGTAGTTGGCCAAGCTGCCGGCGAACGCACGGGTCTGCGCGTGATCCTTGTGCCCGAACGCGGCCCAGTCGGTGAACAGCACGAGCGTGGCATTCTGCGGCGCCAGCGCCAGCGCGGCGGCCAGACCGCTGTTCGGCTTCGGTTTGGACGAGTCGCACGCCGTGAGGCTTGCGAGGCTCGCGAGGATCAGCGTGGTGGCTGCGACTGCCCGGAACACGCGGCACACCGTACCCCATCCGGTTGCTGGCATTCTGACCAGCGTGGACCACCTGACCATCCGCAACACCGCCGACCACGACGCCACGACGCCACGACGCGGGATGAGGTGCTGCGGCTGGACATCGACGTATTCGTTGATCGAATGTGAATGCTCTCGCGCCCGGCGCGAGTCGAGTCCAGAGACGTGGGCGGCCGCTTGGCTCATTGTCGACGGCCAGGGAGATCACTCAGTCGTTCCTGGCGCCATGCTCGTGGTGACCGTCAGCGCGGTGATGCCGGGGCTGTCGTAGCAGCCCGTGCATTCGCACTGACGGCGGCCTACCGGTCGTGTCGCTGGGGCGTGTGGGGGCGCGTTAGCCTTGATTCGCCCAGGGATCGTCGGTCCGGATTTCCTCGGGCTGCTCGAATCCATCCGTTGCCCATAGTTGGAGCAGGTGATGCTACCGCGGCTCGCGGACGGCGACGTCAAAATCGAGGCAGCGCCCCATGGCGTGCCCGCGTAGGCGATACCAGCCGGCGCCCGGTCAGGAACCGGAGCAGTCCGATCCTGCCGTGTTGCGGGAGCCGTGCGCGTCGGTGCGCTAGCCCAGGCGATACTTGATGTGGGTGGCTCCGGGCGAGCCGATTACCTGCACCGGCTCAAGGCGCAGTGTGTCGGGGACGCCGTCGAACAGACGCTCTCCGGAGCCGAGCAACACCGGCGACACGTGCAGGTGCAACTCCTCGATCAGGCCCGCCTGGAGATAGGCGTTGACCGTGCTGGCGCCTCCGGCGATCTCGACGCCCTTGCCGCCGGCCGCCGCCGCGGCCTGGGCGAGCGCGGAATCCGGGCCGTCGGTGACGAAGTGGAACGTGGTCCCGCCGTCCATGGCCAACGGCCCGCGAGGGTGATGCGTCAGTACGAAGACGGGCGCGTGATACGGCGGCTCGTCGCCCCACCAGCCCTTCCAGTCGAGGTCCCAGTCGCCGCGACCCGGGGCGAACATGTTGCGTCCCATGACGTACGCGCCGGGCGTCTCCTGCCACTCGTCGATGACCGCCTGGTCCTGGCCCTGCGGTGTGAAGTGCCACTCGTGGAGGCGCAGGCCACCTTCGCCGAGCGGGTTGTCGACGCTCTGCCTCGGGCCTGCGGCGAAGCCGTCCACGGACACCGAGATGTTGCAGGTAACTCTGGTCATCGGCAGTCCCATCCATCCGTACCGGGCAGGAACATGTCTAGCATTCGTGATTCCCTGGCAGCCGGGAACGGACCCGATGCATTAGATTCGAAAACGTATTGGCGTTTATGCGACGAACGGGAGCCGAGATGCGACGCAGGGGCAGCGGTGTGGTCGTTGGGGGTGCCGCCCTGGTGCTCACCATTGTGGCATCGGGTACCGCCTGGGCAAGTCCCCCCACCTCACGGGTGCCTGCCTCGACCGCCCACCGCGCTCCGGTGCGCGCGGGCAACGTCGCGGACTCGTTCGGCAGCGGAGAGGGCGGCATCGAGACCGGCCCGTACGCGCCGGGTAGCGATACGGCGACCGACAAGTGCCATCGCTCGGCAACCTCCCCGGCCAGGCTGGTGGAGCGGACCGGCCTGATCAGGGTCGCCGTCGACGCCAGCTGCTCCGGGGCGACGACCACGAACGTCACCACGACCGGCCAGTACGGCGAGCCGCCGCAGGCCGAGCAGCTCGATCCCGGCCTGGGTCTGGTGTACGTGATCATCGGCGGCAACGACATCAACTTTGGCACGCTCAGCGCATGCTTCATCCAGACCGACTGTGACAAGACGCCGATCCCGGCCGCCAGCATGCAACTCATCTCCGTGCTGGCACCCAAACTCGACGCCGCCTACAACGCCGTCCGCGCACACGCACCGGCGGCCCGCGTGATCGTCGAGCTCTACCCGCGCCTCTTGCCGGCCGTCGGGGCGCCGGTGGGGCCGTTCTGTCCGGAGTTCGACACCGCTGAGATCGCACTGGGCAATCAGGTGCAGACCCAGCTCAATGCCGTGATCGCCGAACGGGCCCGCGCCCATGGCTTCCGGGTCGCCGACCCCGCGCCGTTCTTCGTCAGGCACGACCTGTGCTCCACGTCGAGCTTCTTCTACCAGCCCGGGGCGGTGCCGCCGGCCGCGACCTTCCACCCCAACCTGTCGGGTCGGGTCGGTCTGGCAATCGCGGCCGGCCTCACCAGCATCTAGCGGTAGCGGTAGCCGGCGGCGCCGGGTCAGACTCCGCTGAACAGGGAGCTCACGTCGACATCGTTGATCACTGTCGGCTGCTCTGTACGAGACCGTCGGCGGGCCCGCTCACGCCCGGGTCTGAGGCCGGCTGGTCAGCCGTTCAGGGTCTCCTCGGTGCCGAGGCCGGGCACGCGGACACCGAAGACCTCGCAGAGCGAAAGCAGCGTGCCGGTGTCGCCGGCCGCGGCGGCCGTCCGCGCGGTGATGGTCGGGCGGTGCAGCAACTTGCCGGCGATGGCATGAGCGGCGCGCGCCAGAGCGTCGGGCTCGATCGTGCGCGTTCCCGTGACCCGGGTCAGCTCCGCAAGGCAGGTGTTCTCGACTTGTTGCCGCAGAGCGGCGATCACCGGCCCGGCCCGGCGTGCGGCGGCATCGTCGGCGTAACCGCGTACGTCCTCGCCGACGATCGACACGGCCGCCTCGATCGCGGCCGCGAGTCGGGGATCGGCCACCGCGTCGTCGTTCATGCCGGTCACGTCGACCAGTCGCACGCCGGGCACGCCGACGGCGGCGGCCCTGATCTCATCCGGCCCGCATCCGGCGTGGGCGGCCAGCACGGTGAGCAGGCCGGCCGGGCCGCCAGCAGCCGGACCGGCATGGATCTCGGTATGACTGCAGGTGGACAGCACGACGGCCTCCGGAGACCCGGCGTCGCGCAAGGCCTCCCGCAGGCGACCGCGCTCGCCGCGCGGTACCGACAGCCGCTCGAACAGCGACAGCGGCGATCCGTGGTGGGTGAAACCCACCATGAAAGGCTGCTCACCAAGTCCCCCCCGAGTGCGTTCAGCGCGAGGTCGCCAGGAGATCAGGCCAGCGCAAAACAGGCGTGAACATCCAGCTCCGCCCCACCCCTCCCGTCTCGACCGGCGCGTGGTCGCGCTCGGCAAGTTGCTACCGGGAGTTCACTTGATAGTCACTCCCCGGCAGTGCACTGTGCGGGGCCGGATTGCTACGTTCCGACGGATCCTCAGCGTTTCGGTCCGGCTTCGGCCGTCAGCGCACGACTCCGGGAGAGCGCTATGAGAAAGACCATCGGGCTCGCCGTCGCCGTCGCTCTGGCGGTCCTCACCCCCACCAGCGCGTACGCGGGCAATGGGACTGCCGCCGCCGATGGATTCGGAAAGGTCGCCACGCTGGCCGTGTACGGCGACTCGCCGTACGGCATCAGCCCGACCGACACGGCGCAGTTCGACGCGACGCCGGCGTTCATCGACTCGATCAACGCCGATCCCGCCGTCTCGCGCGCGGTGCACGTCGGCGACATCCACTCGGGCAAGCAGTTCTGCACGGAGTCCTACGACCGTTCGATCGCCGCGCTGTGGACGCGCTTCGCCGATCCGCTTGTCTACACCCCGGGCGACAACGAGTGGGCCGACTGCCACAAGGCGGCCGAGGGCGGAGGCCTCGGGGTGGACTACGCCGACGGCAATCCCGCGGCCAACCTGGCGCTGGTCCGCTCCGTCTTCTTCCCCCGCCCGGGCGGCACTCTGGGCGCCAAGGACCACGTGACCTCCCAGGCCCGCGAGTTCGACTGCGCCCATCCCGGAGACGCCGCGTACGTCGAGAACGTCCGGTGGCGCCAGGCGAAGGTCGTGTTCGTGACTCTCAACATCCCGGGCGGGTCGAATAACGACCAGGATCCGTGGTTCGGCCAGCCGCTGACGACGCAACAGAGCGACGAGGTCGCCAACCGGACCGGTGCCGACCTGCGCTGGCTTGCCGCAGCGTTCGCCGAGGCCAGGGGCGAGGACGCGAAGGCAGTCGTGATCATCGACCAGGCCGACATGTGGGACCTCGACGGCAAGACGCCGGACCATCTGGCCGGGTACGACCCCTTCGTGGCCGCCGTCGCGGCCGCGACCCAGGACTTCGGCCGGCCGGTGCTGATGTTCAACGGCGACTCGCACGTCTACCGCTCCGACAACCCGCTGGCCGCCTCGGACCCGCTGAACAGCCTGCACGCGCCGCCGGGCGGGACCTATGACGTGGCGAACTTCCACCGCGTCGTGGTGCATGGCAGCACCACGCCACTCGAATGGCTCCGGCTGACCGTCGACCCGAAGGCGTCCAACCCCGCGAGCTCCGAGGCGTTCGGGCCGTTCAGCTGGGCGCGCGTCCAGCCCTGATCCTCAGGCGCTCCCGTCGGGGTGGGAAGGCGGAGCCGCGGTCCGGTCCCGGCCCGACAATCCCGCTCTGCCGCCGTTCGGAGCAGGGCTGATCACGGTCAACGGCACGCGCTGGACGAGGTTGTTGGCGAATCCGCCGCGGTTCCACGACTGCTCGATCGGCTGGCTGCGGCCGCTGGCGTCGGAGGCGCAGGCCGTGAGCACATAGCTGCCCTCGGTGGCCGCCCACGGCCAGATCCACCGGACCCAGCCCCACCGGTCCGGCGCGGGCTCGACGGTGGCGGCGGACCACGACAAGCCCCCGTCAACGCTCACATCGACGGCGCTGACCGGGGCGAAGCCAGACCAGGCTCGCCCCTCGACGAGGGTGGGGCCGGCCCGCAGCACGCGCGCCCGCGACATGAAGTCGGGGAAGCCGGGAGGGGCGAGCAGGGCGCGTGGCTCGATGCGGGTCAGCGGCACGCCCGGGTCGTCCGGATGTTGCCGCAGCCGGTAGGCGCGCATCTGGTAGCCGTCGAACGGCTCAGCGACTGCGCTGATCCGGTCGAGCCACTTCACCTGAGCCATGCCGTACCACCCCGGCACGACCAGCCGCAGCGGGTACCCATGCTGGGGAGGCAGGGGCGCGCCGTTCATCTCGTACACCAGAAGCACGTCGCCGCGCAGCGCCTCCGACACCGACAGGCTGCGCTGGTAGACCTGCTCGATGCCCCGCTCGACACCGTGGTCGATGCCGGTGAAGACGATGTCGAGGGCGCGGTCGTGCAGGCTCGCCTCGCGCAGCAGGGGTGCCAGCGGTGTTCCCGTCCAGCGCGAATTGCCGACCGCCTCGACCAGCCACGGCTGGCTGACCGGCCGGGGCAGCAGTCGGGCCCGGCCGTTGCCGGCGCATTCGAACGTCACGACCATCGACACCTTCGGCCTGGACCGGAGGTTGTCCAGGTCGAGCGTCAGCGCGGTGTCCACCAGGCCGTCGACAGTCAGCCGGTACGTGGCCGGATCGACCACCGGGATGTCGTAGTGAGTCAGCAGGTAGTGCAGGCCGGGCGGGGTGATGTCGAAGCGCAGCGCCTCCAGCGGCAAGCCGTGGTTGCGGGTGGCGAGTTGGAGCTCTTCGGCCGAGATCGCCTCACCGGCCTCGGCCACGCGCGACGGGCGGCTAACGGCATCGAGCTGACTGTCCACTGCGGGCTCATCTCCTCCCAGCCGCCAGCAGTGTAAGTGGCAACGGCGAGTACCCCCACGACGGCGTGTCGTGGCAGGACCGACCTCCCTGGGTGCGAGGTCCGGTCACGCCGCGAGCGTCACGCCGAGTTGCTTGTCGGCCGTCAGGCGGCCGCGGGCTGCGCTGGCGTACCGTCCCGAGGTCGGGGCGACGTCGGCGTAGTCGCGACCGGCGGCCACAGGCAGGTGCCGCGAGCCGGCCTGGCGGCCGTTGCAGGGGTCGAGGGCAACGGCCCGCGCCCGGTCCCCATCAGCCACCACGACTTCGATCCAGGCGTGCGTGCCGCTGTCGCACCGCACGGCCTACCACTACGCCACCGCGGTGCGGGTCTCCTACAACGAGGCGAGGATGACGCCGGCCTCCACCCGCGGGCAGCACACGCTGGAGTTCAGGCTCGACGTCTCGCCCGGCTCGCGGCCGCTGCGCTACGCCGACCACTGGGGACCCTGGTCGACGCCTTCGACGTGCACGTGCCGCACACCGAGCCGGAGGTCACGGCATCGTCGGTGGTCGAGACCACCGGTGCTGCCGCCCTCCCGCCGCCGGTGCACACGACGTCGGCCGAGGCCCGGGCCGTAGGCAAGGGGGTCTGCCAGGACTACGCCCACGTGGCGCTGGCCGTCCTGCGGGCGATGGGGTTGCCTGCCCGGTACGTGTCGGGCTACCTCTACCCACTCGTCGACGGCAGCGACCCGGCGGTCGGCATGACGAAGAGCGGTGAGAGCCACGCGTGGGTGGAGTTCTGGTCCGGCGACTGGATCGCCGCCGACCCCACCGGTCTCGCGGCCGTGGGGGAGCGGCACGTGGGGGTGGCCCGCGGCCGTGACTACGCCGACGTCCGGCCGCTCTCGGGCGTCTACCACGGCCCGCCGGCGGAGTCCCTGGGCGCCACGGTCGAGCTGACCCGCCTGCGCTGACCGCCGGCGCGCGGGCCGACGCACCGCTAGTCGCGTCGCGCAGCGCCGTCGGCCGAGGCGGCGGGCCGGTCGAAGTCGAGGTAGAGCCGGGCGTTGGAGTTGGCGCCCAGGGCGGAGAGGGTCTCCAGCTCGCGCAGCCGCAGCAGCGCGGGGTGATCGGCGTAGGCCGAGGCCGCCTCGGCCCGTCGGCGCAGCGCGTCGACGTCGGCGTCGGCGCGGATCCGCATCGCGTCGGCATCGGCCTGCGCGGTGAGCAGCGACGCCTGCCGGCGGGCCTGGGACTCCAGCTGCTCGGCCTCGGCCCGGGCGCCAGACTCGATCCGGTCCTGCTCGGCTTTGGTCCGCGACTCGACCAGCGCCGCCTCCGACAGCCGCTCGGTGGCAAGGACGCGGTTCATGATCTCCTGCAGGTTGCCCGGGAAGACCAGGTCCTTGACGTCCGCGCGGGAGATGGACACGCCGTAGCCGGCCGCCGCGTCGGTGACCTCGCTGAGGATGTCCTCCGAGAGCTGGTTGCGGTTGGTCAGGATGTCCGACAGCTGCATGGTGGCCAGGGAACGCCGGGCGGCGAGCTGCACGTCGCTGTAGAGCCGGTTCTCGTAGTCGGCGACGGACTCCAGGGCGGCCACCGGGTCGGTCACCCGGAACTGCGTGATCACGCTGACCCGCAGGGCGACCTTGTCGGCGGTGAGGATCTCCTGCCCCTTGATGGTGATCTCGCGCTCGCGCATGTCGACCTGGACGATCTCGACCACCGGGCCGCGCCGGCCACCCTTGGGCAGCCGGTAGCGGCCGGGCTCGAGGATCGTGACCAGCCGGCCGTCCTCGTATCGCAGCCCGCGGTGGGTGCTGCGGACGATCACCTCGTCGCTGTGGATCGCGCGCGTCGTGGCCATGTCGGTCTGCTTCCTGTCCTGATCGTCGGGATCCTGTCGTACCGAATGAGGCGGGCACTCCCGGCACTCCGCCCCATATGCAGGACGAGCTTGGTGAGAGGCGGCTGTCAGCTGAGGATGATTGAGTCCAATCGCACAGCCGCCGTAATGTCGCTCGCTACTGAGCCGAGCCGGGAGGCCCTTGGCCGGGGAGCGTACCGGAGCGCCCTTCGTCCGGCGACGCGGTATTTGTGTCCCTCGCCAGGCATGATGTCCAGCGTGTCCCGACCGCGCATCCGTCCCGTTGTCTGGCAGCCACCGTCCGCTCCCGCACGCGCTCGCAGTGCTCGCGGTACGGAACCCCTGCCACCGGTACGACTGCTGCCCGTGCCCGGCCGCGGCCCGGAGGATGTCGCCCGCGATGCCTCGGGGCGGTTGCTGGCCGGGTTGGAGGACGGTCGGGTGCTGCGGCTGTCCGCCGGCGGTGAGCGTGTCGACGTGATCGCCGACACCGGCGGCCGGCCCCTCGGGATAGAGGTCGACCGCGATGGCACCCTCGTCGTCTGCGATGCCGAACGCGGGCTCCTGCGGATCCACCCGGACGACGGCGGCCGGATCGAGCGCCTCATCGCCGCCGGAGACGACGCGGGCGGCACGCCACTGCGGGTGTGCAACAACGCCGCGATCGCCGCCGACGGGGCGATCTACTTCAGCGACTCCACGCAGCGGTTCGCGCTGAAGCACTGGGAGGCCGACCTGCTGGAGCACTCCGGCACCGGCCGGCTGCTCCGCCGTGACCCCGACGGCTCCTGCCAGGTGCTCCTCGACGGGCTGCACTTCGCCAACGGGGTGGCGCTGGCCGCCGACGAGTCCTTCGTCGCCGTCGCCGAGACCGGCGCCTACCGGCTCACCCGGCTCTGGTTCACCGGCGAGCGGGCCGGCGAGGTGGACCGGCTGGTGGATAACCTGCCGGGCTTTCCCGACAACATCTCCCTGGGCGGCGACGGGCTCATCTGGATCGCTCTGGCCGCCCCGCGCAACGCCGCCCTCGACCTCCTCTCACCCCGGCACCCGGCGCTTCGCCGTGCGCTCTGGGCGCTGCCCGACGCACTGCGTCCCAAGCCGGTGGATACCACCTGGGTGCAGGCCGTCGACGCCGGCGGCGACGTGGTGCACGATCTGCAGGCGAAGGTGGCCGGCGTGTCGACGGTGACCGGCGTTCGCGAGCACGACGGCACGGTCTGGCTGGGCACCCTGCACGGCGGTGCCGTCGGAGCGTTCGAACTGACAGTCGGTGAGTTGTGAACGAGATCGTGGGGTGCCTGGCCACCCAGCATGCCGAGCTCGACGCCCTGCTCGCGGGTCTGGGTGACGCCGGGTGGAATGCGCCGACCCGCTGCCCCGGCTGGACCGTGGCCGACGTGGTGCTGCATCTGGCCCAGACCGACGAGCTGGCCGCGGCGACGACGCGGGGCCGCCTCGCGGAGGCGGGAGCCGGGGCCGGCTGGACGGCGGCGGATCGGCAAGCGGGTGCCACCGTCGACGATGCCGCGGCGACCGCTGTGGACGCTGAGCGCGGCGTGCCGGCAGCGGAGCTGCTCAGCCGGTGGCGGGCCGCCGCGGCCGCCGAGCGGCACGCGCTTGCCGCCTGCGACCCCGGCGAACGGCTGACCTGGGTCACCGGACTGCTGTCCGCCCGGACCCTGGCCACCACCCGGCTCGCCGAGGGCTGGATCCACACCGGCGACGTCGCCGACGCCCTCGGCGCCGACGTCGCGCAGGACGACCGGCTGCGGCACATCGCCCGCCTGGCGTGGCGGACCGTGCCCTACGCCTTCGCCCGGGCCGGTGCCGACCTGGCCGGCCCGGTTGCCGTCGTACTCGATGCCCCCGGCGGTGGGCAGTGGACCTTCGGCGAGGGCGCCGCGGCGACCACCGTACGCGGGGAGGCCGTGGAGTTCTGCCTCGTCGCCGCCCGGCGCCTGGACCCCGCGAAAACCACACTCAGGGCCGACGGGCCCGATGCGGCCGGCGTACTCGCACTCGTCCGTACCTACGCCTGAGCCTGCGGCTCGCACGAAGAGTCCGGTCAGATCGTCACGGTGAGCAGTTGGGATTGGAAGGCGAAGACGACGAGCGGGACCCTGGTGCCGGTCTCCGCACTCATGATCCAGGGAAGTCTCGTGCGGCTCCGGCAGCACCGATCTTCCCTGGATCATGGCGAAAACCGTCGCGCCACTGGATTGCCACGAACATGGCGGCGCGCGACTCGCTGGTCCGACTGCCGATCCTCGAGCGGGAGCATCCTGCGGTGAACAATGACTCGGTGACTTCCGCTCTGATCGTGATCGACATGCAGCGCGACGTGATGGCAACGTGCCCGGCGGCCAGGGCGGTGCTCGCAACGGTGAACGGACTGATCGCCGATGCGCGGCGGTCCGCGGCGCCACTTGTCTTCGTACGCCATCAGGACGAGGACCTGCCGCCCGGCAGCGAGGCGTGGCAGCTCGATTCCCGCCTCGACCATCGCGAGGGGGACGTCGTGGTGGAGAAGACGTTCCGCGACGCGTTCGCCGCGACTGATCTCGACGAAGTTCTGCGGCAGGCCGGCGCCCGTCGGCTCGTGGTCACCGGAGCACATTCGGACTACTGCGTCCAGACCACAGCGCTGTCGGCGCTCGCACACGGCTACGACATTGCGCTCGTCGCCGACGGCCACGCCGCCGAGTCGGCCGTCATCTCAGGCAGGCAGCTCGACGCGGCCACCGTCAGCGGGTTCGTCAACTCCCGCATGGCGACCCTGAGATACCCGGACCGGTTCGTCGAAGTCTTACCGGCCACGGACGTGTCCTTCGGGTAAACGACGATCAGCCGCGACTAAGGAGGCCTCGGGCGCCCGTACCCGTAGATAGGACATAGTCCCGATGTGGCCGGGCTCCTCAGACGCGCAGGCTGAGTACGTCAAGAACGAGCCTGACAAGGGAGCCCATCATGTTGCACGATCTGCTCGGCGCCGAGATCGACTACCGCACGGAGCGCATCCGGGCCGCCTACCAGCCGCTCACCTCGGCCGAGCGGTACGGCCGCAGCCGGCGGGGCCGTCCGCACCGCCGGCCGGCGCGGTGGAACCACGTCCTGCAGCGTCCCAGCAACATCTGAGCCTGTCAGTGCGCGCTGCGCTGGGTGTCGAGGAGGCGATCGGGGCGGTCCTGTCGGTGGCAGGCGGGATGATGCAGGACATGCCCGCCGCACCGGTCGCCCGCAGCCAGCTCGTCGGCCGTTCCGGCGAGCTCGCCCGCTTGCTACAGCTGGCCGGCATCGAGCCGACCGACACGCGCCAGTCCGCAGTCCTGCTCTCCGGCGATGCGGGGGTCGGCAAGACCCGCCTGCTGGCCGAGTTGCGCGAGCGCGCGGAACAGGCCGGCTGGCGGGTGCTCGTCGGTCACTGCCTGGACTTCGGCGACAGTGCGCTGGCCTATCTGCCGTTCAGCGAGGCCTTCGGGCGGCTCGTCGCGGAGGCGCCGGACCTCGCGACCTCCCTCGTCGACGCCAGCCCGGCCGTGGCGAGCCTGATGCCCGTCCGCCGGCTGCTGTCCGAGCCTGACCCCGTCCCCTACCCCCACCAGAGCCCGGCACTGCGGATCGACCGGGCCGACCTGTTCGAGGGCATCCGGGCCGCACTCGGCGAGCTGAGCCGGGCCGCGCCGCTGCTCCTGCTCGTCGAGGACGTGCACTGGGCCGA
>QHCA01000406.1 GCA_003244095.1 Pseudonocardiales bacterium | reverse complement strand
CCGCCGGGTCAGCGTGTCCGGCACCGGCGAGCAGGGCAACCACGCGGGTGGCGAGGACGCCGGGAGCCACACGCCGACGATCAGCGCCGACGGTCGCTACGTGAGCTTCGTATCGTTCGCGTCGAACCTGGTCCCGGCTGACACCAACGGCCGGACCGACGTGTTCCTGCGCGACTGGCGGGCCGGCGTCACCCGGCGGATCAGCTACTCAGGGGCCGGCGCGCAGGCAGACGGCGACAGCTCCTTCAATTCGATCAGCCCGGACGGCCGGTACGTCGCCTTCTCCTCGGCCGCGTCGAACCTGGTCCCCGCCGACACCAACGCCCACGTCGACGTCTTCGTCCGCGACTGGGTGGCCGGCACCACCCGTCGGATCAGCGTCTCGGGCACCGGCGCGCAGGGCAACGATGACAGCCCGTACGGCACGATCAGCTCGGGTGGCCGGTACGTCGCCTTCAGGTCGTCCGCGTCGAACCTGATCCCCGGCGACACCAACGGCTGTGCCGACATCTTCGTCCGGGTCACCGGCTGACCGATTGTCATCTCGCTCCGCTCGATGCTCACTCGACTGAGTCGCCGGAGAGCAAGTGCAGCGCCAGGATCGGGTAGACCAGCACCGAGACCGGCCCGGCCGCGACCAGTGCCGCGGCGTCGTCAGAGGTGATCGCGTGCAGGGCCAGGGGAATGACGGCCGCGACTGCGCAGATGATGACCACGTTGTCGAACGACATGACCCACAGTGTGAAACCCGGCCGCCCGCGCCGGGTGGCACGTAATATCTTGTCAGATCGAGCCGGAATGCCGGCCGCGCGACCGGCCGTTAACGTCACAGGAGGTGCGACATGGCCGAGCGCGGCAGGGTACGGGTGGAGCAGGGTCACAAGCAGGTACGGGGATATGTGAGCGGTGCGCTGGTGTTCGCCACGACCCGGCCGGTGCTGGTCTGGGAGGTGCCCTACTACCCGGCCTACTACGTACCGGTCGAGGACGTGGTGGCCGACCTCAAGGCGACCGGCGAGGTCCGGCACTCGCCCAGCCGGGGCGACTCCGACGTCCTTGACGTGCATGCCGGCGGCGTGACCGTGCCTGCAGCGGCCGTTCGCTACGCCGCCTCACCGATTCCCGAGTTGCGTGACCTGGTGCGGTTCGACTGGGAGGCGCTCGACGACTGGTTCGAGGAGGACGAGCCGATCTACACCCATCCACGTGACCCCTACACCCGGGTCGACGTGCTGGCCTCGTCCCGCAACGTCCGCGTGGTCGTCGACGGGGTCACCGTGGCGGACTCGTCGTCGCCCCGCATCCTCTACGAGACCGGGCTGCCGCCGCGCTTCTATCTGCCGATGACCGATGTACGGATGGACCTGCTGCAACCCTCGTCGACCCGGTCGCACTGCCCCTACAAGGGCGAGGCGTCGTACTGGTCGCTGACCATCGAGGGCAGCGGTCACGACGACGCGTTCTGGGCCTACCGCTCGCCGTTCCCGGAGTCGCAGAAGATCGCCGGCCTGGGCTGCTTCTACAACGAGAAGGTCGACATCTACCTCGACGGCGTGCTGCAGGACCGCCCGCGTACCCACTTCAGCTGATCCGAGCCTGGCCTTCGAGGAAGAGCGTCGTCTAGGGTCCGGATCTCCCGGATCGTGCGGGCCGCCCCGAAGGATCCGTGCGCCTCGGCGGCCAGGTGCGTGACGAGCTGATCGGTCTCGGGGGGCTCGGTCAGGCCGACAGTCTGGGGTACCGGGCCGGTCCTCCGTAGGCGCAACCGGCAAACCCCGTTGCTGTCTGGCCATCGCGGCCTCAGCCTTCTCTCCGTACGCAAGAACTGCCGCTGCGATTCCTCTCGGCCTACCGTGCCGCACCGTCACTGCGGTGGGCATGGGGCGCGCGAGCAGGCGCTGCGGGCCTCGCTGGCCAACGTCCCGGTCCTGCCGGACCGGACGCTGGTGTTGGTCGACCGGTCCGGGTCGATGTTCGCGTCGCTGTCGCGGCGCGGGCAGCTGACCCGGGCGGACGCGGCGGCGGTCTTCGGCGCGGCGCTCGCGGAGCGGGCAGCGGCCGCGGACCTGGTGGAGTTCGGTACGTCGAGCAAAGCGGTGAAGGTCGGCCGCGGCGCATCCGTACTCACCGTGGCGGGACGGATGGCCGAGCTCGGCGGCACCGAGACCGCTGAGGCGGTCCGGCGGCACCTCCGCGGTCACGACCGCGTCGTGCTGATCACCGACGAGCAGGCGTGGGGCGGTTACCGCGGTGCCGACCCGACGAGCGTGGTGCCGGCACACGTGCCGGTCTACACGTTCAACGTCGCAGGCCTGACCGCAAGGTGCTCATCACCGTTTCGTCGACCCGCAGTTCGACAGCACGTGGCCTGGCCACGGACCTGCGGCCATCTCCTGCGCAAGCACCCGGGCACGATGCAGGTCTTCGACGTCGCGGTCGTCTCCGGCCGCGTCTTCTATTCAGAAGCGACCGACGAGCGGTGTACCGCCGCCCTGCTCGTCGAGGTCGACCCAACCGGCCTGGTCCGCGGCCGCAAGGGACCGGCGGCCGACGGCTTCGCCCTCGGTCGGTATATCGACGACCGCCCGTACGCCGCCTCCAGCATGCTGGCGGTGCGTTTCGCGGCGAACTTCCCGGTGATCCGGGTCTCGTCGGTCCGGTCACAGCAGGTCTGGTGAGGCCCGGATCTTGGTACGACGGCCCGCGAGATGTCCTTTGCCCACAAGGGTTCCCGGACCCGGAAATTGTCGTACGTCGTGTCTAGGGTCGGGTCATGTCGCAGGGTCAGGTGTCACCGATGGAGCATCCGTTGTTGGCTGCGCTGCGGGCGATGGTGGGTCCGGTCAAGGATGCGACGCAAGGCAACGCCTGGTCGATGTCGGATACCGAGATCACCGTCGGGCTGGGTGAGGTGGCGGCGATGAAGTCGATGCTCGCCGCGGTCGAGACTGCCCTGGTCGGCGAGGCCGACACCCGCAACCTCGGCGTGGCGGGGGCAACGACGACAGCCGGCTGGCTGAGGTCGACGATGCGGGTGAGCCCGACCACCGCCCGGCACACGGTGAGTCTGGCCCGGGCGGCCCGCTCTGTCTGTGCGGCGACCGGGGCGGCGCTGACCGCGGCACGGGTGAACATCGAGCAGGCGCAGGTCATCGTCGGGGTGATGGGCGACCTGCCGAGAGTCGGCGCGGTCCTGGCTGCCGCGGCCGAGGATTTCATGATCGGCGCGGCCAGCATGGTCGATCCGATCGAGCTGCGGAAGGCCGGCCGGCACCTGTGCGAGACCTTGACCACGAAGCCCGACCCCGAGGAGCGGGCCCGGCGGCAGACCGAGCGCCGCTACCTGCACCTCATCCCTGCCTACGACGGCATGACCGTGCTCCGCGGTCTGCTCGATGCCGAGTCCGCCGCCATCTTGGCCGCCGCCCTCGACCCGCTGTCGGCACCCGAACCCGCCGACGACGGCACCCCGGACCAGCGCACCGCCGCTCAGCGCCGCGCCGACGACATGACAAGACTGGCCCGCATCGGTCTCGCCTCGGGCGACCTGCCGGCCTCCGGCGGGATCAAACCCACCCTCGTCGTGACCATCGACCATGGTGCCCTGACCGGGCAGATCGCCGCCGCCGGCCTGCTCCCGGGCGGCCAAGCGCTATCGGCTTCGGCGTGCCGGCGGATCGGTTGCGACGCGAGGGTCATCCCAGTCGTCCTCGGTGGCACATCCCAACCGCTCGACGTGGGCCGGTCACGGCGGAGCATTCCCGAACCCATGCGGGCCGCCCTCGTCATCCGCGACCAGGCGTGCGCCTTTCCAGGCTGTGACCGGCCGCCGGCCTGGACATCGGGACACCACATCCGTCACTGGTCGCACGGCGGCCCGACCGCCCTGCACAATCTGGTCCTGCTCTGCCGAACGCACCACCAGGCCGTCCATGACCACGGCTGGCAGGTCGCCCTCGACGAGGGCGGCCTCCCGTTCTTCCGGCCCCCAGCCTGGGTCGACCGCGACCGAAGACCCCGCCAACACCACCGCTACCGGCTCCG
>QHCA01000405.1 GCA_003244095.1 Pseudonocardiales bacterium | reverse complement strand
GAGGTGTGGGCTTGCCCGGCGGCGGCCCCTGTGCGCCGCCGGGGGGGGCGGGGGGGGTGCCTGGTTCGACCGCCTCGACCGCCTCGACGGCATGTGCGGCCTCGTCGAGCTTGTCCGGTGCCGCGGCACCGGGGGTGGCCAGGGAGATGAGCAGCTCGCGTAGCTGACCCAGCTGGGCGGTGATGCTGTCGCGCTGGCGGGGCAGGTCGTCGACCTGGCGTTGCGCCGATGTGCGGGTGAGCTCGGCGTCGGCCCGTGCGTCGGCCACCAACTTCTCGGCCTCGTGCCGGGCGTCGGCGCGCAACTGGGTCACCTCGGACTTGGTCTTCTCCAGGCGGGCTCGCGTCTGCTCGTCGATCTCACGCTGCCGGTGGTCGGCGATGCGGTTGACCTCCGCCGCGCGTGCCTCCGCCGCCTTGGCACGGTGCTCGGACTCCATCACCAGCTTCTGTGTGGTGGCCAGCGCCTTGGCGTGCCGCTCGGCCTCGCGCCGTTCGATCTCCTCGCGGCGCTCGGCGAGGGCCAGCTCGAAGTCCTCCTCGGCCTTGGTACGGCGGGCGTTGGCCTCGCCCAGTGCCTGCTCCGCGGCGGCCCGCATCGAGTCGGCGTCGCGCTTGGCCTGCACCCGCAGCTCGTCGGTCTCCCGCTTGGCGGCCGTCCGCAGCTGGGTGACCTCGCGCTCGGTGCGGGCCCGCAGTGAGGCGACGTCGCGCTCGATCGTCGAGCGCAGCTGGGCGACCTCGTGGTCGGTGGTGGTGCGCAGCTGTGTGGTCTCGCGGACGGTACGCGAGCGCAGGTCGTCGGTCTCGGCCTTGGCGCGGGTGCGCAGGTCGGCCAGCTCCTTGTCGATGCCGCCGCGTACCGCGGCGGCCTCCTTCTCGGCCGCCGAGATGATCTCGGTGGCGTGTGCCTCGGCCGCCAGCCGGGCCTCGCGCACCTCCATGCGGGCGACGCCGCGCAACTGTTCGGCGTCTGCCTCGGCCTTGGCCTGCGCCTCGGCTGCCTGCTCCTCGGCCAGCCGTAGGATCTGCTCGACCCGCGCGCCCATGCCGGTCAACGTCGGCTTGTCATTCTCCTCCAGCCGCTGCTCGGCCTCGGCGATGCGCTTGCGCAGCGCTCCGAGCTCGCGCTCCAGAGTGCCCGCCCGCCGGTCGGCCGCTTCACGGGCCTGCACCTCCGCCTGCAGATCGGAAGCGATCTGCTCGAGATGCTGGTCGACCTGTTGGCGGTCGTAACCACGCATCACGATGGTGAAACCGGTCGGCGCGTGGCGAGCGTCGAAGAACTCACGAGTCTCGGTTTTGTCAGGCATGCCGCACATCCTGGCAGATAATCAACAAGGTGTATCTAGGTGTCCCTGAACCGATTGATCGCATCACGGTGGCGCTCGCGTAACCGCAGGTCACGGACGCCGAGGCCCTCGACCGGAGCCAGGCACCGGACGCCGACCTTGCCCTGGTGGGCATTGCGGTGCACCTCGTAGGCCGCCTGACCGGTCTCTTCCAGAGGGTAGGTCCGCGACAGCGTGGGGTGGATCAGGCCCTTGGCGATGAGGCGGTTGGCCTCCCAGGCCTCCCGGTAGTTGGCGAAGTGCGAGCCGACGATCCGCTTGAGGTTCATCCACAGGTAGCGGTTGTCGTACTCGTGGAGGTAGCCGCTGGTGGAGGCGCAGGTCACGATGGTGCCGCCGCGCCGGGCGACGTAGACACTGGCGCCGAACGTCTCCCGCCCCGGATGCTCGAAGACGATGTCGGGGTCGTCGCCGCCGGTGAGCTCGCGGATGCGCCGGCCGAGCCGCTGCCATTCCTTCGGGTCCTGGGTGTGCTCGTCGGCCCAGAAGCGGTAGTCCTCTGCCGAACGGTCGATGACCAGGTCCGCTCCCATCCGGCGCACCAGGTCGGCCTTGGCCGGACTGGACACGACGCAGACCGGTGTCGCGCCGCCGCCGAGGGCCAGCTGCGTGGCATAGGAGCCGAGCCCCCCGCTCGCGCCCCAGATCAGGACCGTGTCGCCCTGCTTCATACCGGCGCCGTGGTGCGACACCAGCTGCCGGTAGGCCGTGGAGTTGACCAGGCCCGGGCTGGCCGCCTCCTCCCAGGTCAGGTGGGCCGGCTTGGGCATGAGCTGGTTGGCCTTGACCAGGGACAGCTCCGCGAGGCCGCCGAAGTTGGTCTCGAAACCCCAGATCCGCTGTTGCGGGTCGAGCATCGTGTCGTCGTGGCCGGCCGGGTCCTCCAGCTCCACCGACAGGCAGTGCGCGACGACCTCGTCGCCGGCCTTCCACCTGTTCACCCCCGGCCCGGTCCGCAGCACGACGCCGGCCAGGTCGGAGCCCACGACGTGATAGGGCCGGTCGTGCTGCTTGGCGTACGGGCTGATCCGGGCGTACCGCTCGAGGAAGCCGAAGGTCGGGACCGGCTCGAAGATCGACGTCCACACGGTGTTGTAGTTGATCGCGCTGGCCAGCACCGCCACGAGGGCCTCGCCGGGTCCGACCTCCGGCGTCGGCACGTCCTGCAGGTGCAGCGACCGGCGCGGGTCCTTGTCCCGGGTCGCCATCCCGTCGAACATGCCTGCCTCGTCCTTGCGGACCACGACACCCCGGTAGGACTCGGGTACGGCGAGGCGGGCCACGGCGGCCAGTTCGTCAGCCAGGATTGCCGCGGTGATCTCCTCGATGGCGCCGCCCATCAGTCGCGTGCCTGACCGGGCCGCGCCTGGACCAGCTCGGTGAGGACCCCGCCGAGGTCCCGCGGGTGCAGGAACGCGATCGCCGCACCCATCGACCCGTGCCGGGGCCGCCGGTCGATCAGCCGCACGCCCTGCCCGTCGAGCGTGGCCAGGGCGGCCTCGACATCATCGACGCCGTAGCCGATGTGGTGGATCCCCTCACCCCGGCGGTCGAGGAACCGGCCGACCGGGGAGTCCGGCCGGGTGGGCTGCAGCAACTGCACGTAGCTGCCGCCGGCCGGTGCGAGCGAGACCTCGAGCATGGCCTCGTGCACGCCCTGCTCGTCGTTGGTCTCGCGGCAGACGACGGTCAGCCCGAAGAGCTCTGCGTACCGTGCGGCCGCCTCGTCCAGGTCGCGACAGGCGATGCCGACGTGGTCGATCCGGGTCAGCAGCGGGCCGCTCATGCGACGTATCCTGGCATTCCCGAGGACACAGGCCATCATCGCGCTCCGCGCCTCGCTTCGCTCGATGCTCACTCGACTGGGAGGTTGGCTGCTATGAGATCGGTCATCGTCGGTGGTGCCCGTACGCCGATGGGCCGCCTCCTGGGCGGGCTCAAGGACTTCTCCGGCGCCGACCTCGGCGGCTTCGCGATCGCCGGTGCACTGCAGCGGGCCGGCCTGACCGGCGACCAGGTGCAGTACGTGATCATGGGCCAGGTCCTGCAGGCCGGCGCCGGCCAGATCCCGTCCCGCCAGGCGGCGGTCAAGGCCGGTATCCCGATGTCCGTCCCGTCGCTGACCGTCAACAAGGTGTGCCTGTCCGGCCTCGACGCCATCGCGCTGGCCGACCAGCTGATCCGGGCAGGGGAGTTCGACATCGTCGTCGCGGGTGGCATGGAGTCGATGACGAACGCGCCGCACCTGTTGCCCAAGTCGCGGTCGGGCTACAAGTACGGCTCCATCGAGGTCCTCGACGCGATGGCCTACGACGGCCTGACCGACGCCTTCGACCACATCGCCATGGGTGAGTCGACCGAGCATCACAACGCAAAGCTCGGGATCAGCCGCGAGGAGCAGGACGAGTTCGCCGTCCGGTCGCACCAGCGGGCCGCGCAAGCGCAGAAGGACGGCGTCTTCGACGACGAGATCGTGCCGGTCGAGGTCCCGCAGCGCCGCGGCGACCCGGTCGTGGTCGGCGAGGACGAGGGCATCCGGGCCGACACGACCGTGGAGTCGCTGAGCCGGTTGCGGCCGGCCTTCGCCAAGGACGGCACCATCACCGCCGGCACCGCGTCGCAGATCTCCGA
>QHCA01000404.1 GCA_003244095.1 Pseudonocardiales bacterium | reverse complement strand
CGCGTGGCTGGCAGGAGCGGACGGTGCTGACCCCGGGTCAACTGGCTCCGGTGCGGTTGCGCCGTCGCTATCTCGTCTGTTCGGCCTGCGGGAGCGGGAGTTTCCCCCCTTGATGAGGAACTGGCGCTCGAACCCGGCGCGGAAAGTGCGACGCTGCGTGAGGGGATGGTGCGGTTGGCGGCATGGATGCCCTTCGCGCACGCGGCGGCACAGCTCGCCTTCTTCTGGGGGGTGACGGTGAGCGCAGCGACGGTGCGACGGCAGACGGAGGCAGCGGGGGCGGCGTATGTCGCGGTGCAGACGGAGGCGGTGGAGCGGCTGGTGCGCGAGCAACCGCCACCTCCCGCAGGTCCGGCCCGCCAACAAGTGAGCGCGGACGGGGCGATGGTGCCGTTGGTAGGCGGGGAGTGGGCGGAAGTCAAGACGGTGGCGATTGGCACGATTGCGCGGGCGGAGGCAACGGGAGCGGTGCATACCGGCGATCTCTCCTACTTTTCTCGTCGTGCGGAGCACACGACCTTCACCCATCTCGCCCTGTGCGAGACCCACCGGCGCGGCGTCGCGACAGCGGGCGTGGTGGTGGGGGTGATGGATGGCAGTGTGTGGTTGCAAGGCTTTCTCGACTACCATCGCCCCGACGCCGTGCGTATCCTTGACTTCCCCCATGCCGTCGAACACCTGAATCGGGCGGGACAGGCGACCTTCGGCTCCGGGACCGCCGCCAGTGCCGCCTGGCTGGCAACCCAAGCGCACGCCCTCAAACACAAGAACCCCGCCACCGTCCTGACCGCCGTGCGGAGACTGCCGACAGCGACAGCGCGCGATCCCGAGGCGGCCGAGGCGGCGCGCGCTGCGATCTCGGGGTCGACGGTGATCTCGGTGACACCCTCGCGCAGGCAGCGCAGCAGGCTGGCCGGGGTGGTCATCTTCATGTAGCGGCACACGCTGCCCGGGTTGACCGGCTCGAAGGTCGTCGTCGGGTTGACCGCCCGCAGCTGGTGCAGGATTCCGGTCTCGGTGGCGATCAGGACCCGGTCGGCGGTGGTGGTACGCGCATGCTCGACCATCCCGCCGGTCGACAGCACGCGGGTACGCCCGGCCGGGAGGTCGCCGGCCGAGGCGAGGTCGAGGGCCGCCGTGGTGCAACCGCACTCGGGATGGATCAGCAGCTCGACCCCGGGATCGGCGTCGACCCGCGCGACCAGGGCGTCGGGGGTGATCGCCGCGTGCACGTGGCACTCGCCGAACCACACGTGGATGTTGTCGCGGCCGGTCACCCGGCGGACGTGGGCACCGAGGAACTGGTCGGGCAGGAACAGGATCTCGCGGCCGGCCGGGATGGAGCGGACAACGTCGGCCGCGTTGGACGACGTGCAGCAGATGTCTGACTCCGCCTTGACCTCGGCGGAGGTATTGACGTAGGCGACCACGGCGGCACCCGGGTGTTCGGCCTTCCACGCCCGCAGCTGGTCAGCGGTGATCGTGTCGGCCAGCGAGCAGCCGGCCGCCGCCTCGGGAAGCAGCACCGTCTTGGCCGGCGCCAGGATCTTGGCGGTCTCGGCCATGAAGTGCACGCCGGCGAAGACGATGATGTCGGCGTCGCTGGTCGCGGCCACCCGCGACAGCGCCAGGCTGTCCCCGACGTGATCGGCGACGTCCTGGATCTCGGGGGAGGTGTAGTTGTGCGCGAGCAGCACGGCGTTGCGCGCGGCGGCGAGCCGGCGGACCTCGTCCTGCCAGCCTGTGGTCGTCATCGACACCAGCACAGTCATGGAGTTCCTCGGTTTTAGCCTCATGGACACTAACTGCCCTGAACCCTAACATGGCTTCGTGACCGGTCACGAGGAATTTCCGACTTATGGTCACGAAGTCCTCGCGGTCATCCTGCAGGTGCGGGCTGGCCGGCTCTGCCTGCTGCTGTGGCAGCGCACCGAACCTCCGCATGCCGGCGCGTGGGCGTTGCCCGGCGGCGTCGTGGGGCCCGGCGAGACGCTGGAGCTCTCCGTACGCCGGCATCTGGCGACCAAGGTCGACGTCCGCGAGCTCTCCCACCTGGAGCAGCTGGGTACGGTCAGCGAGCCCGGTCGGCACCCGGAGTTGCGGCTGCTGGCCACCGCCTATCTCGGACTGGTCCCCGCAGGCGTCGATCCCGTTCTGCCACCGGACACCAGCTGGCATCCCGTGCACGAGGTCCTCCGGACGGCATTCGACCACGGTGCGCTCGCGATCGCCGGCCGCGACCGGCTCAGGGCCAAGCTGTCCTACACCAACCTGGGCTACGCCCTCGCGCCACCGCGGTTCACGATCGCCGAGCTGCGGGCCATCTACGCCGCCGCCCTCGGCCACGACGTATCGCCGACCAACCTGCGTCGCGTACTCCTGCGCCGGCAGGTGCTCGAACCCACCGGAGAGACCACCCGGCCGGACCGCACCGGCGGCCGTCCAGCCGCCTGCTTCCGCTTCCGCGACGGCGGCTACCGGGTGACCGACCAGTTCGCCGTCCTCCGGCCGCCCTCCGCCAACTGAACCAGTCACGTCGGCCTCGCGCCCCCACGGTGACACGCTGTCTCGTCACGTCAGCGCTGCGGATGCCCTCGTCTACTCGACGACGCCCGCCCGGTAGGCGGCGATGGCGATCTGAACCCGGTTGGTGGCCGCGAGCTTGTCGAACAGGTGTGAGACGTGGGTCTTCACCGTCGCCTCGCTCATGTGCAGATGGGAGGCGATGTCGCTGTTGGCCCAGCCGAGGCCGATCTCGACCAGCACCTCCCGCTCGCGGCCGGTCAGGCCCTGCAACCGGTCGAGCGCGTCGCTACGGCGCTGGCTGCGGTCCTCGGCGGTGAAGCGGTCGATGAGCTGGCGGGTGACGCCGGGGGAGAGCATCGAATCGCCGTCCGCCGCGAGGCGCACGGCGCGCAGCAGGTCCGCCGGCGGCGTGTCCTTGAGCAGGAAGCCGGTCGCGCCCGCCTCCAGCGCCCCGAACACCGCGTCGTCGGTATCGAATGTGGTCAGCACGACGACGGCCGGTGGATTCGCGCCGGTCCGGATCGCCGCCGTGGCGGCCACCCCGTCCAGTCGCGGCATGCGGATGTCCATCAGGACCACGTCGGGCCGGCTCCGGCTGACCGCGTCGATCGCGGCTCGGCCGTCCTCGGCGTCACCGACCACGCTCAGGTCGTCTGCCGTCTCGAGGATCATGCGAAGGCCGGCCCGGACGAGGGCTTCGTCGTCGACCAGCAGGACCGAGATCACCGGGCGGCCCCGGGCTGTTCGATCCGGGCCCCGGCCGTCGGGGACGCGGCCGTCCTCGGCTCGGGCGGCGGGACGACGGCGCGGAGCTGCCAGCCGCCATCGGCTGTGAATCCACTGTGGATAGAACCGTCGACCAGCCGGAGCCGCTCGGCCAGGCCGACCAGTCCGGAACCGGATCCAGGCAGATCCATCGGCGCGCTCGCGGTCGGCTCATTGTGCACGGTGACGGTCACGGTCCCCTCTTCGGCCAGGTGGACCGCGACGGTCGTCGAGGCGTGCGGTGCAGGCTTACGGGCGTTGGTCAGCCCTTCCTGGGCGATCCGGTAGACAACCCGGGCGGTGCCCGGCGGCAGCGAGCCGGCGTCGTCGTGCAACTCGACCGGCTGTCCGGCCCGTACCGATGCCTGCACCAGGGAGGTCAGGTCGGCGAATGGCTCGCCCCGCTCGACGGCTGCCTGGTCAGTCGCGCGCTGTCCCGGGCTGGACTGCAGTACGCCGAGTACGGAACGCAGCTCCTGCAGGGCCTCCCGGGCGGTCACTCGGATCAGCGCCGCCTCCTGAGTGACCCGGTCCGAGCTCGCGCCGCCCGTGAGTTCGAGGGCGCCGGCGTGCAGCGCGATCAGCGAGACCTTGTGGGCCACCACGTCGTGCATCTCCCGGGCGATGCGCGTGCGTTCGGCTGACCGGGCCTGTTCCTCGTTGAGCCGCCGGCCGGACTCGGCTTGCTCCGCCCGGTCCTGCCACGATGCCAGGAGGGCTCGCCTGGTGGCGGTGTACGCGCCGAGGATCATGACGAAGGCCACGCCGGCCGCCTCGGCGACCGCATCGTCGACCGACAGCCGGCCCCCGTCGATCCACGACCACGCGGCGAATCCCGCCCAGCCCCCCACCGTGCCGGCCGCTGCGATCGCCGGCCGCGGCAGCGGCGACCAGTGCCCCTTGACGGCGAGGGCGGTGAGGACGAGACAGGCGAGCACCGATGCGCCGTCGGCCCACCGCGCCCGCTCCCCCGGGAATGTCACGTCCATGACCAGCAGCCTATGCACGGCGCGGTGGCCGGCCCATGCCACTTTGGTAGCCGACTCACCGCGCCCGCCTCCCACTTTTGTCGTAGTCGAGAAACGACCGCGCGGCGATGTGCGGCCCCCCCGGCCGGCGGCACGCTGACGGCCATGCGAATACCTTCAGTGCTACTTGCCCTAGTCATGAGCTGCCTGGCTGTGCCGGTCATCGTTCCTGCGTCGCCCGCCGCGGCCGCACCGGCCGCACCGGCCGATTGCGGCTCCCCGCCCGCCCCCGCGCTGACCGACTACTTCGACCGTGCGATGCCCGGCGCCCTCAGCCATCATCACGTGCCTGGCGCCGTGGTATCAGTCGTGTCGGGCGACGCAACTGTGCTCTCCAAGGGTTACGGCCTAGCTGACCGGGAACACGCTGTCGCCTTCGATCCAGACCGATCCCTGGTGCGCATCGCGTCGATCACGAAGCTGTTCACGTGGACCGCGGTGATGCAGCAGGTCCAGGCCGGCAGGCTCGACCTCAACGCCGACGTCAACCGGTACCTGACCGGATTCAAGATCCCGGCGACATACGCCCAGCCCGTGACGTTGCAGACGCTGATGGACCACACCTCCGGCTTCGAGGACAAGGTCATCGGCACCGCGGCGCGTACCGCTGCCGACGTCACCCCCTGGAGAAGTACCTGGCGGCCAATATGCCGGCCCGGATCCGGCCGCCGGGCCAGATCTCGGCGTACTCCAACTACGGCGTCGCGCTGGCCGGCTATCTCGTGGCCAAGGTCAGCGGCCAGCCCTACGACGGCTACTTCGGGCAACACCTGTTCGGGCCGCTGGGCATGACCCACAGCACCGCGACCGAGCCGGTGCCCGCTCCGCTCGCGGACGACCTGGCCCGCAGCTACAACTCCGATACCAAGCCGGTGCGGCGGGTCCCGTTCGAGTTCGACCAGCTCACCCCCGACGGAGCGGTCAGTACGACCGCCGCCTACATGGCGCATTTCATGATTGCCCAGCTGAACGACGGCCGGTACGGGTCCGCCACGATCCTCACGCCGGCGACCACTGCTCAGCTGCACGAACCGTCCTTCTCCGCCGACCCGCGCCTGGGCGGCTACGCCCACGGCTTCATGTACCGCATGACGAACGGTCACCGTGTCCTCATGCACGACGGCAGCTGGGAGGGGTTCGAGAGCATCCTGCTTCTGGTGCCCGGGTGCAAGCTCGGATTGTTCGTCTCGACCAACGCCACCGGTGGGATCGATGCCGTGACCCAGATACTGCCTGGCTTCGTCAGCCGCTTCCTGCCGACCCCGACCGGGCCCGACGCCAACCCGACGCCGGCCGCGACCGCACCGGGCACCACCACCGCGCCACGGGCCGGCTTCTATGAGCCGACCCGGCACAACGAGTCCACGGTGGAGAAGATCGTCAACCTACTCGGGCCGGCGCGGCTCGCAGTCGCCGCTGACGGCACTGTGCATTTCAAGGGCGAGACGTGGACCAAGCACGGCAACGGCCCCTACCAGCTCGCCGACGGCAGCGACCACCTGGTCTTCCTCCACGGCTGCCGACGGCCGGCACTACGTAGCCACCGACGGCCCCGACTACCAGCTCCTGAGTGCCGGGGAGACGCTCCCCGTCAACCTGGGGGTGCTCCTCGCCTTCACGCTCATCGCCGTCAGCGCGCTCGTGGTTCTGCTGACCGGGCTGGGACGCCGGCTGTTGGGCCGGGCCGCTTCCACCACCGCGCGATGGCGGCTGGCCCGGTCGCTCGCCGCCGGGGCGGTCGTCCTCGGCCTCGCGTTCCTGATCGGACTCGCGGTTGTCCTCCTCGGCGACACCAGCGGGTTCCTCTACCAGGTGCCGACCGGCTTCCGGGGCCTGCTCGTACTGCCCGTCGTGGTCCTGCTGATGGCCGTCGGCGCGCTGGTGTTCACGGTTCGTGGCTGGCGCGGATCCGGTGCCGGTCTCGCCGCCCGCATCCACCAGGTCGTCGCTTTCATCGGGGTAGCCGCGCTGACCTGGTTCGGATGGCAGTGGAATCTCATCGGCTGGCACTTCTGAACGGGAAGGTCCTATGCGCGGCCGCGGGCGAGCGCGATCAACCGGTCCAGGATCCGGTCGCCGTCCGCCCGCAGCCCGTTGTGCTCGTACTCGTTGGTCAGCCACGGCCGCATGGTCGGGATGAGCCGGGCGGTCTCCTCGGAGAAGGCGCGGTCGACGTACGGGTCCTCGGCGTAGATCGCGGCCGCGCACGGGACCGTGCACCGGCGCAGTGTGTCGGCGTCGTACAGCCGCGGCCAGACGTGTTCGGCCAGCAGGTCCGCCGCCTCCCGCAGCGGCGCCAGCTCGCCGTAGTCGGTGAACGTCCACGGGAAGACGTGCTCGCCGGTGAACAGCGTGGGGTCGGCGTCGAACTCGGGCGGCCGGACCCGCTCGGCGGACCAGCGGGTGGCGCACCCGTCGGAGTAGCTGGCCTCGTGAATCACGGCGTAGAGCGGGTTGCGGCCGGAGAACGGCATGGCGTCGGCCAGATCGTGCAGGAAACCCGGCGAGGACGGGTCGCGCTCCAGCAGGTAGTGCAGGGCTTCGGCACCGCCGGCGCGGCCCAGCGCGTTGCCGATCTGGCGGAAGCGGCGTGCCGTGAGGGCGTCTCCGTTGGGCAGCAGCATGCCACCGGTGTCGAGGCGTTCGAGGATGGCCCGCACCCGGTCACGGTCGCCGGGATACTGCCGGTAGTAGCGACGGTTGCGCTCCAACATCGTGGCGTACGTGGCCCGGTAGACGTCGTCGACATGCCGCCCGACCGGTGGCAGTCCGCCGGTGAAGAACGCCTCCCGCAAGCCGTCGGGCGCGCGGGTCAGGTAATGCAGCGCGCAGAACCCGCCGAAGGACTGACCGAGGACGCTCCACGACTCCACGCCCAGCGCGGTGCGAATCCACTCGGCGTCGGCCACGATCGCGTCGGCGCGGAAGTGGATGAGGTAGTCCGTCTGCTGCTGAGCGGTCATGCCCGGAAGCGTGCCGACGGGTGAGGATCGGCCGGTGCCGCGCTGGTCGAGCATCAGCACCCGGTAGTCGGCGAGGGCGCGGTCCAGCCAGCCCGGGCTGGTCGGTGCGCGGGTGGGACCGGGGGCCTCCTGACCCGGGCCGCCCTGCAGGTAGACCAGGAACGGCCGGTCGCGGCCGTCCGGGTCGGCGACCTCTCTGGCGAACACGGTGATGAGTTCACCGTCGGGGCGGCCGTGGTCGAGGGGCACCCGGAACTCGTGCTCGATCAGGGTCAGTCCGGTGGCATGCAGGGTGGTGGGCATCGCCCGATGATGCCAGCCGGGGTGGCCGGCCAATACGCGCTCCCCGAAATGCCTGCGCCGGCCCGCGCTCAGCCCGAACGGCGACTTCAACGACGACACCGAGATCGCGGTCAAGCCTCGCCAGACCGCCTTCGGCCTGCCGGTCAAGGGATCGTCGACGCCCGTACGTGGGGATATCCCGGGCAGTCCCGGGCGGGGCGCTAGGGCTTGGTCAGCTCTGCGCGCACGCCGACGAGGCGCACGGGCCGCCGTTCGGGGAAGCGGTCGAGGGCACCGAGTGCGGCCTGCTCGAGGAGAGCGGGCGCGGCGGTGGGCTCGGTGAGCGGGTGTCCGAGCGTGCGTGTGACGAACGGCGCGTAACGCACCTTGACCACCACCCGGACGGCGAGCCGCTGCTCGGCCGCCAGGTCGGCGGCGAGCTGCCGTACGAGATCCTGCACCGCACCGCGGACGTCGTCCCAGTCCTGCAGGTCGCGCTGGAAGGTGACCTCCCGGCTGCGGGAGCGAGCGACGTACGGCGCACCGTCGACCGTGCTGCTCCCGTGCCCGGCCGCCAGGCGGCCCAGCCACGGCCCGTTCGTGGGGCCGAACATGGCCGCGAGGTCGGCCGGGTCGGTGGCGGCGAGCCGGCTGACCGTCGTGATCCCGGCCGCGGCGAGCCGCTTGGCCGTCTTGGCCCCGATGCCCCACAGCGCATCGGTCGGCCGGTCGCCGAGCACGTCGTACCAGGTCTCGTAGGTCAGGCGGAACACGCCGCCCGGCTTGCCGAACCCGGTGGCCAGCTTGGCCTGCAGCTTGTTCGGCCCGATGCCGACGGTGCACTCGAGACCGGTGACGGCGCGCACCCGCTCCTGGATCCGGCGGGCGAGGGCCGCCGGATCGGTGGACTCGACGCCGAGGAACGCCTCGTCCCACCCCAGCACCTCGACCACCGCGTCGAACTCCCGCAGCGCGGCCATGACCGCGGCGGAGGCCGCCTCGTACACCGCCCTGTCGACCGGCAGGAAGACCGCGTCGGGACAGCGCCGCGCGGCCGTACGAAGCGGCAGCCCGGAGTGCACGCCGTAGGCCCGGGCCTCGTAGGAGGCCGTGCTCACGACCCCCCGCTTGGTGGGGTCGCCGTCACCTCCGACCACGACGGGGCGGCCGCGCAGTTCCGGGCGGCGCAGGACCTCGACGGCGGCGATGAACTGGTCCATGTCGACGTGCAGGACCCACCGCAGGTCGTCACGCCCCGGCGTGCGCGGCGGCGCCGGTCGCTGGCCGTCCTGCCGGGCCGGGGTCGCACGGGGCGGTACCGCACACGGCGGCGCAGTCCTCGATGACATCGCTCAGCAGCCGGCGGAGGGTGTGATCAGGGTCGGGCGCGCGGCCCTTGGCGATGGCGCGCACGGCGACCCGGACGGCGCTCGGAGCGGCATGCCGGCGCAGCCCCTGGGTCCGGATGCCGGCCTGCCGGACGAACGCTTCAGCCCACTCCGCGGCCCGTGGCGCGGCGTCGAGGGCTGCGCGGCTGCCGGGCTCCAGGCTGCCGGCCGGTCGCCCGTCGAGTTCTGCGAGTACGCGGTCCGCGATGAGTACGGAGACCGCCAGGGCGTTCTGCAGGTCGGCGGGCGCCACGGGGAGGGCGGTCGTCGCGCAGCGGAGCGCTATTCGCGCGTCCATCCGCGAGTCGTCGCTCCGCAGGCCGACCACTGCGGGGATCAGCAGAGCGAGGCCCGACCGCTGCTCGTCAGACGTACGGTCGTTGACCCGCCGGGCGAGGTCGGACAGCAGCGGGTGGGTGCACCGCGGATGGTCGGTCCATCGCTCACCGGCCAGCAGGGAGGCCATCTCCATGAAGCAGGCACCCGTGGCGATGGTGCGGTGCTTGCCCCGGGACAGGATCGGCAGAGCATCCGGCGGCACGCACTCCGGCGACGCGCACTCCGGCGGCGCGGACCCCGGTGACGCGGGCGAGGAACGTGACATCGGAAACCCCACAATTGACGTCGGACTGTCCCTGCCAGTCTGCGCCTCCACCCGCGGGCTGACCAGCCGGGAGAGATCACCTCTCCGCGATGCGGCCGAGCACCGGCTTGACGTCGAGGACGGGTGTCCCGTCGATCGCCTCGAGGTCGCGCACCCGCATCCGGGTGCCCTCGATCGCGACGATCTGCACGGTGTGCAGGCCGATGGGATTGGGCCGGTCGGGGGACCGGGTGCTGAACACGCCTTGGACGGGGTTGTCCAGGTTGCCGCGAGGGTGCACGGCCAGGACGTCGCGGCGCGCGCGATCGAGCCAAGTCAGCACGATGACCTCGGTGCCCGCGGCGAGATCGGCCAGCCCTGGGCGGACGCGCTCGTCGAACACCAGCCAGGCCTCCGGCGCGCCCTCGTCGCCCTGTTTGGGGGCCGCCTCACGGTCGACGAGCGGGGACTCGACCCATCCGATGGGCCGGACCTCGTACCGGATCACTGCCATGTCACTCCCGTAGGGGATGGTGGAACGGTGACAGTCAACGTACGACAGCAGGCCGACGGTGACGCCACGGCGGCAGTGCATCTCGGCCGGGTGCTGGCGGCGATGGCGGGGCCGGCGGCACTGCCGCGCGACGACCAGGTCGAGGCGGTGGCGGCCCTGGTGGACGGGCGCCGGGTGCTGCTCGTGCAGCGGACCGGCTGGGGCAAGTCCGCCGTCTACTGGGCTGCCACGGGCGCCCTGCGGGAGGCCGGCCGCGGGCCGACCCTGGTGATCTCTCCGCTGCTCGCGCTGATGCGCGACCAGGTGTCCGCGGCAGAGCGGGTGGGCCTGCGCGCCGCCACGGTCAACTCCGCCAACGTCGACGACTGGCAGCAGGTCTTCGAGGCGCTCGCGGCGGACGAGGTCGACGTCCTGCTGGTGTCACCGGAGCGCCTGGCCAACCCGCGGTTCGCCGACCGGGCGCTGCCGCTGCTCGCCGACGCCGGCCTGCTGGTGATCGACGAGGCGCACTGCATCTCCGACTGGGGCTTCGACTTCCGGCCGGACTACCAGCGACTGACCCGGCTGCTGGCCGCCATGACCCAAGGCAGCCCGGTCCTGGCGACCACCGCGACGGCCAACCAGCGGGTCACCGAGGACGTCGCCGCACAGCTCGGCGAGGACACCCTCGTCCTGCGCGGCCCATTGGCCCGGGCCAGCCTGCGGCTCGCGGTGGTGCCGGGCCTCGACGGGGTGGAGCGGTTCGCCTGGGTCGGCGAGGCGATGACGGCGCTGCCCGGCTCCGGCATCGTCTACGTGCTCACCAAGGACCAGGCCACGTCCCTGTCCGACTACCTCCGGCTGCAGGGCCACGACGTCGCCGCCTACACCGGTGACACCGATCCGCAGGAGCGGGCCCGGATCGAGGCGGCACTGCGGGACAACCGGCTGAAGGCCGTCGTGGCGACCTCGGCTCTCGGCATGGGCTACGACAAGCCCGACCTCGGCTTCTGCGTACACGTCGGATCCCCGGACTCGCCGGTGGCCTACTACCAGCAGGTCGGCCGGGCCGGCCGCGCGCTGGAGGAAGCCGTCGGCGTGCTGGTGCCGGCGGCGGAGTCCGACCCGCGGATCTGGGAGTACTTCGCCACCGCGACGATCCCCGACCCCGACGCCGCCCGCAGGGTCCTGGCCCTGCTGTCCGCGGTCGCCCCCTCCGAGGGTCTGACCGTGCCCGCGATCGAGGCCGAGACCGGCCTGCGCCGGGGCCGGCTGGAGGCGTTGCTCAAGACGCTGCGGGTCGACGGTGCCGTCGAGCGGGTCGGCTCCGGGTGGGTCGGCACCGGGCACGCGTGGCACTACGACGCCGACAAGTACGACCGGATCGTCGGGGCCAGGCGGGCCGAGGCCGACCTGATGCGGACGTACGCCGCGGGCGCGCGCTGCCTGATGCAGGTGCTGACCGAGGCGCTCGACGACGCGTCGGCGGGGGCGTGCGGTCGCTGCTCGGTGTGCACCGGCGAGCTGCCCGCTCCCGGGCTGCGACCCGACCCGGCGGCGATCGCGGCAGCCCGCCGGCACCTGCGGTCCCTGCCGCACGTGCTCACCCCGCGCAAGCAATGGCCCTCCGGTTCGGCCCGCCGGGGCCGGATCGCCGGCATCGCCCCCGGTCGAGCGGTGGCCTTCGCCGACGACCCGGGCTGGCAGTCGGTCATCGACGAGCTCGCCGGTCCCGATGCCGAGCCCGGCCAGGACCTGCGCGAGGCCCTGGTCGACGTGCTGCGGCGGTGGGCCGCCGAGTGGGACGAGCGGCCGGCCGCCGTCGTCGCGGTGCCGAGCCGGTCCAGACCGCTGCGGGTCCGCGGCATGGCCCGGCACCTGGCCGAGGTCGGCCGGCTGCCGTTGGTGGATGCGCTGCGGGTCAGCGGCCGGCCGCCCGACCATGACGTCGCGTCCGCGACCCGGGTCCGGCATCTCCTCGAGACCCTCGGCCTCGACCCGGCGGCGGCCCTGCCGGCCGGGCCGGTGCTGCTGGTCGACGACATCGCCCGTACCTGCTGGACCCTGACCGTCGGCGCGGCCCTGCTCCGTGACGGTGGCGCCGGTCCGGTCCTGCCGCTGGTCGGCCACCGCCGCCCCTGATGTCCGGGGCGGCTACAGGTCGATCTGGTACAGGATGAAGCCCCGGTTGACCCCCACCTGGTCGTACAGTCGGCGCGCGGTGGTGTTGGTCGCCTGGGTGGACCAGTAGACCCGGCTGCAGCCCTGGGTGCGGGCCCATTCGACGACCGCCGCGATCAGCGCCCGGGCCACCCCCTTGCCGCGGGCCGCGGGCAGGGTGAACAGGTCCTGCAGGTAGCACACGTCCGGTGCCGTCGTGCTGACATGCACCAGGAAGTGGGTGATGCCGACCAGCCTGCCGTCGACCTTGGCGCAGAGGGCGTGCAGCCGGGTGTCGTCCTGGAATTCCGACCAGGCCCGCTCGTACATCTCCGGCGACTGCGAGCGCTGGTAGAAGTCGATGTAGCCGCGGAACAGGGCCTCCCAGTCGGCGCGGTCCGCCGCGGTGAGCCTGCCGATGCTGATCATGTGGCGCCTCTCAGACCCACGTCGCGAACCACATGCGGTGATGCCAGGCGACGTAGGTCAGCGTCTGGCCCGCGAGTACGGGATAGAAGAAGGCGAAGGTTACCGCGACCAGCACGACGTAGCCGGCCACGCCGAGGGCACCGAACAGCCTGCGCTCCGGCGAGGCGTGCGGGGCGCCGAGCACCATGCCCAGGCATATCGTCGTGGCCAGGACGAGGAACGGCAGGGCCGGCAGGGCGTAGAACAGGAACATCGTGCGGTGCGGGTAGGGCAGCCAGGGCAGGAAGCCCGCACCGACACCGGCCAGCACGGCCGCGCCGCGCCAGTCACGGCGCGCCAGCCAGCGCCAGGCCATCACCACCAGCGTGCCGGCGAAGGGCCACCACAGCACCGGGTTGCCGAGGGCCAGCACCTCCCGGGAGCAGTTGGGGTCGCCGCAGTCGGTGGGCGAGCTGTAGAAGTACGCCACCGGCCGGGCCAGCAGCAGCCAGGACCAGGGCAGCGAGGAGTACCGGTGGTAGGTGGTCAGGTGGGTGTGGAAGCGCAGGATCTCCTGGTGGTAGTGCAGCCAGCCGACGAGCGCATTGGACCCGTACGCCCGGTCGTAGGCGGCGCTGCTGTCGAACCACCCGATCCAGGCCAGGGTGTAGACACCCACCAGGACGACCGCGTAGGCGGTCGCCCAGCCCGCCGAGGAGCCCAGCGTGGACAGCACCGGCCGCGGGTGGCCGGCCGACCGCCGGGCGCCGCAGTCCCAGGCGAAGGCCAGCAGCCCGAAGGCCACGACGTACCAGACCGCGCTCCACTTCGTCGCCAGCCCGCACCCGAGGCTGACGGCGGCCAGCATGCGCCACGGCCGCAGGCCGGCCGGCCGGCCGGCGGCCAGCCGGGAGCGCAGGGCGTCGCGGTCGATCAGCAGGCAGGCGAAGGCGACGAGGACCCACCACATCAGGAAGATGTCGAGCATCGCGACCCGGCTCTGCACGAAGTGCAGCCCGTCGAGGCTGATCAGCACCCCCGCGATGCAGCCCAGCAGGGTCGACCGGGTCATCCGGCGGGCGACCCGCACGAGCACCAGCACCGACAGTGTGCCGACGACGGCCGCCGACACCCGCCAGCCGACGGCGTTGTAGCCGGAGAAGTGCTCGCCGATGCCGATCAGCCACTTGCCGAGCGGGGGGTGGGCGATGAAGCCGGGCCCGGTGTTGTCGCTGTTGCGCTCGTACCCGTAGCGCAGCAGGTCGTGGGCGTCCTTGGCGTAGTAGACCTCGTCGAAGATCTTGGAGTTCGGGCTGCCCAGCCCGGTGAAACGCAGGATCCCCGCGAACGCGGTGACACACGCCGCCCACAGCCACGACGTAATCCGGTCGGCCGGCATCGGGACCACCAGGGGCCGGTGGCCGGCGGCCGGGGTGGCAGTCGCCGTGCCGACCGGCTCGACGGAAGTGGCGGCCACGCACTGATCGTAGGTGAGGTGATCGTGGGCGGGGTGCTCGCCGGTGAGGTGCACGGCGACCGGGGGGCGGCGGTAACCTCGGCGGGTGCTCCGGATGCTGTTCTCGCCGCGCTGGCTGGCCCGGCACGCGCTGCTACTGGCCGCGGTGTCGGTGTTCGCCCTGCTCGGCTGGTGGCAGCTGGGGCGGGCCGAGGGCGGCAACGGGCGCAGCATCGGCTACGCGTTCGAGTGGCCGTTGTTCGCGGCGTTCGCGATCTGGTGGTGGGGCCGCACGATCTACCTCGAGCGGCACCCTCCGGCCGGGCCGGCCGGGGCGTCCGCCCCGGCTGATCTGCCCGGCGGGGCGGCTGAGGGGGAGCTACGCCAGGCCGCCATCGAGGAGGAGCCCGACGAGGAGCTCGACGCCTACAACAGGTATCTGGCGCAACTGCACGCGCAGGATCATCGGCCGGCCAGGTGAGCGGCGCGCTGACCCGCTACCGCGTGATGGCGTACGTGGTCGGGGTGTGGCTGATCGTCCTGGTCCTCGTCGGGATGCCGCTGAAGTATCTTGCGGGCCACCCGGTCGTCGTGCAGGTCGTCGGGCCGGTGCACGGCTTCCTCTACATCGTCTACCTGGTGTTCGCGCTGGACGTGGCGATCAAGCGGAGATACCCCCTGCCGCGTACGGTCCTGATGCTGCTCGCCGGTGTCCTGCCGTTCCTGGCGTTCTGGGTCGAGCGCCGGGTCACGCGCGACGTGCGGGCCGCCACCTCGTGACGGATGCCCCCTGACCGGGACACCCGGCACGCTGACCCTGGCCGGCGTGCCCATCGGGCAGCCCGGCGACGCACCGGCCCGGCTCCTGGACGCCCTGGCCGGGGCCTCGGTCGTCGCCGCCGAGGACACCCGCCGGCTGCAACGGCTGGCGCGCGACCTCGGGGTCTCGGTCACCGGCCGCGTGCTGTCGTACTTCGAAGGCAACGAGAGCGCCCGTACCCAGGAGTTGCTGGACGTGTTGCGGGGCGGCCAGGACGTGCTGCTGGTCACCGACGCCGGAATGCCCAGCGTCTCCGATCCCGGCTACCGGCTGGTGGTCGCCGCCGCGGCGGCCGGGGTGCGGGTCACCGCGCTGGCCGGCCCGTCGGCGGTGACGACAGCACTCGCGGTCTCGGGCCTGCCTTGCGACAGGTTCTGCTTCGAGGGATTCCCGCCGCGGCGGACGGCCGGCCGGCGGACCGCGTTCCAGCAACTGATGGCCGAGCCTCGCACCCTGGTGTTCTTCGAGGCCCCACACCGGCTGGCCGAGTCACTCGCCGACATGGCGGCGGTGTTCGGCGCCGACCGGCCGGCCGCGGTCTGCCGGGAGCTGACCAAGACCCACGAGGAGGTGCGCCGCGGGCCGCTGGCCGAGCTGGCCGCCTGGGCCGCCGACGGGGTGCGTGGAGAGGTCACCGTCGTCGTCGGCGGGGCCACCCGGGCGGCCGTGGACAGCGCCCCGGAGCAGCTGGCCGCCGAGGTGGGCCGCCGGGAGAAGACCGGCGAGCCGCGCAAGCAGGCGATCGCCGACGTCGCGCGGGACGCCGGCGTTGCCAAGCGGGTCGTCTACGACGCCGTCCTGGCCGCCCGCCGCGACTGATCGTCATCTCGCTCCGCACCTCGCGTCGCTCGATGCTCACTCGCTACAGTCGCGTCGATGACAAGCAGGCACTATCGCGAAGGCGTCCACGCCTATATCGGCGACCTGGCGCGGGCGCTCGACGACGGGCCGCCCTACGAGTTCGCCGAGGCGCTACTGCGCCACCTGCGGCGGGTGGCCGATGCGACGGCCTGCACGGTCCTGCTCGCCGACTACGAAGAGCAGACGCTGACGCCGGTGCCCGGCAGGGGCGATGCCTCGACGACCGGCGAGCAGCATGTCGAGGGCAGCGTGGCGGGCCAGGCCTACCTCACGCAGGAGGCGATCGTCCTGCCGGCCAGCGTCGGCCACGTCGGCTACTTCCCGGTCAGCATGCGGGCCGAGCGCCTCGGCGTCCTGGAGGTGGACCTGCCCGAAGACGATCCGGCCCTGCGGGTAGCCCTCAGTGATATCGCCAGCTTCATGGGTTATGCCATCGTGGCCGCCCGCCGCTACACCGACCGGTTCGAGCGAATCCGCCGCCGTCGCGCCCTGGACCTGGCCGCCGAGATCCAGTGGGAGTTGCTGCCGGTCCTGGCCTACGAAGCGCCGGAGTTCTCCATCGCCGGCAGCCTCGAGCCGGCCTACGAGATCGGCGGTGACACGTTCGACTACGCAGTCGCCCAGGAGACGCTGACCGTCTCGGTCACCGACGCGATGGGGCACGGCCTGCGGGCCGCGATGCTGGGCAGCCTCGCTGTCAGCGCGCTGCGCAACCGGCGGCGCCAGGGTGACGGCATCGTGCAGCAGATGGAGCTGGCGGCGCAGCGGCTCTCCGAGCAGTTCGGCGGCGAGCAGTACGTCACGGGGGTGATGCTGCACATCGACCTGCGCACGGGTGTGGCCGCGATCGTCAACGCCGGGCATCCCCTGCCGATGATCCTTCGGGACGGCGAGGTCGAGCGCGTCGAGGTCGAGCCCGACACCCCGATGGGGATGTTCCCGGAGACGGTCTATCGCCCGGAGCGGCTGGCCCTGAAGCCGCACGACCGGCTGCTGCTCTTCAGCGACGGCCTGTTCGAGGCCAAGCCGCACGGCGGTGAAGCGTTCGGGGAGCAGCACCTGGCCGACCGGGTCCTGGAGACGGCGAGCCTGCCACCCAACGAGGTGGTCCGGGTGCTCACCAGCGCCGTACTCGCCCACCGGGCCGGGCAGCTCGCCGACGACGCCACCGCCGTCTGCCTCGACTGGCACGGCTGAGCGGCGGCTAACACGCTTGCCGCCGCTCACTAGGGTTGTCGGCATGAGCGAGCCTCGTCACGTCCTCACCGCGGTCGCGTGGCCCTATGCCAGCGGGCCGCGGCACATCGGGCACGTCGCCGGCTTCGGCGTCCCCTCGGACGTGTTCAGCCGCTATCAGCGGATGGCCGGCAACAAGGTCCTCATGGTCAGCGGCACCGACGA
>QHCA01000403.1 GCA_003244095.1 Pseudonocardiales bacterium | reverse complement strand
TCCAGGCCCGGCAGGAACTGCAGCGGTGAGGAGAAGTACAGATGCTCGGTCCACGGCGGGTCGTAGAAGCGCTCGATGCCGTATGTCCCGCTCATCCCGACGGCTGCCGAGAACACGTCGGGATAGCGACACAGGACCGCCACGGCGTTGAAGGCGCCGATCGACGCGCCGCTGGCGATGACGTCCACCGCATGACCACCCAGGTCGGCGTGGATGGCCGGCACCACCTCGCGCCGGATGCAGTCGTGGAACTGGTCGAGCACCCACGTACGGTGCTCGGGCGAGCCGGTGCGCAGCATCATCGCCTGCCCGGCGACGCTGTCGACCGAGTACATCTTGATCCGGCCCTCGGCCAGCAGCGGTCCGCAAGCGTCCACCAGGCCGTTGCGTTCGACCTCCTCGGCGTCGCCGCCGGCGGTCGGGAACACCAGGACGGGGCGACCGTACGTCCCCCACCGGACCAGGGTGATCTCGGAGTGCAGTCGCTCGGAATGCCACCGTTCTACGGCCTTCACGGTGTCGCTCGAAACGCGGTCATTCGTAGTACAGCTTCTGCGGGCCGGGAAAGATCCACGACAGTCCCTCCCGGAGCCGATCGCGCCAGTTCTCCCAGCTGTGCCCGTCGCGGGCCTCGACATAACGTACGGCCATCCCGGCGTCTTCGAACGTCCGGACCATGGACCGATTGGGAATTATCAGCGGCTCGTAGACCCCGCAGCTGACGAAGACCCGCTCCGCGACATGCCGAGGGGCCGCACGGTAGCGGTTGACGAACCTCACTACCGGGTCGAACACCGGCCCGCCACCGTGGTCGTTGCCGATATCGGTGAAGACGAACGAACCCGACTGCAGCAGCAGCGAGCCGTAGGTGTGCGGATGGCGGTACGCGCTCGATAGCGACGCCACGGCGCCGAAGCTCGCTCCCATCAGGCACCGGCCGGCCGGGGTGCCGAGCAGCGGGAACTCCTCCTCCAGCCGCGGCAGCAGCTCGGCCGTCAGGTAGCGGGCGTGGGCCGCCGAGTTGGCGTACTCCGCCAGCCGGTCACCGGGGGACACGAAGGCCGCCACCGTCTCGGCCACGTCGAGCCGGTGGATCAGGTTGTCCAGGACCGTCTTGGCTGCCGCGTAGTGCAGGTAGTCACCGCCGTCGTGCACGATCAGCAGCGGATAGCGGGCGGTTCGCCGGAACCGCGCGGGCAGGTAGACCTGCACGCCCACGTCGCGGCGCAGCACCCGGCTCGGCACCGTCAGGTCGACCAGGGTCCCCGGGCGGGACTCGGGGTGCGGCTGGGTCCACTCGGGCACCTCGTACCCGCGGGCGTAGCAGACCGACGACGCGCCGACCGGGCTGTGCGCGAGCCGCGGGTTGAGCCGGTCGTTGTGGCGCTCGTGGTGGTCCCCGAGCCGGGTCTCCAGCTGGTATTCGAACCGCGAGCCCTCGGGCAGCTCCACGACGACGTACCACAGGTCGGTGCCGTGCAGCCGGCGCAGCGCGATCCGCTCGGGCAGGCCGAGCGTCCGGTGCACCAGATGCACCTCGTCGGCCCCGCCCCGGTAGAGGAAGGTGCAGCGGCCGCCTTCGACGATGGGTACGTCGTACCTGGCGAGGAACCGGTCGATCGCGGCGGGTTCGAGCGGGCGGCGCTCCCGGAGGCGGTTGATGGCGAGCCGGCGGCTGACCGCCGGCCCACTCACGGCGGTCAGGCCGCCTCCAGCACGCGGACCCGGCCGTCCTCGCCGAGCACGCGGGTGCCCGGCGGCAGCGTGTCGCCGTTGACGTCCACCCGCCCCCCCGCCTCGAGCGGGATGCACCGGGCCGGGGCGAACCGCCGGGCGAACACCGCCATCCGGGTCGAGTCGGCGAGCAGCAGCCGCGCGCCGGCATGCGGGAGGGCCACCACGCCGCGCAGGAGGCTCAGCCCGCTGCCGTAGAGCTCCGGGTGCCCCGGGCCCTGCGCCGCCCGGTCGTGGAACAGCACCACCCGGTCGGTCAGGGCCATCGCGCCGGCCGACCAGGCGATCACCGGCGAGCGCAGCGCGGCCGCGACGTTGAACAGGTGCAGGGTGGCGACCAGCACGCCGACGTGCCCTCCGGTGATCACCAGGGCCGAGGTGTCGTGCAGCCGCTGCGCGACAGCCGCGCGGTGCTCGGCGATGACCGGCCGCTCGTGCGGCGGGCAGGTCGTGTAGTACTCCTCGTGGATGTCGCTGATCCGCCGCAGGTGCCGCGTGTCGACCTCGCGTACCGCCGCGATCGCCTCCGTCAACGCGTCGGCCTGCAGCAGCACGTTGCCGCCCCGGCGGGCGATGGCGTACACCGCCCGCAGGGCATGGTCGAGGCGCACCAGGTAGACCTCCTGCACCTCGTCGAGCAGGGCGCGCAGCCGGCGCTCGGCCGTGGCGAACTCCGGGTCGCGCTCCAGCACGTCGAGCCACCGGGCGTAGAGGGAGAGGTTGAGCCCGGGCGCGCCGAGTTGCTGGTCGAGCTCGGCATCGTCGGGCTCGCGTTCCTGCCAGCCGGCGGTGATCGTGGCGACCCGCCCGGGCAGGTCCATCGAGCGTACGACCGGCCCCACGCTGGGCTTGCGTTGCGGTCCCAGCAACACCACGCTCATACCGCCTCCGCGGGAAGAAGTGCGTCGGCGCTGTTCACCCGGCGTGGACGTGCAATGCCCCGCCGACCGCGTCCATCATCGACCGCAGCGTGTCGTAGTCGGGATGGCGCATCCGTACGTAGGCATTGGCCATGTAGCCGGCCTCGACCGGCTGGGTCGGCGTGCCCGGGTCGGGCAGGTGGGCGTCGATGACCCACTCGCCGTACTGCCGGTGCATCTCCTCGACACCGGAGTAGCCGCTGATCTGGCCGTCGCGGTCGGGCCGCAGCGCGAGCATGCCGCTGGCGAAGCGCCGCGAGGGTGCCGACCCGACCTGGCCGTGCACGACGGCGTTCGCCCACTCGCGGTAGAGGTTCATGTCGTTGCCCGCGGAGTAGAGGTCCCAGGCGCCGACGCCCGGTGGCCGGCAGCCGATCTCGGAGAACTTCAACCCCTTGGGCCCGGCGAACCACTCCATATGGGTCGCCGAGGTGCCGATCCCGAGGGCGGCGCTGACCCGGCGGCCCATCTCGCGCAGCTCCGCGTACTCCGGCGCCGTATCGATCCGGTTGGTAGAGACGAACTGCGGCGAGATCCAGCGGGTGCGCATCGCGTCGAGGACGTTGGGGTAGTAGTGGCAGACGAAGTCCAGGGCCGGCTGCCCGTCGATGGACAGCGTGTCGTAGAACCCCTCGTGGCCCTCGACGAACTCCTCCACCGCGATCGAGTCGATGCCCTCGCCGCCGAAGACCCCCAGCGCCCGGTCGAGCTCGGCGTCGTCGTCCACCCGCGTCGTGCCGGCGGCCCCCGCCCCGCTGCGCGGCTTGAGGATGAGCGGGTAGCCGACCTGCTCGGCGAAAGCCCGCACCTGCGCCGCGCTCTCGACGGCGGCCGAGGCGGCCGTGGGTACGCCGGCCTCGCGCAGGGCCTGCTTCATNNGACGGCTTGTCGCGGCACAGCCACGCCGTACGAACCGACGTGCCCGGGATGCCGCACGCCTCGCGTACCTGGGCGGCCGCCATCGTGTGCGCCTCGATCGTGGCTTCGAGCCGGTCGACCCAGAGCTTGTCCTGCACCCAGCGGACTGCCTGGGTCATCGCGTCGACGTCGGTGACCGAGGGCACCGGCTCGTAGTGGTGCATCCAGCCCTTGAGCTGGTCGTCGAGGTGGTCGGCGGGGGTCTCGCCCAGCCCGATCACGGTCGCGCCGGCCTCGGCCAGCCCGCGGGCGAACTCTCGCTGGTTGCGCGGGAAGTTCGGCTCGACGAAGACGACGTTCACCGGTTCAGGCTAGTCCGGAGTAGGTAAGCTCCCGCGGATATGGTGGTCGCCGCCTTCGTCGCGCCGTACCTGCTGGAGACGACCGCGCGGTTCGTCGACGCCGCCGCGCGGCTGCGCGGTGTGCAATTGGGCCTGGTCACGAGCGAGCCGGCCGAAGCGTTGCCGCCACGGCTGCGGGAGGCGATCGCCGCGCACTGGCGGGTCGATGACGCATTCGATGCCGGGCAGATCGCCGGCGCTGTCCAGGGCCTCGGCGCCCAGCTCGGGCCGGTGGAGCGGATCCTGGCGATCCTCGAACAGCTTCAGGTGCCGGTCGCCCAGGTCCGTGAGCACCTCGGCATCCCCGGCATGGACGTCGCGACGGCGCACAACTTCCGCGACAAGGCGCGGATGAAGTCGGTGATGCGCGCGGCCGGCGTGCCGTGCGCCCGGCACCGGCTGGCCGATTCCGCCGCGGCAGCCGCCGGCTTCGCCGACGAGGTCGGCTTCCCGCTCGTGGTCAAGCCACCCGCCGGGGCCGGTGCCAAGAGCACGTTCCGCCTCGACGACGCCGACGACCTGTGGGTCTGGCTCCAGTCGGCCCCGCCGTCCCCTGACCGGGTCGCGCTGCTGGAGGAGTTCCTGACCGGCGACGAGGGGTCCTACGACAGCGTCATGGTCGACGGGCAGGTCGTGTGGCACTCGATCTCCCGTTACCTGCCGACCCCGTTGGAGGTGCTGCGCAACCCGTGGATCCAGTGGATGGTCCTGATGCCGCGGGAGATCGGCGGATCTGAGTACGACGGGATCCGGGCGGTGGCACCGGCGGCCCTGCGGGCCCTGGGCCTGGACACCGGGTTGACCCACCTGGAGTGGTTCCGCCGTCCGGACGGCACGGTCGCCGTCTCCGAGGTCGCCGTCCGCCCGCCGGGGGCGCAGATCAGCTCGATGCTCTGCTACGCCCACGACCTCGACATCTACAGCGACTGGGGGCGGCTGATGCTAGGCGGCGGCTTCGACCCGCCGGAGCGGCGCTATGCCGTGGGTGCGCTCTACGTCCGCGGGCAGGGCACCGGGCAGGTGCGCGCGGTGCACGGCCTGGATCGCCTGGCGGGCCGAGTCGGGGGCGGCGTCGATGACATCGTGGTCGAATCGCGGCTGCCGGTGGTCGGCCAGCAGTCCTCCACCAGCTACGAGGGAGACGGGTGGGTGATCGTGCGGCACCCCGACACGGCAGTCGTCACCGACGCCCTGCAGCGCCTGGTCACCGGCATCCGCGTCGAGATGGGGTGAGTCGAGTGAGCATCGAGCGAAGCGAGGAGCGGAGCGAGATGACAATTGGGCCGCGATGAACGTGCTGATGATCTCGCCGGGCTACCCGGCCGAGATGGCCTTCTTCACCCGCGGCCTGGCCGATGTGGGTGCCACGGTGATCGGCCTCGGCGACCAGCCGGCCTTCGCACTGCCGGAGCTGGCCCGCGACGCCCTGATCCACCACCTGCCGGTCGGCTCGCTGGCCGACGAGGGGGCGGTGGCAGGCGTCGTGCACGAGCTGGCCCGTCGGGTGCCGATCGACCGGGTGGAGTGCCTGTGGGAGCCGTACATGATCCTCGCGGCCAAGCTGCGCGAGTCCCTCGGCCTGCCCGGGCTCACCGTGGGCCAGACCGTGCCGTTCCGCGACAAGGAACGGATGAAGCTGCTGCTCGACGCGGCCGGCCTGCGCACGCCGCGACACGCCGGCACCGCGACGGTGGCCGGGGTGTGGGCGGCGGCCGAGCAGATCGGCTTCCCGCTCATCGTCAAGCCCGTCGACGGCGCCGGCTCGGCCGACACCTACCGGGTCGACTCGATCGGCGAACTCAACGACGTGTTACCGATGCTGCGGCACGTGCCGCAGGTCAGCGTGGAGGAGTTCGTCGACGGCGAGGAGTTCACCTACGACACGATCTGCGCCGACGGGCGGGTGCTGTTCGAGAACATCTGCTGGTACCGCCCCCGGCCGCTGGCCGCCAAGTCCCACGAGTGGATCAGCCCGGTCACCATGGCCCTGCGCGACCTCGACGCCCCCGACCTGCAGGGCGGCCGCGCGCTCGGCGCCGCCGTACTGGAGGTGCTCGGCTTCAGGGACGGCTTCACCCACATGGAGTGGTACCGCAAGGCCGACGGGGAGGTGGTGTTCGGCGAGATCGGGGCCCGGCCGCCCGGCGGCCGCACCGTCGACGTCATGAACTACGCCACCGACGCCGACCTGTTCGCCGCCTGGGCCGACGCCGTCACCAACGGGCGCATCTCGCAGCCGATCGAGCGGCGCTACAACGCGGCCAGCGTCTTCAAGCGGGCCAACGGGGCCGGGCGGATCACGCACAGCGAGGGGCTGGACCGGTTGCTGGCGCAGTACGGTGAGCACGTGGCCGCCATCGACCTGCTCCCCGTCGGCGCGCACCGGCGCGACTGGCGGGCCACCCTGATCTCCGACGGCATGGTGATCGTCCGGCACCCCGACCTGTCCACCACGGTCGAGATCGCCGACGCCTTCGCCACCGACCTGCAGATGTACGCCGGCTGATGGCACGCCCGATGATGAGCCAGTCCCTGCGCGAGGCCGTGACCCGGGTGTTGCCCGGTGTCCGCGAGGACCTGGAGCGACTGGTCCGGATCCCCTCGGTGTCCTCCGACCCGGCCGCCGCGGCCCACGTGCAGGCCAGCGCCGAGGCGGTCGCCGGCCTGCTCCGCGGGGCGGGGCTGCTCGACGTCGACATTCTCACGGTCGACGGCGGCAAGCCGGCCGTGGTGGGCCATCGCCCCGCGCCCGACGGTGCGCTCACCGTGTTGCTGTACGCCCATCACGACGTGCAGCCGACCGGTGACCGGGCCGGCTGGGACACCGACCCGTTCGAGCCGATCGAGCGCGGCGGGCGGCTCTACGCTCGCGGGGCGGCCGACGACAAGGCCGGGATCGCCCTGCACCTGGCGGCGCTGCGGGCCTACGGCGATCGGTTGCCGGTCGGCGTTGTCGTCCTCGTCGAAGGCGAGGAGGAGATC
>QHCA01000402.1:6149-10864 GCA_003244095.1 Pseudonocardiales bacterium | reverse complement strand
GTCGGGATGCGGACCTCGATGGCCATGGGGCTCCTTTTAGAGTGCGGCTTGCTCTGAAGGCAACGTCTCGACCACCCGTACCTCTTCCTCGGTGACCGCCCCGTCGGCGATCCGGTACGACCGCACCTCCGGGATGCCCGGGTCGCGGGTCGAGACGAGCAGGTAGTGGGCGTCCGGCTCGCTCGCGTAGGAGATGTCGGTGCGCGACGGGTAGGCCTCGGTGGCGGTGTGCGAGTGGTAGATCACCACGGGAACCTCGTCACGGTCGTCCATCTCCCGCCACACCTGCAACTGCTCGGCCGGGTCGAGCCGGTAGAACGTCGGCGAGCGCTCGGCGTTGGCCATCGGGATCAGCCGCTGGGCCCGGTCGGACCCGGCCGGCCCGGCGACGACGCCGCACGCCTCGTCGGGGTGGTCGCGCCGGGCGTGGGCGACGATCGCCTCCAGCGTGGCGGCCTCAAGCGTGAGCACGCGGATGAGATTACCTGCCGGGAGCGGGCTACCTCCCCAGAGGCACAGAGCGGATCAACGTCTCCTGCAGCCAGCCCAGCCAGTCGTAGACCACCAGCGCGTACGACCGGGTGCTGTCGGGCTCGGCCGACACCTCGGCAATCAGATCGAGGTCCTCGGTCACGTCCAACCGGGTGCCGAGGGCCAGCCGTACGTCGTTGAGGGCGCGCAACCAGGCCTGCTGCGCCTCCTCGTCGGACAGGGTCACGCTCCCGCCGGACGCCGGCAACCCGTCGAGGACCACCTGGGCGTTTCGCACCTTGTCGGCCCGCAGCGACGACTCGGTCAGCCGCCGCAGCTCGCCGGCGGCCGTCGGGTCATCGCGGTAGCCGTCGGGCAGGAGCCGGGCCAGCGCGGGGTCGGCGGGGACCCCCGGCGAGGTACCCAGGCCGCCCAGCGGGTCGTCCGTGCCGGCCTCGGGGCCGCCGAGGAGGTCGAGGACGTCGCCGACCATCTGGCGCAGGACGTCGGCCTCCCCGGCGGTGAACCGGGCGACCACCGCTCCCCCGCGCCGCCGGAACCGCGCCGTCACGTGTCCTGCTGCAACGTGGCCCACAGCCCGGCGGCGTGCAGCCGGGCGACATCGTGCTCCATCTGCTCCCGCGTGCCCAGCGACACGACCGCCTTGCCCCTCTCGTGCACGTCGAGCATCAGCTTGGTGGCCTTGTCCCGGCTGTAGCCGAACAGCTGCTGGAACACCAGCGTGACGTAGGACATCAGGTTGACCGGGTCGTTCCACACGATGGTGATCCAGGGTGGGTCACCCTTGGGCGTCGTCTCCGGGGCCTTGACCGGATCGAGGACGGGTGCGGTCACGCCTTCATACTGGCAAACCCCCCGGCGACGTATCGTGCTGCACACCGCAGCAGCACCCGCCGACACCGAAGCAGGGATTGATGAGCGCCGCACTGTTCACCGACCGGTACGAGCTGACGATGCTGCAGGCTGCCCTGTCGGACGGCACCGCGCAGCGTCGGTGCGTGTTCGAGGTGTTCGCCCGCCGGCTGCCGGAGGGACGGCGGTACGGCGTGGTCGCCGGCACCGGCCGGCTGCTGGAGCAGGTCACGGGCTTCCGGTTCGGCGAGGCCGACCTGACCTACCTCGCCGAGCACGAGGTGGTCGACGACCGTACGCGCGCCTGGCTGGCCGACTACCGCTTCACCGGCGACGTCGACGGTTACGCCGAGGGCGAGCTGTACTTCCCGGACTCCCCGATCCTCACCGTCACCGGGACCTTCGCCGAGGCGGTCGTACTCGAAACGCTCGTCCTGTCGGTGCTGAACTTCGACTCGGCCGTCGCGTCGGCGGCCGCCCGGATGGTGCGGGCGGCCGGCGACCGGCCGCTGTTCGAGATGGGCACCCGGCGCATCCAGGAGCAGGCAGCCCCCGCGGCCGCCCGTGCGGCCTACCTGGCCGGCTTCGAGGCGACCTCCAACCTCGCCGCGGGCGCTTGCTACGGCGTGCCGACCATGGGGACCAGTGCCCACTCCTTCACCCTCCTGCACGACATCGAGGCCGAAGCGTTCCAGGCCCAGGTCCAGGCCCTCGGGCTCGGCACGACGTTGCTCGTGGACACCTACGACATCGCCGCGGGGATCCGTACCGCGATCGAGGTGGCCGGTCCCGAACTGGGAGCGGTACGGATCGACTCCGGCGACCTGCCGGTGTTGGCGGTGCAGTCCCGCCAGCAACTTGACTCCCTCGGGGCGACCGGCACGCGCATCGTGTTGTCGGGCGACCTCGACGAGTACGCCTTGGCCGCCCTGGCGGCTGCCCCGGTGGACGCGTACGGCGTCGGGACCTCCGTGGTCACCGGATCCGGGGCTCCGTCTGCCGGGTTCGTCTACAAGCTGGTCGATGTCGAGGGCCGCCCGGTGGCCAAGCGCTCGGAGCACAAGGCGAGCCCGGGCGGCCGCAAGACAGCGGTGCGCCGGCACCGGGCGACCGGCACCGCGACCGAGGAGGTCGTCGCGCGGCAGCCCCCGGTCGAGCGGCCGGACGATCGCCGACTGCAGGTGCCCCTCATCCGTGCCGGCCGGCCGGTGAGCGGCCGGCCGACGCTGGTCGAGTCCCGCGAGCACATGCGGCGCGCGATGGGCACCATCCCCTGGGACGGGTTGAAGCTCTCGCGCGGGGAGCCGGCCATTCCCACGACCTTCGAGTGAATTCGAGTGAGGAGACCTGGTGACCCGGGCTTTGATCATCGTCGACGTCCAGAACGACTTCTGCGAAGGCGGCAGCCTGGCCGTGGCCGGCGGCGCCCGGGTGGCCTCGGCCATCAGTGACCTGACGCGGACCACCGGCTACGACCACGTCGTGGCCACCCGCGACCACCACATCGACCCGGGCGCGCACTTCGCCGCCGAGCCGGACTTCGTCGGCTCCTGGCCGGCGCACTGTGTCGTGGGCACCGCCGGCGTCGATCTGCATCCCCACCTCGACCGCGACCCGATCGAAGGGGTCTTCGACAAGGGCGAGCACGCGGCAGCCTACTCCGGATTCGAGGGCTTCGCCGCCGACGGCATGGGGCTCGCGGACTGGTTGCGCGCGGCCGAAGTCGACCGGGTCGACGTCGTGGGCATCGCCACCGACCACTGCGTCCGGGCCACCGCTCTCGACGCGGTGGGTGCGGGATTCGCCGCGACCGTGCTGCTCGATCACACCGCCGGCGTCGCCGCCGCCAGCACGGAGCGGGCCCTGGCCGAGATGAAGGCCGCCGGAGTCCGTCTGGTCGGCGCCCCGGTCCTCGGAGGGTGATTCGCCTGGCGGCGGAGCTATATCGCCTGTGGCGAGGCGTGCTGCTCGGGGCGGGGGGCGTACTCCGGATGGGGGAGGTCGAAGGCCGGCCGCTCGGACCGGATCCGTGGCAGCCGGACGAAGTTGTGCCGTGGCGGCGGGCAGGACGTCGCCCACTCGAGGGAGTTGCCGAAACCCCAGGGATCGTCGACGGTCACGATCTGGCCGGCCTTGTAGGACTTGATGCAGTTGTAGAAGAAGGGCAGCGTCGAGATGCCGAGGATGAAGGCGCCGATGCTCGACACGGTGTTCAGTGTCGTGAAGCCGTCGCTCGGCAGATAGTCGGCGTAGCGCCGCGGCATGCCCTCGGCCCCGAGCCAGTGCTGCACGAGGAACGTCGTGTGGAAGCCGATGAAGGTCAGCCAGAAGTGGATCTTGCCGAGCCGCTCGTCGAGCATCCGCCCGGTGTACTTCGGGAACCAGAAGTACACCCCTGCGTACGCCGCGAACACGATGGTGCCGAACAGCACGTAGTGGAAGTGGGCCACCACGAAGTAGGTGTCGGCCACGTGGAAGTCGATCGGCGGCGAGGCCAGTAGCACGCCGGTCAGCCCGCCGAGCAGGAAGGTGACGAGGAAACCGAAGCAGAAGAGCATCGCGGTCTCGAAGGTGATCTGCCCTCGCCACATCGTGCCGATCCACACGAAGAACTTCACCCCGGTCGGCACGGCGATGAGATAGGTCATGAACGCGAAGAAGGGCAGCAGCACCGCGCCGGTGGAGAACATGTGGTGCGCCCACACGGTCAGCGACAGGGCGGTGATCGCGATGGTGGCGGCGACCAGGCCCTTGTAGCCGAACACCGGCTTGCGGCTGAACACCGGGATCACCTCGGTGATGATCCCGAAGAAGGGCAGCGCGACGATGTAGACCTCGGGATGGCCGAAGAACCAGAACAGGTGCTGCCAGAGCAGCGCTCCGCCGGTCTTGGCGTCGTAGATGTGTGCCCCGAGATTTCGGTCGGCCATCAGCGCGAACAGCGCCGCGGTGAGGATCGGGAAGGCGAAGAGCACCAGCAGGCTGGTGAACAGGATGTTCCAGGTGAAGATCGGCAGCCGGAACATCGTCATGCCCGGGCAGCGCAGGGTCAGGATCGTGGTGATCATGTTGACCGCGCCGAGGATGGTGCCGAGGCCGGCGATGATCAGCCCGACGATCCACATATTGGCACCGGCGCCCGGTGAGTGGACCGCGTCGTTGAGCGGCGCGTAGGCATACCACCCGAAGTCGGCCGCGCCACCCGGCGTGATGAAGCCGGCCATGACGATGAGCGCGCCGAACAGGTACAGCCAGTACGACAGGGCGTTGAGCCGCGGGAACGCCACGTCGGGCGAGCCGATCTGCAGCGGCACCACCAGGTTGGCGAAGCCGAACACCAGGGGCGTGGCGAACAACAGCAGCATGATCGT
>QHCA01000402.1:0-6103 GCA_003244095.1 Pseudonocardiales bacterium | reverse complement strand
GGGCCAGCTCGGCGCGCATCAGCAGCGCCATGATGCCGCCCGCCACGAAGAACCCGAACGACGTGATCATGTACATCATGCCGATGGACTTGTGATCGGTCGTGCGCAGCGTGCGGGCGAGGAACGAGCCCCGGACCGGCTCGTGCACAGGCCAGGGACGGGTCACGATCGGGGTCGGCGCGATGGTCACGTCGAAACTCCTCCTGGCCGTCCAGCGACTCAAGGCTCCATCAGACGACCGGCGCCGCCTCGACGGCAACTCTAGTCCGTACCCCCTCGGGATCACCGGACGGTCGGGCGGAAGCGCCCTCGGGCATCGCCGTGCCGTGGCCGGAGCGCGCGCCATGCCCGAAGGGCGTTGGTTCGCCTTCCGGCCGCTGAGGTGCGAATATAAGCCCAGTAGGAAATGCGCCTGTAACACTTATCTCAGGGCGGCTCCCCGTGTGGCAGCAGGTACTCACCGACGCCGGCCTCCGCGTCCTGGTGACCGACGCCGACCACGTACGGTTGCGCGCGCCCTCCGGTGCCGAGGCGACGTTCGCGTTCACGGTGCTCTCGTGGGTACCCTCGCCGGCACAACTGCCCCGTCCCAGCGCGCCGGCGAGTCTGCTCGTCGTGCCCCGGGCCACGCCCAGGCTGCTCGCGGCGGCCGTGGACCAGGGCTGGTCGATCGTCACGACGTCCGGCGTCGCGCTCGTCAGCCTGCCGGGCGAGCAGATCTCCTACTCCGCGCCGTCCGCGACGCAGCCGACCGCTGTCGCGCATCCGGTCGGGCGAGGCGCCCTACGCCACCGGGTGCCCTGGGGGACGCTGACCGCCGTACGCAGCCTGCTCGAAGACGCCCCCCTTCGACAGCGGGACCTGGCGACTCGCGCCGGCACGTCGCAGGCTCGCGTGTCGCAGGTCCTCGCGGCACTGACCGCAGCCGGCCTGGTCGGCCGCGACACCCGTGGCTACGCACCGACGAGTTGGGACGCGCTGGCCGACTGGTGGCTGGCGCGGTATCCCGGCCATCGGGGGGCCAGCAGTTACTGGTACTCACTCGACGGGCTGCGCACCCAGACCAGGGCGGCCCTGTCCGCGCTGGCGAGGGTGCCGGGCAGCGCCGCGGTCCTGTCGGGCGACATCGCGGCCGACCTGCTCGCACCGTGGCGGCACCCTGTGCAGGTCGCCGTCTACGCGCACCGGCTGGCCGACCTGTCCGGGCACGGATTCGTACCCGCGTCGGGTGCCACCGACGCGACGCTCGTCCTGCACGCGCCGCGGGATCCCGGCGTCTGGCCGGCCCGCCCCTGGGAGCGCGACATCGACGGCCAGCCCGTCGGGCTGGCCGATGCGATGCAGATCCTGTTCGACCTGCTGGCCGCGCCGGCCCGCGACGACGCGGAGGCCGCCACGCGTTTCCGCACAGCGGTACGCGACCGCCGATTCGCCAACCCGCCGGCGCCCTGAGACCGGACACCGGACACCGGACAAAGTCACGCAGCGGTCACCTCACGGCCACAAACGAGTCGGTGGGCGGCCAACTCGCGGTGTGACTCTCGAAGGCGTGAGAAGCGAATGCGACGGGCGGGCTGTCTGGGCGGTCTGGCCACCGCCCGGGCAACCCGACTCGATCCCGCTCGGTGCCCGTGGCTGACGCGCCGGGCTTTTTCGCCAAGCTCGGCGGCATCCTCGACCCCGGCGGCGACCCGGACGCGGTCCGCCGGGCGGCAGCCGCGTGCCGGAAGCTCTCCCGTGACCTGGACGGCCGGGTCCAGGCACTCATCCCGGTGGCCACCGACCTGCAGGACTTCTGGCACGGCAAGGACAGCGACGGCTTCCAGCGGACCTGGAGGAAGTTCGTCCCCGGCATCGCGGAGTACGGCAAGCATCTCGATGACGCGGCGGTCGCCCTGGACCGGATCGCCGACGTCATCCACGAGGCACAGGTCAGGGCCAATCACCTCAAGATCGCCATGGCGGCCACGGCCGTCGTCGGCATCGCCCTCACGGTGGTCTCCTTCGGCGCCTCGGCCGCGGTCGGCACCGCTGCGCTGGAGGCGGAGGCGGGTGCCTTCGCGATCTGGCTGGCCGAGACGCTCGGTGCGGAGGTCGCCACGGTCGAGGCGCTCCTGACCGCGATCGAGACGACGACCGCGAGGTTCGCGCTGGGCTCCGGCGCATCAGCGGTGGCCACCGGCGGCGTGAAGGCCGTCAACGGCCAGAACCCGTTGGACCCGGCCAGCTGGTCGGCCGACGACGTGACCCACGTGCTGTTCGACGGTGCGCTCACCGTCGGTGTCGGCGCGATTGCCGACACGACGGCCGTCGGCACGATGCTGGATGCCCATCCCTATCTGGGTGCAGCCGCCGCGGCAGCGGCGCGCAGCGGTACCGCCAGTGCCATCGGCCAGTTCTGGCTCGGCGACAAGTCCATCACCGACCTCGATGCCTGGAAGAGAGTCGGCATCAGTGCCGGCGTCGCGGGCGTGTCCGGCGTGGGAGTGTCCCGCGCCTTCAACGGCAACGCCGGCGATCTGACCCGTGGGCTCACCGGCGTCCCGGCTGGCGCCATCAACTATGCGCTGAACTTCCCCCAACTGGGCACGCCACCCGGTCTCGAGCCGATGGCAACGATCACGGACCTGCCGGGCGTGCCCGGCCCGATCGGCCCGATCGGGTCGCCGGTGCCGGCGCCGGCGCCGAACAGCGGGGGCAGCTATCACGTGCGGCCGGGCGATTCGCTGTGGGTGATCGCGGGCCGGCGGCTCGGCGACCCCACGCTGTGGCCACGGATCGCCGAGGCCAACGGCATCGAATCGCCGTACATCATCCTGCCGAATCAGCGACTGAAGATCCCGTCGGTCAGCTGACAGCGCGGGGAGCGGTACACCTCCGCGTACCGGGCGGCAACCGCTGGCGGGGTGAACTCCGCGGCGTACCGGCGACCCGGCGTCGGGTCGGGACGATGCCCGGCCAGCACGTCAGCGAGTACGGCGGCCAGCACGTCGGGTTTCTCGGGGGGCACGAGCAGGCCGCGCCCGCTGCCGAGGGTGTGCTGGAGGCCGTCGACCCGGGTGCCCACGACGGGCACACCGAGGCCGAGGCCCAGGACCGCGCTCTGCGACCACGCCTCCTCGCGGGACGGGACGACATGCACGGAGGAGCCGGCCATCCACCGCTCGGGAGCCGGCACCCATCCGGGCAGCCGGACCAGATCGGCGAGCCCGCGCTGCCGGGCCAGGGACAGCAACCGCGATCGCATCGGACCATCGCCGACCAGGTAGGTCGGCGGGGGGTCGGCGAGCCGCGCTACGGCCTCGACCAGCAGGTCCGGGCCCTTGTCCTCGCGGAATCGGCCGGCGAACGTGATCCGCGGCACCGGCAGGTCGGCGATCGGCCGGCGATCGAGCGTGCCGATGGCCGACCGCCCGGGCAGGATCCGGTCGGGGGGCAGGCCGATCCGCTCGGCAAAGGCACCGGCGGCGGGACCGTGGGCGAACATCACCGCTAGCCGTGCCGCGGCCCGCGCCGCTGCGGCGGTGTGGTCCTGAGCCGGCCACGTGAGAGCGTTGTGCTCGCTGGCGAGCACGGGCACGCCGCACGGCGCCGCTGCGGCCGCGGCCCACCATGCCCCGAACATGTGCCCGTGCACCAGGTCCACCTGGGTAAGGCGAGGTGCCAGCCACTCGGCGAAGCCCTCGCACGGCGTCCACTGCAGGCTGGTCTCCTGGGTGATCCCCTCGGAGACCCGGAAGGCCTCGACCGGGAGGTGGAACCGCTCGGCCAGTGCGAGGCCCGCGGGGGTGGCGTCCCCGACGAGCAGCCGGGTGCTGACGATCCCCAGCGCGCCCAGTGCCTCGGTCAACCGCAGTGCCGACAGCTGGGCGCCACCGGGGTCGAGAACGCCGATGATCCGCCCGACCCGCATGGCCACCTCCTTCGGCGCCCCAGGGTCCTCCATGCCGGTGGCCTCCGGGGGAAGCGGCCCGGCGAAGATTCGGTGAACACCGGGCGGGGGCCTGGACCAAGGCGCGCCGGTCGTTGGGGAGATCGTCATCTGGGTGCCACCCAGCGGTACCCGGGTGGCCCAGGTCGGTCGGCAAGCCTGGGTACGTGCTCGTCCTGGCCCATCGCGGCAGCCCTTCCGCCCGGCGACCGGAGAACACCGTGGCCGCGGTGCGGGCCGCGCTCGACGGCGTGGCCGACGGTGTGGAGATCGACGTGCGCCGCACCGCCGACGGGGTGCTGGTGTGCAGCCACGACGGTGACCTGATGCGGCTGGCCGGCCGGCCGCTGGTGATCGCCAACAGCAGGCTGGGCGAGATCCGCCGGGTTGCCCTGGCCGGCGGCCACCGCATCGCAACCGTGGACGAGGTGCTCGCGACGGCCCGCGGGCGCCTGGTCATCGAGGCCAAGCCGGTGACGGGGACCGCCGCCGCGCTGCACACGGCCATGGCCCTCTGCCTCGCCCTGGAGGTCGCGCCACCCGGGCCGGCCGTCACCGTCTCGTCCTTCGACGCGGCGCTGCTCGGCACGATCCGGTTCGCTCTGCGGCACAGCGGTCGCTCGTACGTCCGGACCGCCCTGCTCGGCCGGCCCGGAACGCCCGCCGAGGTGCTGCTGCGCCGAACGCTCGACGGCCAGCACGGCGAGTTGCACCCCCATGTGTCGGATCTGCTGCGATCACCCCAGCTGGTCGACGTCGCGCACAGCCTCGGTGCCACCGTGACCTGCTGGACGGTCAACCGCCGCCGGGACGTACGCCGGCTCGCCCAGCTCGGCGTCGACGCCGTGATCAGCGACCGGCCGGCCGTGGCGCGCGCCGCCGCGACCGCCGCGGTGCAGGGCGCCCGCGCTCAGGGCTCGAACTTGTAGCCCAGGCCACGGATCGTGACCAGGTGCCGGGGAGTCGACGGCTCGGTCTCGACCTTGGTACGCAGGCGCTTGATGTGGGCGTTGAGGGTCTTGGTATCGCCGAAGTAGTCGCTACCCCACACCCGGGAGATGATCTGGTCCCTGGTCAGCACCCGCCCGGCGTTGCGTACCAGGAGTTCGAGCAGCTCGAACTCCTTGAGCGGAAGAGCGATCGTGGAACCCGAGACGGTGACGACATGGCGGTCGACGTCGATGCGGACCGGCCCGGCCTCGACGGCCGCGGCGGTCGGCTCCCCCGCATCGGTACGCCGCCGCAGGACCGCGCGGATGCGGGCCACCAGCTCCCGACCGGAGAACGGCTTGGTCACGTAGTCGTCCGCGCCCAGCTCCAGGCCGACGACCTTGTCGACCTCGTTGTCGCGGGCGGTCAGCATGATCACCGGGACATCGCTGCGCACCCGCAGCGCCCGGCAGACCTCGGTGCCGGGCAGTCCCGGGAGCATCAGGTCGAGCAGCACCAGATCGGCGCCACTGCGGTCGAACTCCTCGAGGCCGGCGGGGCCGGTCGCCGCGATCGCCACCTCGAAGCCCTCGCGGGTGAGCATGTACTGCAGGCTCTCGGAGAACGACTCCTCGTCCTCGATCACCAGCAGCCGCGTCATGCAGACTCCGGTACGGTCGACCCGGTCGCCACCCGGGCCGACGACGGCGGTGGCGGCAGGTGCATCGTGAACGTCGAACCCGTACCCAGCTTGCTCCAGACGGTGACCCGGCCGCCGGCATTCTCGACGGCGTGCTTGGTGATCGCCAGCCCCAGACCGGTCCCGCCGGTGCGCCGGGACCTCGCCGGATCGGCCCGGTAGAAGCGCTCGAACACGCGGTCGAGATCGGCCGGTGAGATGCCCAGGCCCTGGTCGGTGACGGAGATCTCGACCTCCCCCTGGCCGCCGGGACAAGCAGTCCGGGTGCCCACGGCGATCCGGGACCCCGAAGCGGAGTACATGAGCGCGTTGTCGAGCAGGTTGACCAGGGCGGTGCGCAGTGACCGCTCGTCACCCCAGATCTGCAGGTCGGCGCAGTCGCCGACCGCGATCTCGATGCGTGCGGCGTCGGCGGCCACCCGCACCCGGTCGACCGCGTCCTGGGTGAGCTGGCAGACGGCCACGGCCTCCGGCTCTGGCAGCGGCTCGCCCCCCTGGAGGCGGGACAGGTCCAGCAGGTCGCGAACCAGGTCGGAGAGCCG
>QHCA01000401.1 GCA_003244095.1 Pseudonocardiales bacterium | reverse complement strand
TACGGCACCGCCTGGGAGTCCCGCGACGCGCTCAAGGCCTACCTGCACCGGCTGGAGGAGGCCGAGAAGCGCGACCACCGCAAGCTCGGCGCCGAGCTCGACCTCTACTCGTTCCCGGACGAGCTGGGCTCGGGCCTGCCGCTGTTCCACCCCAAGGGCGGCGTGATCAAGCGCGTGATGGAGGACTACGTCCGGGCCCGCCACCTGGCGAAGGGCTTCGAGTACGTCGGCACGCCGCACATCTCCAAGCAGGGGTTGTTCGAGACCTCCGGCCACCTGCCCTACTACGCCGACACGATGTTCCCGCCGATGGAGATGGAGGGCAGCACCTACTACCTCAAGGCGATGAACTGCCCGATGCACAACCTGATCTTCTCCTCGCGCGGGCGGTCCTACCGTGAGCTTCCGCTGCGGCTGTTCGAGCTCGGCTCGGTCTACCGGCTGGAGAAGTCCGGAGTGGTCCACGGCCTGACCCGGGTACGCGGGCTGACCATGGACGATTCGCACTCCTACGTCATGCCCGAGCAGGCGTCGGCAGAGATCAAGCACCTGCTGTCCTTCGTGCTCGGCCTGCTCAAGGAGTTCGGGCTCGACGACTTCTATCTCGAGCTGTCGACCCGCGACGACACCTCGGACAAGTTCATCGGCACCGACGAGGACTGGGCCGAGGCGACCCGGATCCTGGAGGACGTGGCCACCGAGACCGGGCTCGACCTCGTGCCCGACCCAGGCGGTGCGGCATACTACGGCCCGAAGATCTCCGTGCAGGCGCGCGACGCGATCGGGCGCACCTGGCAGATGTCGACGATCCAGTACGACTTCAACCAGCCGGCCCGCTTCGGCCTGGAGTACCAGGCGGCCGACGGGTCGCGGCAGCAGCCGGTGATGATCCACTCGGCGAAGTTCGGCTCGATCGAGCGGTTCCTGGGCGTGCTGGTCGAGCACTACGCCGGAGCCTTCCCGCCGTGGCTGGCCCCCGTCCAGGTGGTCGGCATCCCGATCACCGAGGCGCACGTGCCGTACCTGGACGAGGTGGCGACCCGGCTGCGGGTCGAGGGGATCCGGGTCGAGGTGGACACCTCCGACGACCGGATGCAGAAGAAGATCCGCAACGCCCAGAAGCAGAAGGTGCCCTACATGCTGCTCGCGGGCGACGAGGACCTGGCACAGGGCGCGGTGTCCTTCCGCTACCGCGACGGGACGCAGAACAACGGCGTGCCGGTCGACAAGGCCATCGAGGAGATCGTCCGAGCGGTGGCCGAGCGCAGCCAGGTATGAGTGAACGGCCCCGGCTCAGCGAGCAGGACGGAGTCGGCGACCCGGACGGGTTCCAGCGGCTCTGGACGCCGCACCGCATGGCCTACATCAAGGGCGAGGGCAAGCCGTCCGGGCCGGCCGCCGACCAGGGCTGCCCGTTCTGCCGGATCCCGCAGTTGCCCGACGAGGACGGCTTGGTCGTCGCGCGGGGGGAGCGGGCCTTCGCCGTGCTCAACCTGTACCCGTACAACGGTGGCCATCTCATGGTGTGTCCGTACCGGCACGTCGCCGGCTATCCCGACCTGACCCTGGAGGAGACGGCTGAGGTCGCCGCGCTGACCAAGCAGGCGATGGCGGCCCTGCGGGTGGCCTCGGGCGCGGAAGCCTTCAACATCGGGATGAACCAGGGCGGTGCAGCGGGCGCCGGGATCGCGGCCCATCTGCACCAGCACGTGGTGCCCCGGTGGGGCGGCGACACCAACTTCATGCCGGTGGTCGGCCACACCAAGGTGCTGCCGCAACTCCTGCGCGACACGAGAGCGATGCTCGCGGCGGCCTGGCCTGCCCACGCCTGACCCACCTGCCGCCGTGAGGCTAGCTGGCCTTGTCCTTGTCCTTGAGCATCGCTTGGGCGATGTGGTCGGGCATCGGGTCGTAGCGCAGGAAGCTACGCCGGAAGGTGCCGGTGCCCGAGGTGATCGAGCGCAGGTCGACCGCGTAGCGCACCAGCTCGGTCTCGGGCACCTCCGCGTGGATCACGGTGCGCTCCCCCTCGGCCGGCTCGGTGCCGGAGACGCGACCACGCCGGCCTGACAGGTCGCTCATCGCGGCGCCGACGTGGGTGTCCGGGACGGTGACGAGCACCTGGTGCACCGGCTCGAGCAGCGACACCGAGCCGTTGGCCGCGGCCTCCCGCATGGCCAGCGCGCCGGCCATCTGGAACGCGGCATCGGAGGAGTCGACGGAGTGTGCCTTGCCGTCCACCAGCGTCACCCGGAAGTCGACCAGCGAATAGCCGGCCAGCACCCCCCGCTCCATCTGGGTGCGGACACCCTTCTCCACCGAGGGGATGAACTGGCTGGGTACGGCCCCGCCGACCACCTTGTCGACGAACTCGAAGCCCGCCCCCGCCTCCAGCGGGGTGATCTCGATGTCGCAGATGGCGTACTGCCCGTGGCCACCGGACTGCTTGACGTGGCGGCCCTTGGCGCTGACCGGCGCGGCGAAGGTCTCCCGCAGGGGTACCCGGACCGGCACGGTGTCGAGCTCGACGCCCGCGGAACGCAGGCGGTCGAGCACCACGTCGGCATGCGCCTCGCCCATGCACCACAGCACCAGCTGGTGGGTCTCCGGGTTGCGCTCCAGCAGCAGCGTGGGATCGCCGGCCACGAGGCGGGCCAGGCCCTTGGCCATGGCGTCCTCGTCGCTGCGGGTGCGGGCCTGCACGGCGACCGGCAGCAGGGGCTCGGGCATCTCCCACGGCGCGACGAGCAGCGGCGCTTCCCTGGCCGAGATGGTGTCACCGGTCTCGGCGGTGGAAAGCTTGGTCACCGCGCACAGATCGCCGGCCACGCAGAGCGCGACCGGGCGAAGGGCGGCACCGAGCGGGGAGTACAGATGGGTCAGCCGCTCGTCGGCGTCGTGGTCCTCGTGGCCCCGTTCGGCCAGGCCGTGCCCGGAGATGTGCACCTGGGTGTCGGGGCGCAGCGTGCCGGAGAACACCCGCACCAGCGACACCCGGCCGACGTAGGCGTCGATCGTGGTCTTGACCACCTCGGCCACGATCGGGCCGTTGGGGTCGCAGTTCAACGGCTCCTGCGGCTCTCCGGAGACGTCGGTGACCGGGGGCAGCGGGTGTTCCAGCGGCGAGGGGAAGGCCGAGGTGAGCACCTCGAGGAGTTCGGCCAGGCCCAACCGGGTGAAGGCGCTGACGCCGAGGACGGGGTAGAAGGTGCCCCGGGCGACCGCCTTCTCAAGGTCGTCGACGAGGACCTTGAGCTCGATGTCCTCGCCCTCGAGGTAGCGCTCCATCAGCGTCTCGTCCTCGGACTCGGCGATGATCCCCTCGATCAGCCGGTTGCGGGCCTCTTCGATCAGCGGCACGTGCTCGGGGTCGGGCGGCCGTTCGACCGGCGGGTAGTCGCCGCCGCTGTAGTCGAACACCGACTGCGAGAGCAGCCCGATCAGCCCACCGACGGTCTCGTCGTCGGCGTGCATCGGCAGGTACAGCGGCAGGACGTTCTCACCGAACACCCGCTGGCACAGCGCGACGGCCTCGTCGAAGTCGGCCCTCGGCTGGTCGAGCTTGGTCACCACGACCGCCCGCGGCAGCCCCACGCGGGCGCACTCCTCCCACAGCGACACGGTGGCGGCGTCGACACCGTCGACGGCCGATACGACGAAAAGCGCGGCGTCGGCCGCGCGCAGCCCGGCCCGGAGTTCCCCCACGAAGTCGGCGTAACCGGGGGAGTCCAGCAGGTTGACCTTGACCCCGGCGTGCTCCAGGGGCGCGAGCGCCAGCGTCACGGACCGTTGCTGCCGGTGTTCGGCCGGGTCGGAGTCGCAGACCGTCGTACCGTCGGCCACCTTCCCGGCGCGCGAGATCGTCCCCGCCCCGGCGAGCAGGGCGTCGGCGAGTGACGTCTTGCCCGCGCCGGAGTGACCGACCAGGACGATGTTGCGCACCTGGCCCGGCTTCTCTACAGCGACCACATCACCGGAAAGGGCGCCCTGGCCCTTGCCTGTCACCTTCTCACTGGCCATCTCGAGTACCTCCATGTCAGGAGCGCTGCGTCGGGCTCCGGTTCGGGGACTGCGCCGATCCAGTGATTCGACACCCGAGCCGGTACGCCGGACAAGGGCTGACAGGTTCGGTCCACTACCGTTGGGCGACCACTCTGCGGGAAATGGACCCTCATGCTCAACGTCCTCGCGCGAGCGCGGGTGTCGCGCGTCATCGACCCACTGGGTACCTGGCTGGCCCGCACCGGCCTGTCCGCCGACGCCGTGACGGTCATCGGTACGTCCGGCGCGGTCGCGGCCGCCGTCATCTTCCTTTCGCGCGGGCTGTTCTTCGTCGGCACCCTGGTCATCTGGTTCTTCGTGATGTTCGACATGCTCGACGGCGCGGTGGCCCGGGCGCGCGGGACGGCCAGCCGGTGGGGCGCGTTCCTGGACTCGACGCTGGACCGCGTGGCCGACGCCGCGGTCTTCGGGACGCTGATCTGGTGGTTCGGCGGGGCCGGTGACAGCCCGGCCCTGCTGCTGGCCGGCCTGCTGTGCCTGGTGCTGGGCTCGCTCACCTCGTACGTGAAAGCCCGGGCGGAGGGCCTGGGGATGACCTGCAACGTGGGCTTCGCCGAGCGCACCGAACGGTTGATCATCATCCTGGTGGGTACCGGCCTGAACGGGCTCGGCGTGCCCTACGCGCTGGCCGCGGCCCTGTGGCTCCTGGTCGGCGCCAGCCTGATCACCGTGGCGCAGCGGCTGGTCGAGGTCCGCCGCCAGTCCGTTCTGGGCACGGCCCCCGGCTCTGGCAATGTCACGGGCAACGGGTGAGGCAGCGGCTCCTCACCTGGGGCTACATCGCCGGGTGGGCCGTGATCCGCGCCCTGCCCGAGCGGGTCGTCGCCGCCGCCTTCCGGATGGGCGCGGACCTCGCCTGGCGGCGCGACGGGCGTGGCCCGCAGCGGCTGGCCGTCAACCTTCGCCGGGTCGTCGGCCCCGGGGTGGGTGAGGACGACCTGAGGGCACTGACGAGAGCCGGGATGCGGTCGTACGCCCGCTACTGGCTCGAGGTGTTCCGGCTGCCGGTCATGTCACCCGAACGGATCGTCTCCGGCGCGCGCACGGTCAACGTCGAAGCCCTCCACGCCGCTCACCAGGCCGGCAGGGGGGTGATCGTGGCGCTGCCGCACACCGGCAATTGGGACCATGCCGGCGCGTGGGCGGTGCAGATCGGGATGCCGTTCACCACGGTTGCCGAGCGGCTGGAGCCGGCGGCAGTATTCGATCGCTTCGTCGCCTACCGCGAGGGGCTGGGCATGGAGGTGCTGGCGCTCACCGGCGGTCCCCGCCCGCCCTTCGAGGTGCTGGCCGAGCGCCTGCGGGCCGGTCGCCTCGTCTGCCTGCTCGGCGACCGCGACCTGTCAGACCGGGGCATCGAGGTGGACTTCTTCGACGGCCGGACCCGGATGCCCCCCGGCCCGGCGCTGCTGGCCCTGCGCACGGGAGCGCCGTTGCTGCCGGTCAGCCTGTGGTACGAGGGCCGCGACTGGGGGATCCGCATCCATGACCAGGTCGCGGTGCCGGCCACCGGCAAGGTCGGCGGCAAGGTAGCGGCGATGACCCAGCAGGTCGCCGACGCCTTCGCCGAG
>QHCA01000400.1 GCA_003244095.1 Pseudonocardiales bacterium | reverse complement strand
CCGCCTCGGCGGCGGCCCGCTTGGCGGCACCGGCGGCGAAGAACCCGGCCCACTCGGTGAGCTCGGGAGCAACCCGGCACAGCAGGGTCCACGCACTGGTCGGCCGGGCCAGCCGGCGCGGCACGGGCGCCGCCGGCCGGGCCCGGGCGGCCAGCACCGCCGCGGCCGCCCGCAGCGCGGCGAGGTGCGTGGCGGCATAGCGCTCGGCTGGCCGGTGCAGCAGCGCCGCCTCGTTCAGCGCCCGCCGGGCCTGGGAGAGCAGGATCAGGGCGGACTGGCGGGCCGGCGGCGGCGGCACTCGGGCCATGGCGTTAGTCCTGCACCCGGACGACGGTCCACCGGCCGTGCGACCAGTCGAAGCACAGGTCGAACACCCCGGTGTCGTCGAGCCGGCCGGCGCCGGCCTCCACCCGCCAGAACTCCCGCTCCCCGTCATCGACAATTCCACTGGGCGCGTTGGAGTTGCCCGCACCGGCGTCAGACTCACCGGACAGTGCCGCACGGGTCACACCCGTACACCACCATCCGCCTGACTCCATCCAGTGCCCCTGCACGGCCCGGACGAGATAGAGCCGCTCTCGCCAGAGGAACTGCTCGGGCTCGTCGGCCCGCCGCCGCACCTCGGCGGCGTCGTCGACGGCATCGCCGTACAACCGGGTCACTGCACACACACCTCTCCCGTACAGCCGTCGATGGATGTGCTGCCAGGGGAAGGTGGGCAGCGGCGGCACCGGCACGAGGCGACGCTTCCCCACGTCGCCTCGGCCGGTGGCTCCCCACCACGACACGGGGGTCGAGGACCGCACCGCGGCGAAGAGATCCGCCCCGCGCCGGCCGAAGGGCCGACACGTTATGTGTTCGAACATATGTTCGAACACACGTAACAGTAAACCCCTCCCCCGACAAGACCGCAACCCCTGGGAAGCAGCCCGGGGTCAGGCACTGGTCCGCCCCCGGCAAACCGACGACTTCCGGGAAGACGTTGGATTGGCGGCCCAGAAAGCAACGACTTCCGGGAAGTCGCGGGGTCGATCGCCATCAGCTCCACCACTTTCGGGAGGTCGTGAGGTCGACCGCCGTCACCCCCACTAGGGTCGGTGCGTGGCGAAGACCAAGGGCCGCAGAAAGGCCGACAAATCCAGGCCGACACCACGGCGCAGCGACCGAGTTCGCGTGGTCCCCCCGGTGGCCGAGCCGGATCTGCTCGGTGACGTCCGGCGGGCGCTCGCCGATGATCATCCGCTGGGGCTGCTGAACTTGGTGAGCTCGGTGCTCGCGGTGATGGACAGCCGCCGGTCCGGCCCGTTGGAGCGGACGACCGAGGCTGAGAAAGCCTCGTACGCCGATCTCCTCGCATCCTTTATGGACACCGACCTGCGCGAAACGACCGCACTGCTCGCGGTCATCGCCGAGATCGAGACCGACGACCTGATCCGCGCCCGCATCCGGCGTGAGGTGGCGAGCCGGCAGCATCGCCTCCCCGGGTGGATCGCGGGGCTCGACCGGATCGAGCCGTACCGCGTCGTGGAGATGGTGCACGTGCTCGGTGACGGCGATGACGTGATCGTCGGTGCCCGCCTGCCCTCCGGCCACGAGATATCGGTGCTGGTCTACATCGACCACAACCTTGGCACCGTGGCCAAGGACGGCTTCGTCCTCGACCACCGCATCGGCGATCTCGTCGCATTCATGCGGGCCAAGGTCGAAGACCCCGACGACACCAGGTGGGACGACATTGCGCTGGCCGATGCCCGGGCGCGGATCAGCGAAGCGATCGAGGCCGGCGCGATCACCTATCCGCCGTACGAGACAGACACCTGGCCGGCCACCCGGCCGCTGGTCGAATGGATCACGCGCCTCCTGCCCGGTGGCGGCAGCGGATATCAGCGACCGGAGTGGAGCGAGAAGGCGGTCGCCGACCTGACGGAGCGGTTCTTCGCGTCGCCGCATGGCGTGGATCTCGACGACGCCGACCATCGCAGCCTGCTCGACTCGGTGTTGTGGTTCGGCACCGACTACGGGCCGGGTGACCCGCTGCGCTGGAGCCCGGTCGCGGTGGAGATCCTGCTCGTCGACTGGATCCCCCGCAAGATCGTCGCCGACGTCGCCTACCTGTCCCTGGCGCCCGATCTGCTGCGCGCAGTCATCCGCTTCAGCCACGACGAGCGCGGCATCAGGCCGGCCCTGACCGAGGAGACACTCGCGGCGGCCGACCGTTGGGAGCCGGACTACCAGCGCATCATCCGCTCTCCGCGTCCCCAGGGCCCACAGGCACTGCTGGCGGCCATGGGCGTCGTGGATCCGGACGGCCCGTGGCCGATGCCGGGCGAAACGATCGAAGAGATCATGCTCGACGGCCTTCGCCATGCGGTGGGCGGCGACCAGGCCCTGGGCCGGCTCCACGACCGGCCGCTGCCTGACGAGGCGTTCGAATGGACGGGCATTCCCGACGACGTGCGCCAACAGGTCGGCGAGGTGCTGGCGCTGGTCGACCGCTGCTGCAAGGAGATGTTCGACGTCGAGGTCCGTACGGCCTGCCGGCGCTTCCTGACCCGGGCCGTCGCCGGCGATCCGGACGCGTTCCGGCGCAAGGGACGCCCGGAGATGACCGCGGCCGCGATCTGCTGGGTGGTCGGCAAGGCCAACTACCTCTTCTCGAATCACGGCGGTCAGGTCATGGTCAAGGACGTGATGGCAAACTTCGGGTTCACCCGCGGCGGCCCGTCACAGCGGGCAGACGTCCTGATGAGAGCCGGCGGCTTCCCGCCCAATGAGTTCGGGGATATCAGTCTGGCCTCGCCGGCCTTCCTCACCTCGGCCCGCCGGCAGGACATCATCTTGCTGCGCGAGCGCTACGGGCCAACCTGACCGGTCATCGTGTTCGTCAGCGGACGAGGCGGAAGAACGACCGGACTTCCTCGACGAACAGCTCGGGCTGCTCGAACGCGGCGAAGTGTCCGCCGCGGTCCAGCTCATGCCACTGGCGAATGTCCGTGTAGCGCTTTTCGGCCCAACGGCGTGACGGCCGGAGGGTTTCCGCCGGGAAGATCGAGCAGCCGGTCGGCACGGTGACGATGTCGGTGGTGCCGCGGCTGAACCACTCGCTGACTCGGCGGATGCTTTCCCAGTACAGCCGCCCGGCGGAGGCGGCAGTGCCGGTGAGCCAGTACAGTGTCACGTCGTCGAGCATCTGCTCCCGCGTCAGGACGTTCTCCGGATGGCCGTCGCAGTCGGTCCAGGCCCGGAACTTTTCTACGATCCATCCGCACAGGCCGGCCGGCGAGTCCACCAGGGCGTAGCCGACGGTCTGGGGCCGGGTCGCCATCTGCTCGGAGTACCCGGACTCCCAGCGCTGGGCGTGCTCGAGGTCGCTGAGCGCCGCCCTCTCACCGTCGGTGAGGTCTTCGAAGGTTGCCGGGTCCGGGGCAGCGATCGGCGGGTTCAGGTGGATGCCGACGACGCGCTCTGGGACCTGTTGCGCCAGGCTGGTCGTGATGCTGGTGCCCCAGTCACCGCCCTGAGCCCCGTAGCGGTCGTAGCCGAGCCGGGCCATCAGCTGCGCCCATGCACCGGCGATCCGTTCGACGCCCCAACCTGGCTGGGTCGGCTTGTCGCTGAAGCCGTAGCCGGGCAGCGACGGGCACACCACGTGGAAGGCATCGGCCGCGAGGCCGCCATGGGTGACAGGGTCGCTGAGCGGCCCGATCACGTTGAGGAACTCCACCACCGAGCCCGGCCAGCCGTGCGTGATGACCAGGGGCATCGCTTCGGGATGCGGGGAGCGGACGTGGATGAGGTGGATGCCCAGGCCGCCGAGAGTCACGCGAAACTGGGGCAGGGCGTTCAATCGCGCCTCGACGGCTCGCCAGTCGTACTGCCCGGCCCAGAAGGCGCACAGGTCTCGCAGGTAGGCCAGCGGCACACCTTGTGACCAGTCGCTGACGGTCTCGGCCTCCGGCCAGCGGGTGCGGGCCAGGCGATCGCGCAGGTCTTGCAGGTCCTGTTCGGGTACGTCGATACGGAACGGGACCATCCGCTCGGGGGCTGCCTCATGCGGCACGGGGCCATCTCCTTCGAGGTCGGGCTCAGGGTTGTCTGCGTCGGTCCTCAGCTGCGCGTCCTGCCGGACCGGGTGACGGCACCCTGCCGGGTAGCCCGTTGAGGGCGATCAGGAGCGGGAGGGTGATAAGGAAGGCGACGCGGAGGTCGAGCACGGTAGCGACGCCGGCGAGCAGCGCCGGAGCGGTCAGGATCGCCGCGCCGGAGGCGAGGGCACCGAGCGAAGCAGCCTGAGGGACCGGCAGGGCGGCCGCCCCGAGGAGATCGGCAAGGGTGGCCGGGTAGAGGGTGGCTATCCCGATCCCGGCGAGCAGCAGGCCGGCAGCTACCCGGGCCGGCGTGGCGCTGGCGACGATGACCAGCGTGGCTGTGCCGGTGAGCACGGAGCCGACCGGCACGGCGGGGATCCGATCGACGAGGCGATGACCGGCCAGGCGGCCCAGCGCCATGCCCAGCGGAAATGAGCTGCCCAGGATGGTTGCGGTCGCGGCGGCCACCCCGGTGTCCTGCAGCCGGGCCGCGGCCCAGACGACGAAGCAGAATTCGACGCCCACAGCGAGGACCACCCGCGACCACCGGTAGCCCACCTGCAGGGCGGCAACCGGCTGCGGGCATGGCTCCGAGGCTCCGCCGTACCGCGGTTTGGGCAGCTCCGCCGGACCGGTGTAACCGGGCGGCGTGAGACCGGCGACGAGGAGGAGCAGTGGTGGCACGCAGGCGAACAGGGCCAGGCGGCCGCTGGGCCCCAGCGCGTCCAGTCCGCCCATGGCGAGCGGGCCCAGGACCGCGGCGGAGCTGGAGGCTGCGGTGACACGGGTGAGGCGGGCGGCCACTCCAGGTCCGGACACCAGGGCGGGGGTTACCAGCACGAGGGCCGCGCCGCCGAGGCCGAACAGCAGCCCGCCGGCGACGGCGTACGGAAGGCTCGGTGCCGCGGCGAGCAGGCAGGTGCCGGTGGCGGCGCCGAGCGCCCCCGCGCGCAGCGCAGGTCGGGGTCCGGCCTTCAGCATCCTCGGGCCGGCGGCCGCCGTGACGAGCAGTCCGACACCGAACGCGGAGGACAGCCAGGCCAGGCGGGCCGCGGGCAGGTCGAGGTCCCGGGCCAGCAGCACGAGGACCGCCCCGAGGCTGGTGAGAACGTACCCGAGGGCTGACTGCGCGATGCCGACCTGCAGGCCGGGTCGGCTCGCCACAGTCCGCAACAGGGCGCGAGTGCCGGTCCTCACCGGGACAGGGCGCGCGCCGGCGGGGTGCCCCGGCTCATCGGGCTGCTTCGGCCAGCAGGAGCGCCTGTTGTGGTGCAAGGCGCACCATGCCGCTTCGCGGGCAGTCGGGGGTGACCGTGGGGTCGTCGGTGTCGTAGACCGCGGGCGCCGGCAGATGAAGGAGGTCGGTGGGTTCGCCGTGCAGGTTCAGCACCGCCCATACCCCGCCGCGGCGCAGGGCCACCGCCGCCGCCGTGGAGGTCGCTGCCTCACGGGTCAGGACCTCCGTGACCAGGTCGGCACCTGCGGCTGCGGCCTGCGGCGCCAGCCGGCGGCGGGTGGCCAGCAGCCGACGCACCGCCCAGAGGTGTGAATGCGGGTCGCCGGCCTGACCGGCAACAGTGTCGGCCGGCTCCCTGCCGCCGTCGGGCAGCCACGGCCGGCCGGTGGTGAACCCCAGCCCGGGTCCGGGTGTCCACGGCATGGGGGTGCGGGCACCGTCACGGGCGGCCTCCGGTTGCACCGCCCCCAACGGGTCGACACGCCGCTGGGGTGGGACGGTTCCGTCACCCAGTCCGAGCTCGTCGCCCTGGTAGTACCAGCTGGTGCCCGGCAACAACGCCATGAGCACGTGCAGGGCCAGCGCGCGCCGGCGCCCGAGGACTGCTGCTCCGTAACGGGTCACCGCCCGGGGTCGGTCATGGTTGCTCTGTACCCAGGACAGCTGTGGTGAGGCGGCAGCGGCCGCGGTGACCATGGCAAGGATGCGGTCGGGATCCCAGTCGGTCTCGACGAGACCGAACCAGAAGGAGGAGTGCAGCCGCTCGCCGTCGACGAAGGCAGCCAGCGCGGCTGCGTTCAGCTCGTAGACCTCGCCCACCAGGAAGGCACCGTGGCGATCGGCGATCCGGCGCCACCGCTCGTGAACGGCGTGCACGGCCGGCTGGTGAATGTCGTAGCGGTGGTCCTGGCGGCGCCAGGCCGATGTCACTCCCAGAACGGGGGACATGTCTCCTTCGGGAAGCAGCGGGTTGTCCGGCAGGTCCGGGTGCTTGACCAGGTATGCCGCTGTGTCGACGCGGAACCCGTCCAGCCCCTGGGCGAACCAGTGCTCCAGCACGGCGTCGATCTCGCCGGCAACCGCGGGGTTGCGCCAGTTCAGGTCCGGCTGCTCGGGGCGGAACAGGTGCAGGTAGTACTGCCCGGTGGACGGACTGAGGGTCCACGCCGGCCCGCCGAAGTGGGACAGCCAGTTGTTCGGCGGCCCGCCGTCGGGGCCGGGATCGCGCCAGATGTAGTAATCCCGGTGCAGGTCAGTACGGGAAGAAGACGCGGCGGCGAACCAGGGGTGGGCGTCGCTGGTGTGGTTGACGACCAGGTCGCCGAGCACGCGGAGGCCGCGTGCATGCGCGGCGTCCAGCAGTTCCACCAGAGCCCGCTGTCCACCGAAGCACGGGTCGACGGTGCGGTAGTCGGCGATGTCGTAGCCGTGGTCACGCATCGGGGAGGCAAAGAACGGGGTGAGCCACACGACGTCGATGCCGAGATCGACCAGGTGGTCCAGGTGGGCGGTGACCCCGGGCAGGTCGCCCCATCCGTCGCCGTCGCTGTCGGCGAAGGATGGCAGGTAGACCTGGTAGCCGACCGCGTCGCGCCACCAGGGCGCTACCCGGGACCTGGTGAGCAGGTGCGCCAACTGCCTCAGGTCGCGCAGGCGCAGGTCTGCGGCCAAGCCGCGCAGTGCCGCCACGTGCATCCCGGCGGCGCGCCCCGCGGCCAAGCCCGTCTCTGAGTCTTCCACGACCAGGCACCGCGACGGATCGACGCTCAGTCGGTCGGCGGCGCACAGGTAGCCCTCAGGGTCCGGCTTGCCCGCGGCGACGTCGTCGATGGTGATCAGCAGCGGCGGGGTGATGCCGGCCGCGTCCAGGCGGGCCTTGGCCAAGTGGGTGTCGGCACTGGTGACGACCGCCCATGGCAGAGAGAGCCGATCGAGCGCGAACAGCAACTCGTGCGCGCCCGCCAGAGGGGCGATGTCAGACAGGTCGTCGTACTGCAGCCCCAGCTGACGTGTCGCTGCCGCGGCCACCGCGTCCTCGTCCAGGTCCGGGCGCAGCCGGCGCACGGTGCGGTCGGCGGGGTTTCCGTGCGCTACGGCTAGTGCGGCGGACGGGTTGACGTCGTGGTCGTGTGCCCACACCGTCCATGCGCGCTCGACAGCAGCATCGGAATCCACCAGAGTGCCGTCCATGTCCAGCAGCACGGCGGCGACAAGACTGAGGTCCACAGCGGCCCTCCGTTCTATAATCTCGGACCACGAGTATAAAGGTGAAGAGGCACCCCACGGCAACTGAGAGCAGCAACAGACACGTCGACGGACCGGCGAGCAAGGGCCGTGACCGGACGGGCAGCGCGCGCACGTTTCGCTGGCGCGGCGCCGCGGACATCCTCGGCTATCTGCGTAGCCACCCCGATGCCACCCGCGTCGAGGTGGCTCGTGACCTGAACCTGAGCAGCAGCTCCGCCACCGAGATCACCGCACGCTTGCGTGCGGTGGAGCTGCTCACCGAGGCCCCTGCCCCGGTGGTAGGCCGCGGCCGACCCACCACAGTGCTGCAGCCGCACCCGCGCGGGCCCCTCGTCCTCGCTGTCGAACTGCGCCAGGAGGACTGGCGTTGCGCCCTGGTGACCGTCGATGGGCACGTCCACGACGTGCAGTCGCGCCGGCACGTCACCCGCGACCCACGCCGGGTGCTGGCCGTGCTCGCCGCCGCTGTCCGGAACACCCATCGCCGCCACCGCGGCCGGTTGCGGGCCGTGTCCCTTGCTGTCGCGGGGACCGTCCATGACGACCACCTGGTACAGGCCAGCACCCTGGGATGGGGTGCGGTGGATCTCTCATCCGTGACCGGTGACACCGGCCTGCCACTGCTGGTGGGCAACGACGCCACCCTCGCCGGCGTTGCCGAGGCCCGCACCGGGGCCGCCGCCGGTGCTCAAACCGCTCTGCACCTGCTCGTCGAGGTCGGCATCGGCGGCGCCGTCATCGTCGACGGCCGTCCCCTCACCGGTGCCAGCGGCGCCGCCGGCGAGTTCGGCCACGTCCCCTTCGGTGACCCCGATCTGCACTGCCCCTGCGGGGCGCGGGGCTGCTGGGACCTCGAGGTCGACGGACGTGCCCTGGCCCGCCACCTCGGCGCCCCGCCACCTGGCAATCCCCGCAGCTACGCCCACCAGCTCCTGACCCAGGCCGAAGGCGATCCACCGGATGCCGCCCTACGCGATGCGGTGGCAGCCGTAGCCGGCGCCCTGGCCCGCGGCATCGCCGGCCTGGTCAACGCCCATGACCCCGAGGTCGTCGTCCTCGGCGGCCTTGCCGTACACCTGCGGGCGGTGGGCGCGGCCGCTTTCGCCGCGGCCTACGACGATGGGCTGATGGCCTTCCGTAGACCCCAGCCTCCACCGGTCCTGGACGCGAGGTACGGCAACGACGGCCCTCTGCTCGGCGCTGCTGCGATCGGCCTGGACCGAGTCACCGATGAGAACGCCCTCGCCGAATGGGCCGGCGGTCGGCAGGGTCCATGAGCGGACAGGGTGCTTCTGTTCGCGGTGGCGACCGGTCGGTCCGGTTGCCCGGCAGAGCCTGCCGCGGCCGGTGAAGACGGTGTTGAACAGCCCGCCGGCGAGGATCACCCATCCGGCCAGTACGAGGAGCGCGGCGATCGCCGCGGCACCCGATCGGGTCGGCCGGCCGGGTTGCGAGGGCCTCGGCCGCTCGGCCCGGCTGAAGGTCGCGACCAGTACGAGACAGACCAGCGCCAGCCACCCGGCGTCCCCGAGGAACAGGGCCGTCAGGTGCCAGAGGAACACCGTCATCACGACCCCGTTGGCCACCACCACGGCCGTCCACACCCGGGCGCGCCGGAGCCATCGCGTGACCGGGCCGCGGGCCAGCACGGCGAGACCGATCAGCCAGACGGCATGGGCGAGCAGAGCCACCGTGGGCGGGCGCGGCAGCCGGATCACCGAAGAACAGCGGCATCACCTGCAGGACCCGGGTGGCGTACTGCAAGGCGGGTGCGGTGGTCAGGGCGTTGCCGGCGGCGATGCGCCCGGTGGCACCGACGGTCACGACCGCCATCAGCCAGTGCCCGAACACGACGACGGCGATGGAGAACACCCGGAGGAAGTCGGCGTACCGATCCCGGGTGTCCGGGGTGGCCGCGGCCAGTGAACGTGCGCTCAGAGGGCTCGTGGTTGTCATGGCGCCAACCCTCGCCGCGCGCGGGCCGCCGGCCCTGTGGGGTGCCACTCGACGGCGGTGAGCACTTCTGCTCAACTGTCGCCATGCACCCGAACGCCGAGCACGTGGCCGCGACGTTGCGCGCCCTCGGCGCTGAGGGCGAGGTGCGTGAGCTCATGATCGCGGCGACGACCGCCGCCTTGGCAGCAGAGGCGCTCGGGGTCGAGGTCGGCGCCATCGCCAACAGCCTCATCTTCCGCTCCGAGGAACCGGTCCTGATCCTGGCCAGCGGGGCGCATCGGGTGGACACCGCCAAGGCGGCCGCCCTGCTCGACCTGCCCGGCCTCGAGCGGGCTGACGCCGACTACGTACGCGCCGCGACCGGCCAGCCCATCGGTGGTGTCGCCCCCGTCGGCCATCCGCGTCCGCTGCGCACGGCCGTCGACATCACCCTGGCGGCCCACCCCGTCGTGTGGTGCGGCGCCGGAGCGCCGCACACGGTCTTCGACACCTGCTACGAAGAACTGCTGCGCCTCACCGGAGGCAGGTCGATCGAGGTCATCTGAATTGCCATCTCGACCCCGCCCGTAGGCTCGACGACGATGACTGAACCCGTGCCGGCGCTGGTCACACTGCACGTGTGGCGAGTGCCGCCATGGCGCGTGCCCGCCGCGCTGCTGCACATGGCCGCCGATCGGCTGGTGCTGCGCCGCGTGGCCGGCCTGCGCTTCGCCAAGCTGCTGGGCACGGGTGACGGCACGACGTTCACGGTCCGCGACGGCGACCCGACGACGTGGGCGCTGCTGGGTACCTGGGCCAGCCGCGATGCCGCCGACGACTTCGAGCGTTCCCCCACGGCCGCCCGATGGCGGCGGATCTCCGCCGAGCGGTGGCGTGGCGACCTGGTGCCGCTGTCCTCCCGTGGCCGGTGGTCGGGTCGCGAACCGTTCGGCCGCCCCTCGGCCGGCCGGTGGGCCGGTCCGGTGGCCGCCCTCACCAGGGCCCGGCTCGTGCCGCGACGAGCGATGGCGTTCTGGCGGGCCGTGCCACCGGTGTCGGCCGACCTGCGTTCGATCGGCGGCCTGCGGGCCAGCCTCGGCATCGGTGAGCTGCCGGTGGGCCTGCAGGGCACCTTCAGCGTCTGGGACACCGACGAAGTGCTGCGCGACTTCGCCTACCGCCGGCCGGCGCACATCGAGGCGATCCGCCGCACCGCCGAGGAGGGCTGGTAC
>QHCA01000399.1 GCA_003244095.1 Pseudonocardiales bacterium | reverse complement strand
CGGCTCTGCACTAGGACCGGATTACCGGCGGCGCCAGTGGCGAATTGGGATGGGCCGTGCCACGTGAAGGCGGGGCCGGAATCGCGCCAGAAGAACTGCAAGCTGCCCCCCACTCGGGCGATCAACTCGAGGTTGCCCGGGTCGCCGTAGTTGCTTTGGATCATCGTTACGGCGTCCACCTGGCCAAGGACGCCGCCGAGCGAAATCGGGCCCTCCCAGTGGAAGTCTTCGACGGGGTCGTTGTTGCGCCAGAGGTGCGCTAGCCCCCCCGAGGCGAGGGGGACAGCCAGTTCGAAATTGCCGGGGACACCGAAGCGCCCTTGAATGAGGGCCGGCGTGCCCGAGACCGCCGGGCGGGGGCGGCGGGCTTCCCACGTATTCCACCAGTTCTGGACCAATCCGTGGATCCCGTAGAAGTGCGTGCTATTCGGCGAGTGAAACGTAGCGAGCACGGGCTCGTTGTAAACCGTGGCAGCCGCGCCATGCAGGAACTGGTTGTGCACTCCGGACTCGATGAACTTTCCGAGCTCGTCAGCGGACGTGAAGCTGTCGGGGTGGTTCGAGATGCGGTCGACATCTCCGACCCAAGCGTCCCAGCCGAGATCGGAGCGCTGGAGCTCATCGGGCACCTTGATCCACGGGGCCACCGCGGCTTGGTCGGCGAATGACTGCGCGTCGTACCACTGGTGGAACCGTGCGATGTAGTCCCGGTGGAAGGTCAGGAACTCCAAGCCGGACCCCGCGCTGGGAAGTTGGTGGACCCGGGACGGCACACCGGGATGTGCGCCTGGACTGTGCCAGACGTGGTGCAAGTTCATCAGGTCTTCTGGGAAGTTCGGAATGATCGGCATGGGAATGGCCCTTCGGTGAATCGTTGTCTGCCGCCGCCATTGCAACAGCAGGGACCATCCGAGGCCATTGTTCTGTCGGATACCGGACTATCGTCCGGGCGGCGCGGCGGTGCTCCTTCATCGCCCAGCAGAGGGCATGCCAAGACCAGCGCGGAGATCTCCACCCTGTACGGCCTGGGCCCTCCAACCAGACAGTCATCCCCGAATCAGATGCCGTAGGTACGTCCTCACGACACGCTCGCCGTCGAAGGCGTCGTACACACTACGTCCGTGGATTCAACCTAGGTCGAACCCACAGACGTGGTGTGTGAAGCGGTCACCACTTGATCCGGTGGGGGCAGGTTAGGCGCTGATCGCGGGGGCTGTCATGGGGGTGTTCACGTCCTCGGCGTTCAAGCTGCTGGTGGGGGTCTGTCGGCTGCGGGTCAGGACGTCGAGTCCGAAGTAGCGGCGGCCTTCGATCCATTCGTCGTGTTGCTCGGCGAGGACGGCGCTGTTGCACCTGTATGTGCGCCAGCCCGACGGGCGGTTGCTACATCGACGTGTGGGAGTCCGAACAGGCGTGCGAGCGGGCCTTCGAGGAGCGGATCCACCCGGCGGTGGAGGCCGCGTCCGGTGGCAGCCGACCCGAGGGCGAGCTGGCGGTGCATCGGCTCGACGTCCTGCACGCCGGGGGCGCGCTGCTCGAGCCAAGCTGGTCTTGACGCGGATTCGCTGACATGCCGCCCGCTCGGAGTCGGAGTCGGGGTCGGCTCACATGGCGAGCTGGGCGGTGAGGCCGGCGGTGATGAAGGCGGAGTACTGCTGCAGATTCCAGCCACAGCGTTTCACGAGCAGCTCGTACACCTCCGGGGAGCTGTAAGTCCACAGGATGTCGGTGGCCCGCCCGACGGACATGCCAGCGGGCAGGTGTCCGGCTCGGGCGAGGCGGCGCGCGTTCTCGGTCATTCGGGTTCGGCGGTTGCCGTCAAGTTCGCGGGCCAGCCCCGTCAGTTCGGGGTCGTGCGCGGCGGCGACCTGGACCAGGAGCACGATCGGGGCGACGCGGGGTGCGACCTCTGCCGACAGCTGACCCCAGCCGCGCAGCAGCGTCTGGAGATCGCCGGTGTCCAGGGCGTCGGAGCGGGTTTCGGCCGCGACCGGGCCGATTCCGCGCAGGGCGTGCTCGACGACGGCGCGGACCAGGGCCGATTTGCCGGCAAAGCGTTTGTACACCGATTCCGCGGACACTCCGCAGGCCTGCGCGAGACTCGGGATGGTCAGGGCGGCGTAGCCGTCTTGCAGCAGCATTTCGTGCGCTTCGCCAATCAGCGCGGCGCGGACCTGCTCCGCCTGGGCCCGGCGAGCCGCGCCGTCGTAGCGCCGCTTGACGCCGCTCATCGCACCCTCCATACTCCGATTAGTTACAGACTACTGTAACGGAAATGAGGGTCAGATGACCGCCGACATGCACCCCTTCCTGGCCAAGCTGGTGCAGGCCACCAATGCACACGACCTGGACGCCCTGGTGGACTGCTTCGACACGTCCTACCGCAACGAGACACCGGCTCACCCGGGTCGGGCCTTCCAGGGCCGGGAGCAGGTGCTGGCCAACTGGCGGCAGATCTTCACCTTCGTGCCTGATGTCCACGCGAGCGTGCTGCGCTGGGCGGCCGACGGCTGCGACCTCTGGTCGGAGTGGGAGATGAGCGGCTCCCGCCTGGACGGTACCCGGCACCTGATGCGTGGCGTGATCGTTTTTGGTGTCCAGGACGGGCGGGCCACCTCGGCACGCTTCTACCTCGAACCGGTCGACGAGACCGGCACAGCGAGCGCTGATGACGCCGTGCGCGCCGAGGTGCACGCGGATACCCCGTCGTGATGGTGGCGACGACGTGATCGTGGTGGCCGGCGGCAGTGGACTGCTGGGCCGGCTCGTGGTCAGCGATCTGGCCGCCCGAGGCGAGCGGGTCCGGGTACTCGTTCGCGACGCCGGGCGTGCGCGCAGCGTGTTGGGTGACGACGTCGAGGTCGTCGCCGGCGACGTGCGAAGCCGTGACGGGCTTGACGAGCTGGTCGACGGCGCGCGCGCCGTCGTCTCTGCGGTGCACGGGTTTCTGGGCGGTCGCGGCGCCGGACCGGTCCAGGTCGACGAGCGCGGAAACGCCAGTCTCGTCGACGCGGCGACCGCAGCCGGCGCGGACGTGGTGCTCGTCTCCGTGCTCGGCGCCTCACCGGACAGCCCGCTCGAACTGTTCAGGGCCAAGGCCCACGCCGAACAGCACCTACGCCGCAGCGCGACACCGTGGACGATCGTGCGCCCGCCCGCCTACCTTGAGACCTGGCTGGCGATCCTCACCAAGACCGCCGGCACGTCGGGTCGACCTCTCATATTCGGGCGCGGCGACTCGCCTATCCGGTTTGTCTCCGCGGGCGACGTCGCATCTGTCGTCTCTCGTGCAGCCACCGACGCGACGCTACGAGGACAGGTCCTCGAAGTCGCCGGCGAGCCACTCACCATGACCGACCTCGCCCGCGCCTTACAGGACGCGCGCGGCTGGCACGGCCCCCCGCGTCACCTCCCCCGTACGGTGTTGCGCACCCTGGCCATCGCCGCACGCCCGATCTGTCCGGCCTTCGCCCGCCAAAACCACACCGCACTCGCGATGGACACCGGACAGTTAACCATCGACATCCAGGCAGCCAACACACTCGGCTTGCCGGCACGCACGCTGTCCGACGTCATCGCCCGATTCGTCGCCAGCTGACAACCGCATCGCGGTGGTGGCCTGCACAGACCACGTCCGTGGACTCAGCCAGTTCCATTGGCAGAGGCTCTCAACGGGGCTTGCCGAAAGCGCGTTTCCGCAGGTCAGAGCGGAGCCGACGCCCGGATTCGAACCGGGAACCGCTCGATTACAAGTCGAGTGCGCTGCCGTTGCGCCACGCCGGCGGTGTCAGGCGATCGTACGGCCTAGGCCCTCCGGACTCAGCCCTGAATAGGGCGGCGGCCGGCGAACCCGAGCTCCGGGCGGTGCCACCAGGCCAGGTCGACATCCCCTTCCAGCCAGCACAGCAGGACGACGCCGTCGCCCAGGTCGGCCGGAAAGTCCAGAAGCAGGGGGGCGTACCCCTTGAGCTCGAGACCCTGCCCGCCGAACCAGGCCAGGGCCTCGGCCAGCCGTGCCTCGGCGGCTTTGGCCTCGGGCAACGCGCCGGCCGGCCGTGCTTCCTCCAGACGTAGGGCGTAGGCCGACTCGGCCAGGTCGGCGCGCAACCCGATCACCGTGGCAGCCTGCCGGCGAACGTCGGGTAGCAGGGCCCGCGCCTCGGCGAGGGTGAAGATGCGCGACACCGGGCGAAGGCTATCCGGCACGGCCGGGGCCATCTCATATCCGGGGGCCGGCTGCGGCGGGAGCCTCGCCGCGCACGACGCCGAACAGCCGGCCCTGGCCGCCATCATGACGCGCCCCGAGCTACCGTAGGTGACGCCGTCAGCCAACCGCTTACGATGGCGCTGCACCGGATCAGCTCCTCAAGATCGCACACGTACGAACATGACAGGAGGGCGCGTTGCGCGGCGAGGGGTACGCGGTCGGCACGATCTTCGCCCTCAACGGCGCGCTGTACGGGAGCTGGTTCGCCCGCGTCCCCGACGCCGCCAATCGCACCCACTCCTCTCCGGGCGTCCTCGGCCTCACCCTGCTGTCGGTCGCGCTCGGCGCCATATCGGCCATGCCCTTCGCCGGCCGGCTGTGCGCCAGGATCGACAGCCGGTACGTGGTCATCGGTGCCGCGGCCCTCAACTGCCTGAGCCTGCCGCTGATTTCTCTTGCCACCTCTCCGCTGACGCTGGCCCTTGCCCTGGCGCTCTACGGCGTGTGTGCCGGCTCCACCGACGTGTCGATGAACACCAACGCGGTGGCTGCCATCCGCCGGGCCGGCCGGCCGCTGATGCCGCTGTTCCACGGCGCCTTCAGCGCCGGCGGCATGATCGGGGCGGCGACCGGTGGTGTCGTGGCCGGCCACGTCGGCCTCGGCCGGCACTTCACGATCACCGGGGTCGTGGGTCTGGGGGTCCTGGCGCTGGCCGCCGGGCGGCTGCCCACCGACCCGTCCCTAGGCGAAGCGGGGCCGGAGCCCGGCGCGGCACGCACGGCCCGAGTACGGCGGTTCGACGGCACGCTCGCCGTTCTCGGTGCCGTGGCGTTCTGCAGCGCGGTCGGCGAGGGTGCGATGGGTGACTGGAGCGCGCTGTTCATGCGTGACGTGCTGGGCACCACCGCGGGGCTGGCCGCCGCCGGGTTCGCGGCCTTCAGCCTGACGATGGCGGCCGGGCGGTTCGCCGGCACGGCCGTGCTCCTGCGGCTGGGGCCTGACCGGACGTTGATCGCCGGCTGCACGCTCGCCACCGCCGGCACGCTGGCGGTGGTCCTCGCGCCGGTGCCTGTTGTGGCGCTGGCCGGGTTCGCCGCGGTGGGCGCCGGCCTGGCGTACGGCTTCCCGATCGCGCTCAACGCGGCCGGCGCCCACCCGAGCGGCAGCGGCCCGGCGATCGGGCTGGTGTCGACCATGGGCTACACCGGTTTCGTCGCCGGCCCGCCGGCGATCGGGCTGGTCGCCCAGGCGGCCGACCTGCGGGTAGGTCTCGGCGTGGTTGCCGTGGCCTCGGTCGCGGGGCTGCTGCTGGCGGTGACGCACCGGCGACTGCTGCGAGAGGCCGATCCCAGCCGGATAGCCGTTCCGGCCGGGGCGGCCGACCGCTAGAGTCGCCGGATGGCTGACGAGCAGGACCCGATCGCCGACACCGGAATGTTTCGCGCGTTCGTCGAGCGCGCCGAGGCCGAGCCCGGGACCAGGCCGCGCGGAGCCCTTGTCGCCGCGGTGCTCGTGGCGGTCGTCGCCGTCGTCGTGATCGCCGCCCTGCTCCTGCGCTAACCGGCTAGCCGCCGGCGGCGGGCTACCTCGGCCAGGGCCACCGCGGCGGCGACCGAGGCGTTGAGCGACTCGGCCGCCCCGAACATCGGGATCGATACCGTGAGGTCGCAGGTCTCCCCCACCAGCCGGGACAGGCCCCGCCCCTCGGAGCCGATCACCAGCACCAGCGGGTCGACGGCGACCTCCAGGTCGTCGAGGGTCACGACACCGGCAGCGGCCAGGCCGACGACGGTCAGGCCGGCCTTGCGGTAGGCGGTCAACGTACGGACGAGGTTGGTGACCCGGGCCACCGGAAGCCGGGCCGCCGTGCCGGCAGAGGTACGCCACGCCGTCGCCGTCATCGTCGCCGACCGCCGCTCGGGCAGCAGCACGGCGTGCGCCCCGAACGCCGCCGCCGACCGGACCACGGCGCCGAGGTTGCGCGGGTCGGTCAGCCCGTCGAGGGCGACCACCAGCGGGGCCCGGCCGGAGTCCAGGGCGTCGGCCAGGACGTCGTCGGGGTGGGCGTAGGAGTACGGCGGCACCTGGATCCCCAGGCCCTGGTGCAGGGCGCCGCCGGTCATCCGGTCGAGCTCGTGCCGGCTCACCTCGAGGATCGCGATGCCGCGGTCGCCGGCGATCCGGATCGACTCGGTGACCCGGTCGTCGAGGTCGAGACCCTGAGCGACGTACAACGCGGTCGCCGGCACGCCGGCGCGCAGCGCCTCGACCACCGGGTTGCGCCCGACCAGGACCTCCGTGCTGTCGCGGTTGGCCGGCTTGTTCTGCCGGGTGCCCCCACCGGAGCGGGCGGCGCCGGACTTGGCCGCCGACTTGGCTCGGCGCGCGGCCGGATGGTGCGGGCGCTCCTCCGCCCGAGGGGTCGGCCCCTTGCCCTCCAACTTCTTGCGGCCGTAGCCGCCGGTGCCGGCGCTCGGACCCTTCTTGGACTTCGGCCGCCGTGGGGTGCCGGGCATCAGCCGATGCTCCAGCGCGGGCCGGTGGAGGTGTCCTCGATGGACACGCCGATCTCGGCCAGCTCGTCCCGGATGGCGTCGGCGGCGGCGAAGTCGTGGCGCGCCCGGGCAGCCGCCCGCTGCTCCAGTGCCACCGCGACCAGCCCCTCGACGACCGGCCGCAGGTCACCGCCGCCGCGCGGATCGCCCGCCCACGGCTCGGACAGTGGGTCCAACCCGAGGGCGGCCAGCATGCCCCGGACCTCACCGAGCAGCCGGGCCACCGTCTCCTTGTCCACTGCCTGGTGAGAGGCGGCGGCCAGCGCCGTGTTGCCGTCGCGTACCGAGTTGTGCAGCACAGCCAGCGCTCCCGGCACACCGAGATCGTCGTCCATCGACGCGGCGAAGGCATCCGGCACCTGGCCGACGGGCAGATCGCCGACCAGCTCGCCGGCCCGCTGCACGAAGCCCTCGATCCGCCGGTAGGCCGCCGCCGCCTCCTGCAGCGCCGCCTCGGAGAACTCGATGTGCGACCGGTAGTGCGCCGCACCCAGGTAGTAGCGCAGCTCGACCGGCCGCACCCGCTGGACCACCTCGGTGACCAGCAGGGAGTTGCCCAGCGACTTGCCCATCTTCTCCCCGCTGGCGGTGACCCAGGCGTGGTGCAGCCAGTACGAGACGAACCGGTCGCCGGCCGCGGTCGACTGGGCTAGCTCGTTCTCGTGGTGCGGGAAGATCAGGTCGACGCCGCCGCCGTGGATGTCGAAGGCCGACCCGAGGTACTTGTGCGCCATCGCCGAGCACTCCAGGTGCCAGCCCGGCCGGCCGGGCCCCCACGGAGTGTCCCAGGCGGGCTCGCCGGGCTTGGCGCCCTTCCACAGGGCGAAGTCGGCCGGATCTCGCTTGCCGGGCAGCGACTTCTCCGAGGCCAGCATGTCGTCGAGGTCCCGGCCCGACAGGGCACCGTAGGTCGGGAACGACCGTACGTCGAAGTAGACGTCGCCCTCGGCGGCGTAGGCGTGCCCGGCGTCGACCAGGCGCTGCATCAGCGCGACCATCTCGGGCACGTGCCCGGTCGCCCGCGGCTCGACCGTCGGCGGGCGGCAGCCGAGCAGCTCGTAGGCCGTGCGGAAGGCTCGCTCGTTGCGCGTGGCCACCGCCCACCACGGCGCGTCCTCGTGTGCCGCCGCGTGGATGATCTTGTCGTCGATGTCGGTGACGTTGCGGCAGAAGGTGACCGCGTAGCCGCGGTGCTCCAGCCAGCGCCACACGATGTCGAAGTTGACGCCCGAGCGGATGTGCCCGATGTGCGGCGGGGACTGCACGGTGGCCCCGCACAGGTAGATCCCGGCCCGGCCCGGCTCCAGCGGGGTGAAGTCCCGGACCTCCCGGGTGGCGGTGTCGTACAGGCGCAGGCTCACGACCCAGATCGTACGGGGGGTGAGAATCCCATTGCGGCACGCTCGACCAAGGGCAGCACCCGCGCGGAGATGCGGGTCGACAGCGCGATCACCGTCGACGTCCGCCGGATGCCGTCGACCTCGACCATCTGATCGATGACCCGCTGCAGGTCTGCGTTGTCGCGGGCGACCACCCGGCACAGCAGATCGCCCGGCCCGGTGATCGTGTGCGCCTCGAGCACCTCCGGGATCTCGGCCAGATGCGCGGCGACATCGAGGCCGCGACCCTGGGCGATCTCCAGCGTGGCGAACGCCGTCACGCGATAGCCCAGCGCCGCGGGATCGATCTCCGGGCCGAAGCCGCCGATCACCCCGCGGGCGACCAGCCGGTCCAGCCGGGCCTGCACAGTCCCCCGCGCGACGCCGAGCCGCCGCGAGCACTCCAGCACGCCGAGCCGCGGCTCCGCGGTGAGCAAGCTGATCAAGTTGACGTCGAGGCTGTCCACGTGCCTGGTCATTATGTCCACCACTATGCCAGTGCCTTGCACATCTTGCCCTATCAGGCGCACCCTTCGGCGTATGGATGACAAGGCTGACTTTCCCGTACTCGGCGTCGACCACGTCCACTTCCTGGTCGGCAACGCCAGACAGGCGGCGCACTACTACTCGACCGCGTTCGGCATGGTCGTGACGGCCTACCGGGGCCCGGAGACCGGCCGGCGCGACCACGCGGAGTACGTCCTGGAGTCCGGCGGCGCCCGCTTCGTGATCACCGGGGAAGCGCACGCCGGCACCGACGTCGGCCGGCATGTGGCCGCGCACGGCGACGGCGTGCTCGACATCGCGCTGGCGGTCCCCGACGCCGCCCACGCCTACGAGCTCGCATTGGCCCGGGGTGCGAGGGGCGTGACGGAGCCGGCGGTCAGCGAGGACGACGGCGGCAAGGTCGTCACGGCGTGCATCTCGACGTACGGAGAGACCAGGCACAGCCTCATCGAGCGGACCAACTACAGCGGGGTCTTCCTGCCGGGCTTCCTCGCCCGGGAGCCGATCGTGGCGCCGCCGGCCAAGCGCTACTTCCAGGCGATCGACCACTGCGTGGGCAACGTCGAGCTCGGTCAGATGGACACCTGGGTCGGCTTCTACAACCGGGTCATGGGCTTCACGAACATGAAGGAGTTCCTCGGCGACGACATCGCCACCGAATACTCCGCCCTGATGAGCAAGGTGGTCGCCGACGGCAGCCGCAAGGTGAAGTTCCCTCTCAACGAGCCGGCCGCGGGCAGGAAGAAGTCGCAGATCGACGAGTACCTGGAGTTCTACGGCGGCCCCGGCGTGCAGCACATCGCACTCGCCACCGGCGACATCGTGGGATCGGTGCGGGCGATGCGCGCGCAGGGCGTGGAGTTCCTGGCCACGCCGGACGCCTACTACGACTCGCTCGGCGACTGGGTCGGCGACACCCGGGTCCCGGTGGACATCCTGCGCGAGTGCAAGATCCTGGCCGACCGCGACGAGGACGGCTACCTGCTGCAGATCTTCACCAGGCCGGTGCAGGACCGGCCGACGGTGTTCTTCGAGCTGATCGAGCGGCACGGGTCGATGGGTTTCGGCAAGGGCAACTTCAAGGCACTGTTCGAGGCGATCGAGCGCGAGCAGGCTCTGCGCGGCAATCTCTGAGCCGGTACGGCATGATCCGCCCATGAGCCAACCGCCCGAGGACCCCTACCTGCGCCCGCCGACCCCGCAACGTCCCTACGGCGCTCCTCCCGGCTACCAGCCGCCGCAGCCCGGCTACGGGCCGCCGCAACAGCAGCCGCAGTACGGCCACCAGCCGCCCCCGGCGTACGGGTGGCAACCGCCTCCTGTGTATGGGCAGCAGGTGCTGGGCCCGGACGGGTCGCCGCTGGCCGGCCCCGGCTGGCGCCTGCTGGCCCGCCTCATCGACGGCTTCATCGTGAGCCTGATCAGCTCACCGGCGATCGTGCCGCTTTATATCGCGTACTTCAGGCACATCTTCGACAAACTCGACGAGACGACCAACGCGACGCGGACCGGCCAGCCCGCGCCCCCGGCCAATCCCTTCGACGGTACGACGCTCAAACTGCTCGCCCTGATCGTCCTGGCGAGCGTCGTCGTGGCCTTCCTGTACGAGGTGCCACAGCTGGCCATCTGGGGCCAGACCCCGGGCAAGCGGATCTGCCGGGTCCGCGTCGTCCGGCGCGACGGGTCGGCCAAACTGGGCTTCGGCAAGGCCACCCTGCGGTGGATCGCCACCTACGGCGGGACCTTCATCCCGTTCCTCGGCGGCGCATACAACCTGCTCGACAGCCTGTGGCTGCTCTGGGACCACCCGTGGCAGCAGTGCCTGCACGACAAGTTCGCCTCGACGGTCGTGGTGAGGCCACCCACGTGAGCGTGCACCTGAGGCCCGTGCTCGGCGGCCTGAAGGCGTACAAGCCAGGCCGCAGTCCGGCCGACATCGCGCGTGAGCTCGGCCTGGACGCGGCGGTGAAGCTGGCCTCCAACGAATCCGCGTACGGCCCGCTGCCCAGCGTCCTGGACGTGATCGCCGCTGCCGCCGCCGGCATCAACCGCTACCCGGACATGGCGGCGACCGAGCTGACGACGGCCCTGGCGAAGCACTGCGCGGTGAGCACCGACCAGGTCGCGATCGGCTGCGGGTCGGTCGGGCTCTACCAGCAGTTGCTCGCCGCGGTCGTCGGCCCCGGCGACGAGGTGCTGTACGCCTGGCGGTCCTTCGAGGTCTACCCGATCCTGGTCGGGCTCAGCGGCGCGACCGCGGTGCCGGTGCCGTTGCGCGACGCCACCCACGACCTGGAGACGATGGCGGCGGCCGTCCACGACCGCACCCGGATGATCTTCGTCTGCAACCCGAACAACCCCACCGGCACGGCAGTGCACGCCGCCGACCTGGAGCGGTTCCTCGACGCGGTGCCCGACGACGTGCTGGTGATCATCGACGAGGCCTACCGGGAGTTCGTCACCGATCCCGACGTCCCCGACGGGCTGGAGCTGGCCGCCGGGCGCGACAACGTCGCCGTCCTGCGCACGATGTCCAAGGCCTACGGCCTGGCCGGGCTGCGGGTGGGCTACTGCGTCTCGGCACCGCCGGTCATCGAGGCACTGCGCAAGGTGCAACTGCCGTTCACCGTCTCCACCGTGGCGCAGGCCGCCGCGGTGGCCTCTCTGGCCGCCGGCGACGAGCTGCTCGAGCGGGTGCGCGCCACCGTCGCCGAGCGGTCGCGGGTGGCGGATGCGCTTCGGGGGCTCGGCGTCGACGTGCCGGCGACCGAGGCGAACTTCGTCTGGCTGTCGCTGGGCTCCGACGCCGTGCCCTTCGCGACATCCTGCGAGCAACGTGGCCTGATCGTGCGTCCCTTCGACGGCGACGGGGTGCGGGTCACCGTGGGCGCCCCGGAGGAGAACGACCGCTTCCTGAGCGTCGCCGCCGACCTGCTCGGTCCCCCACCCGGTTGATCATGACGTTGGCCCCCTTCATAAGGGTCGGTACGCGTGCTCCGAACGGGCTAACGTCATGATCACCGCGAACCGCGGGCCGGCAGGATCTGGCCGGTGACCTCGCCGAAGCCGATCGTCGTACCGTTGACGCCCGGTGCGCTCCCCCGGATCGACACCACGTCCCCGTCTTCCAGATAGGTACGGATCACGCCGTCGGGCAGCGCCAGCGGCTGGTCGCCGTCCCAGGTCAGCTCGATCAGCGAGCCGCGCTGGTCGACCTGCGGGCCGGACACCGTGCCCGACGCGAAGAGGTCCCCCGTGCGCAGCGGGGCGCCGTTGACGGTCAGGTGCGCCAGCTGCTGGTCGGCCGTCCAGTACATGCCGGCGAAGGGTGGGCGCGAGATGACCGTCCCGTTGAGCGACACCTTCAGGGCGATGTCCAGACCGGCCCGCTCACCCCGGCGCAGGTACGGCAGCGGCGACGGGTCCTGCGCCGGGCCGTCCACCCTCGCGTACTCCAGTGCCTCCAGCGGCACGACCCAGGGTGACACCGAGGTGGCGAAGGACTTGCTCAGGAACGGCCCGAGCGGCTGGCCCTCCCACACCTGCAGGTCGCGGGCGCTCCAGTCATTGACCAGTACGACCCCGAACACGTGGTCGGCGTAGTCGGCGGCAGCCACCGGCGAACCCAGCGAGGTGGGCGTGCCGACGACGAAGCCCACCTCGGCCTCGATATCCAGCCGCTGTGACTGGCCGTGGGTGGGCAGCGACGCCTTGCCGATCTTGCGCTGGCCGGTCGGCCGGACGATCGGCGTACCGCTGACGACGACGCTGCCGGCCCGGCCGTGGTAGCCGATCGGGAGGTGCCGCCAGTTGGGCGGGAGCGGTTCGCCGTCCGGGCGGAGGATCTGCCCGACGTTCGTCGCGTGCTCGATCGAGGAGTAGAAGTCGACGTAGTCGCCGATCTCGAATGGCATGTGCAGCAGGACGTCGGCCATCGGCACGAGGTACGGCTCCACGCTCGGGCGGGCGCCGCCGTCGTCGAGGAGCTGGACGAGGCGCTGCCGGGTCTGCTGCCACACCGACCGGCCCGCTGCCAGGAAGGTGTTCAGCGAGCGGGCCACGAAGCACTCCGGGTACTCCAGGGCACCGGCCATCGCCAGGGCCGCCACGTCGAGCACCTGGTCGCCGATCGCCACCCCCACGCGGTGCAACTCCCCCGGCCGCCCGAAGACGCCGTAGGGCAGGTTCTGGATCGGGAAGTCGCTGTCGCGTGACACCGGTAACCAGCTCATTCAGGTCCCCCCTCTAGTAGGCCCAGCGTGAGCAGGTCGCCGGCCGGCTCGGCGATGCTGCAGGAACCGAACCCGGAATACAGGCTGCGTGCCCGGGCGGCAGTCTCGTCGTCGACATCGCGCACGGCCGCCGCGACCAGTGCGGCGTCGCGCTCACCGAGGACGGGCAGCGGATCCTCCCCGCGTACGGCCGCGCAGACGGACAGCGCGATGTTGAGAAAACCGTGCTCGTCCACGCGCCGGCGCCGATCGACATGGCGCACCGCACGGTGCAGGCCCGCCGAACACTTGAACGGCACGCCGGCCACCACGCAGCCCGAGACGAAGTCGGCCACCTCACGCTCACTCGGGAAGTCCTTGGCACCGACACCACCCGTACGCAGCTTGGCGCCGTGCCGCGCGGCGGCGATCACCGCGAGTGCCGACTCCCACTGGGGCACCCGGGGGAGCTCGATGTAGCAGCGGACGTCCCGCGGCAGGACCGCCAGCGTCTCGCGCACCGCGGCAACCACGTCGCCGCCAGCCGGCACGGCCGTCTCGACCGCCAGCAGGGTCAGCCGGTCATCGGCCCGTACCTGTTCCAGCGCCAGAGCCACCCGGCTGTCGAGCACGCCACCGCCGGCCAGGAGGGAGAAGGCGAAGGCGTCGCCCGGATGCAGCTCGCCGATCGCCTCCTCGACCCGCGAGGCCGGGCACACGAAGCGCCCCACCAGCCACCCGAGGGGGCCTACCTTGACCGCGCGGTGGACACCGATAGCCATGATCATCGGCGCGTTTCCGGGCGGAAACAAGGCGGCATCATCGATGAGGTGCTCGAGCAGCAGGGTTGACACGCCTACCGACGCTAGCTGATCGTTCTGGGCAGCACAGGTGTTCACCAGCGACGAACGCACGTCCGGAGAAGGCAGTCATGCCCTATTACCGTGCCGTGGGCCAGATCCCGCGCAAGCGGCACACGCAGTTCCGCCGGCCCGACGGCGGCCTCTACGCCGAGGAGCTCATGGGGGTCGAGGGCTTCTCGGCCGACTCCGCCCTGCTCTACCACCGGGGCCTGCCCACCGCGATCGTGGACTCGCAGATCTACGCCGAACCCGATCAGCCGGTGGTCGCCAACCACCCCCTGCTGCCGCGGCACCTGAAGACCCACGAGCTTCCCCCCGGCGCGGACACCGTCACCGGACGACAGCTCCTGCTGGCCAACGACGACGTACGGATCAGCTATGCGGTCAGCGACCGGCCGTCCCCGCTCTACCGCAACGCCACCGGCGACGAGTGCGTCTACGTCGAGTCCGGCAGCGCCGTCGTCGAAACCGTCTTCGGCGCTCTGTCGGCCGGCCAGGGCGACTACGTGTTGCTGCCCACCTCGACCACCCACCGCTGGGTGCCCGTCGGGGGCGAGCCGCTGCGCACCCTGGTCATCGAGGCCCGCGGGCACGTGGGCCCGCCGAAGCGCTACCTGTCGGCCCGCGGCCAGTTGCTGGAGCACGCGCCGTACTGCGAGAGGGACCTGCGCGGCCCGGTCTCGCCGCTCTCGGCCGACGCGGCCGACGTCGAGGTGCTGGTCCGCCACCGCGGCGGGACGACCTGCCTGACCTACGCCCACCATCCCTTCGACGTGGTCGGGTGGGACGGCTGTCTCTACCCGTACGCGTTCAACATCGGCGACTTCGAGCCGATCACCGGCCGGCTGCACCAGCCGCCCCCGGTGCACCAGACCTTCGAGGGGCCGAACTTCGTGGTGTGCTCGTTCGTGCCACGCAAGTTCGACTACCACCCGTTGTCGATCCCCGCGCCCTACAACCACGCCAACGTCGACTCCGACGAGATGCTGTTCTACGTCGGCGGGGACTTCATGAGCCGCAAGGGCGCCGGCATCGAGCTGGGGTCGATCTCCCTGCACCCATCGGGATTCACCCACGGCCCGCAGCCGGGCTCGGTGGAGGCCTCGATCGGCAAGGAGGCCACCGACGAGTTGGCGGTCATGATCGACACGTTCCGGCCGCTGGGCCTGGGCCCGGCCGCGCTGGCCTGCGAGGACACCGGCTACCCGTGGACGTGGGCCCGCCGCGAGGACCGCCAGGACGCCGGCCCGGAGTCGATCGCCTAGCGCCCGCGCCGCCCGAGGCTCGCACGTAGGTAGTCGTAGACGTCGACCGGACCCTTCGGCAGTCGCGCAGCTCTACCGTTGCCGTCATCGAGGGGATGGCTCCCGCTCCCATCTGCTCCCGGGAGCCGGGCGGCTAGCCTAAGCTAAGCCCGGGGTGGTCGACCGGGATCCGGGACGCCGATCTTCCCGGATTCCCGGGACGTTGACTCTGCCGTTGGGGAGCCACTGACCGCTCCACTATGGGTATGACAACTCACACCTTGCACCGATGGGGCGCCGTCCTGCTCACCGGTGGCCTTTGCCTGGCCGTCGCCTACTCGTTCTACCCCGCCTCGGCCCGCAGTTCGTTGATCCGTCCAGCGGCCGGGTTGGGCCTCGTCGGCGTGACGCTCGCGCTC
>QHCA01000398.1 GCA_003244095.1 Pseudonocardiales bacterium | reverse complement strand
CCCGACGTCTACGTGCCGTGCGAGGTCTGCCACGGCGCCCGCTACAACCGCGAGACGCTCGAAGTGCACTTCAAGGACAAGACGATCGCCGACGTGCTCGACATGCCGATCGAAGAGGCAGCGACCTTCTTCGAGGCGATCCCCGCGATCCGGCGGCACCTCGAGACGCTGGTCGACGTCGGCCTGGGCTACGTCCGGCTCGGCCAGCCGGCTCCGACCCTGTCCGGGGGTGAGGCGCAGCGGGTCAAGCTGGCCAGCGAGCTACAGAAGCGGTCGACCGGCCGCACGGTCTACGTCCTCGACGAGCCGACCACCGGCCTGCATTTCGAGGACATTCGCAAGCTCCTCGGCGTGCTCGGCCGCCTGGTCGACCAGGGCAACACCGTGATCGTCATCGAGCACAACCTCGACGTGATCAAGAGCGCCGACTGGGTCATCGACATGGGGCCCGAGGGCGGCAGCGGCGGCGGCATGCTGGTCGTCGCCGGCACTCCTGAGGACATCGCGGTGGTCGAGGCGAGCCACACCGGGCGGTTCCTCCGGCCGGTGCTGCCCGAGCGGGTCGAGCGCCCGCGCCGGTCCCGGCCCTCCCGCCGTACGACCGCTGCCGCGCGCTGACAGCAGTCCGTACGACCGGCTATCGGGCGAACCCACGGCACCCGGCGCGGTGCGGCTGACCCATCACTCGCCGACCAGCAGCCGAGCGATCAGGGTGTCGAGCTCCTCGCCGCCGCGCTCTTCGCCGCTGGCCACGAGTTCCTCGGTCGTGGCCAGGAAGTCGCGGACGACGCCTGCGGCCACGGTCACCCAGCAGTCGCCGCAGTCCCGGGCGAGGTCCAGGCGGACCCGATCGCGGCCCGGCTCCGGCCTGATGCGCACCGCCCCGTCGCCGGTCGGCTCTTCCAGCCCGTACTGCAGGAAGTCGCGCAGCACCACCCACATACCGCGCGGGAGGGACGGGTGGTCCGGCATCGCGGTGAGCACCAGATGCACCGCGAGGGGGTCGGCGGTCAACCAGGTCAGCCGCAGCGAGGTGGTACGTCCCCGACCGGACATGTGCCGATCAGTGATCACCACCTCGGTCGTGACGCGGTCCCGCACGGTGCCCTCCAAGGTCACGAACTGCTCAATCCACAGGCGCGCTCTGTTAGGTTCCCATTGCTGGCGCCAGGCGACAATTCGGCGCGCCTGCATCCGGGGGCGCCGCGTACGCTCGAAGCCGTGCCCGACCCGTCGACCTACCGCCCGGCGCAGGGCACCATCCCCGACCTTCCCGGCGTCTACAAGTTCCGTGACGGCCACGGCCGGGTCATCTACGTCGGCAAGGCCAAGTCGCTGCGCAGCCGGCTGTCGTCGTACTTCTCCGACCTGGCCGGGCTGCACCCGCGCACCCGGCAGATGGTGACCACGGCCGCCGGCGTCGAGTGGACCGTCGTGTCGACCGAGGTCGAGGCGCTGCAACTCGAATACACCTGGATCAAGGAGTTCGATCCGCGGTTCAACGTCCGCTATCGCGACGACAAGAGCTACCCGAGCCTCGCCGTCACCCTGTACGAGGAGTACCCGCGGCTGCAGGTCATGCGCGGCCCCAAGAAGAAGGGTGTCCGCTACTTCGGGCCGTACGCCCATGCCTGGGCGATCCGCGAGACCCTCGACCTGCTGCTGCGCGTGTTCCCCGCCCGCACCTGCAGTGCCGGCGTCTTCAAGCGGGCCGGCCAGGTCGGCCGGCCGTGCCTGCTGGGTTACATCGGCAAGTGCTCGGCGCCCTGCGTCGGGCGGGTGAGCGCAGACGAGCATCGGGACATCGTCGACGACTTCTGCGACTTCATGGCCGGCAAGACCGACCAGATGCTGCGCCGCATGGACAAGGAGATGCAGGTCGCGGCCGCCAACCAGGAGTACGAGAAGGCGGCCCGGCTCCGCGACGACATGGGTGCCCTGCGCCGCGCGATGGAGAAGCAGGCGGTGGTGTTCGGCGACGGTACGGACGCCGACGTCGTGGCCTTCGCCGAGGATGCGCTCGAGGCGGCTGTCAACGTGTTCCACGTCCGCGGCGGCCGGGTCCGCGGTGAGCGCGGCTGGGTGGTCGACAAGGTCGAGGACGTCGACACCGCGGTGCTGGTCGAGCAGTTCCTCCTGCAGGTGTACGGCGACGGCGGCGAGGACGTGCCGCGCGAGGTTCTCGTACCGGTGCTGCCACAGGGCGCCGATGCCCTGCGGGACTGGCTGTGCGACCTGCGCGGCACCAGGGTCGACTTTCGGGTGCCCCAGCGCGGTGACAAGCGGGCGCTGCTCGAGACGGTGCAGCGCAACGCGGCCCAGAGCTTCGCCCGGCACAAGCTGCGCCGGGCCAGCGACCTGAGCGCGCGATCCCAGGCACTGGCCGAGATCCAGGAGGCGCTGGCCTTCGACGAGGCACCGCTGCGCATCGAGTGCTTCGACGTCTCCCACGTGCAGGGCACCAACGTGGTCGCGAGCATGGTGGTCTTCGAGGACGGCCTGCCGCGCAAGAGCGAGTACCGGCGGTTCACCCTGCGCGAGGCCTCCGACGACACGGCGGCGATGGCCGAGGTGTTGCGCCGGCGGTTCAGCCGCTATCTGGAGGAGGCACAGGGCAGCGGCCCTGACAAGCCCGACGGGCTGCCCGGTGTCGATCCCACGACCGGACGGCCCCGCCGGTTCGTCTACCCGCCCAATCTGGTCGTGGTCGACGGCGGCCTGCCTCAGGTCAACGCCGCACAACGCGTGCTGGACGATCTCGGCATCGTCGACGTCGCCCTGTGCGGTCTCGCCAAGCGGCTGGAAGAGGTGTGGTCGCCCGGCGAGAACCTGCCGGTGATCCTGCCGCGCACCAGCGAGGGGCTGTACCTGCTCCAGCGGGTGCGCGACGAGGCACACCGCTTCGCCATCACCTTCCACCGCCAGCGCCGGTCGAAGTCGATGGTGGAGTCGACCCTCGACGGCGTACCCGGCCTGGGCGAGACGCGGCGCAAGGCCCTGTTGCGGCACTTCGGCTCGCTGAAGCGGCTGCGCGGGGCCACCGTGGCCGACGTCATGGCGGTGCCGGGCATCGGCCCGCGGACCGCGGAGGCCATCGTCGCCGCGGTGGCGGTCACAAAGGCCGGCAGCGAGCCGGCCGTCAACCCGTCGACCGGCGAGATCGTCGAAGGAGAGGCGTGACCGACCCGCCCGCCTCGCTCGACCTGGTCATCGTCACCGGCCTGTCCGGAGCCGGGCGCAGCACGGTCGCGCTTGCCCTGGAGGACGTCGGCTACTACGTCGTCGACAACCTGCCGCAGTCCCTGGTCGAGTCCATGGTCGCCCTGGGGCAGCAGTCGGAGGGGACCGCCCGCCGGATGGCGCTCACGCTCGACATCCGCAGCCGGGCCTTCTCCTGCGACCTCATGGGGACGGTCCAGCACCTGCGCGACCAGGGCTACCGGCCACGCGTCCTGTACCTCGACGCCACCGACGAGTCGCTCATCCGGCGCTACGACAGCGCCCGGCGGCGGCACCCGATGCAGGGCGAGGGGCGGCTCTCCGACGGCATCGCCGCCGAGCGGGCACTGCTCGACGACGCCCGGGGCGATGCCGACCTGGTCATCGACACCAGCGACCTTAACGTCAACCAGCTGCGCTCCCGCATCGAGGCGTTGTTCCGCGGCACCGACGAGCCGCGCCTCGCGGTCGCCCTGCTGTCGTTCGGATTCAAGTACGGACTGCCGGGTGACGCCGACCTGGCGATCGACGTGCGCTTCCTGCCCAACCCGCACTGGGTGCCGGAGCTGCGCGACCAGACCGGCCGGGACGCCAAGGTGAGTGCCTACGTCCTGGGGCAGCCGGCGGCCGGGGAGTTCCTCGACTCCTACGTCGCACTGCTACTGATGCTCATCCCCGGCTACGAGCGCGAGGGCAAGCGCT
>QHCA01000397.1 GCA_003244095.1 Pseudonocardiales bacterium | reverse complement strand
TCCTCGCCGACGTAGCCGGCCTCGGTCAGCGCCGTAGCGTCGGCGATGGCGAAGGGCACATTGAGCATCTTGGCCAGCGTCTGCGCCAGCAGCGTCTTGCCGCAACCGGTGGGCCCGAGCAGCAGGATGTTGGACTTGGACAACTCGACCGCGTCCGCTGCATCCCTGCGAGGGCCGTTGCTGCCGGCCTGGATGCGCTTGTAGTGGTTATAGACGGCCACTGAGAGTGTCTTTTTGGACGATTCCTGCCCGACCACGTAGTTGTCGAGGAACTCGTAGATCTCCTGCGGCTTGGGTAGCTCGTCCCATTTGAGCTCCGAACTCTCGGAGAGCTCCTCCTCGATGATCTCGTTGCACAGGTCGATGCATTCGTCGCAGATGTACACGCCTGGGCCAGCAATCAGCTTCTTGACCTGCTTCTGGCTCTTTCCGCAGAAAGAGCACTTGAGTAGATCGCCGCCGTCGCCGATGCGTGCCACGTACGACTCACTCCCTGTCGGCGCCGGCTGTAGAACCGGCGATCGGTTCGACCGTACATCTTCGGTGGTCCGAAGGGACCCCTTTTGGGACGGCTCGCCGGAGTCAGGCGGTTGCCAGCGAGGACAACTTGCGGCTCTCGATCACCGCATCGATCAGGCCGTAGTCCTTGGCCTCCTCGGCGGTGAGGATCTTGTCGCGCTCGGTGTCCCGGCGCACCTGCTCGGGCGAGACGTTGCTGTGCCGGGCGATCATCTCCTCCATCTGCGTGCGCATCCGGAGGATCTCGCGGGCCTGGATCTCGATGTCACTGCCCTGGCCGCCGGACTGCTCGATCGAGGGCTGGTGGATCAGGATCCGGGCGTTGGGCAGCGCCAGCCGCTTGCCGGGGGTCCCCGCGGCCAGCAGCACCGCCGCCGCCGAGGCGGCCTGGCCCATGCACGTCGTCTGGATGTCCGGCCGGACGAACTGCATGGTGTCGTAGATGGCCGTGAGCGCCGTGAAGGAGCCGCCCGGGGAGTTGATGTAGATCGAGATGTCGCGGTCGGGGTCCATCGACTCCAGGCACAGGATCTGTGCCATCACCACGTTGGCGATCTCATCGACGATCGGGGTGCCGAGGAAGATGATGCGCTCGTCGAAGAGCCGGGAGAACGGCGTGTACTGCCGCTCGCCGAGGCTGGTGCGCTCCCACCAGGTGGGGATCTCATAGCGTGCGCTGGGGTTGTACGGGACTTCGCTCACGTCGACTCCTCGGTCATGCTGCCTTGGTCGTGCGGCAGGTTTGCCGTCAGGCCAGGGTGCCGGCGCCGGAGGGAACCTCCTGCGCGCTGGCCACCACATGGTCGACGAACCCGTAGTCCTTGGCCTCTGCGGCGGTGAACCAGCGATCGCGGTCGGAATCGGCCTCGATCTGCTCGACGGTCTGCCCGGTGTGCGCGGCGATCCGCTCCTGCATGGTCTTCTTGGTCCACAGCATGTTCTCGGCCTGGATGGCGATGTCGGAGGCCGTGCCCCCGATGCCGCCCGACGGCTGGTGCATCATGATCCGGGCGTGCGGTAGGGCCAGGCGCTTGCCGCGGGTGCCCGCGCACAGCAGGAACTGCCCCATCGAGGCGGCCATCCCCATTGCCACGGTGCCCACGTCGTTGGCGACGAACTGCATCGTGTCGTAGATCGCGAGGCCGGCAGAGACCGAGCCGCCCGGTGAATTGATGTACAGCCAGATGTCGCGGGCCGCATCCTCGGCGGCGAGCAGCATGATCTGGGCGCAGATCTTGTTGGCCATCTCGTCGTCGACCTGCTCGCCGAGGAAGATGATGCGCTCGCGCAGCAGCCTGTTGTAGACCGAGTCGTCAAGGCTCATGCCGCCCTGCCCCACACGAGCGCTCGGTGCGCCAGAGGTGTCGAACTGCGTCACGTCACAACCTGCCCTTCCGGCGTCATCGCTGGTCCGTGCTTCCTTACGACCGTCTACGACCAATTCCGTACGGCCTTCCCTAAGACCATAACGCGCCCCTCCGACGGGCTAAGCCCGCGCGGGGCGGTGTTCGCTTTCGGCGCAGGCCTCAGTGGTCATGGTCATGTGCCTCGCCCGGGGTCTCGGCCCCCTCCGGCGCTTCCTTGAGCCCCTCCAGCTCGACCGGGTTGCCAGAGGCGTCCACGATGCTGGCCTGGCGCAACACGAGTACGAGGGCCTTGCCGCGCCGGACGTCGGCCGCCAGCGCGGGGATCTGCCCGCTCTGCACGACCTGCTGCACGTACTCGTCGGCGGTCACATTGGCCCGCTGCGCCCGGCGTACGACCTCTTCGGTCAGCTCCATGTCGGAGACCGCCACCTGCTCCTTGTCGGCCACGGCGTCCAGGATCAGCTGAGCCTTGACAGCGTTCTCCGCCGTTGTCTTCAACTCGGCGTCGAAGGCGTCGGGTGACCCCTCGGGGCCTAGATAGGCCTCCATGCTCAGCCCGGCGTTGGCCAGTTGCTGCTCCATGGCCTGCTTGCGGTATTCGGTCTCCGTACGGACGACCGACTCCGGCAAGGGCACCTCGATCGCGGCGAGCAACGCCTCGAGCACCTTGTCGCGTGCCTCCAGTCCCTGCTTGTTGCGCTTGATGCGGGTCAGGCGCTCGCGAATGTCGGCGTGCAACTCCGCCAGGGTGTCGTACTCGCTGGTCGTCTGGGCGAGGTCGTCGTCGACCTCGGGCAGCTCCTTCTCCTTCACCGACCGCACGGTGACCGTGACCTCGACCGGCTCGCCGGCGTGCTCACCACCTGCCGGGACCGCCGGGAAGGTCTTGACCTCACCCTTGGCCATGCCGACCAGCGCGTCGTCCAACCCGGGTACGACGTTGCCGCTGCCCACCTCGTACGAGAGGCCGGTCGTACTGCCGTCCTCGACCTCTTCGCCGCCCAGCATCGCCTTCAGGTCGATCGAGACGTAGTCGCCGAGCTCGACTCCACGGTCGACGCCCTTGAGGACCGCGAAACGCTCGCGCAGCCCGTCGATCTGCTCGTCGACCTCGGCGTCGGCAACCTCGAGGTCGTCGACGGTGACCGTCAGGCCGTCGTAGGGCACCAGCGTCACGTCAGGGCGGACGTCGACCTCGGCGGTGAACTTGAGCTCCTGCCCGTCGGCGAACTCCGTCACATCCACGCTCGGCTGGCCGAGCACCTTGACGTCGTGCTCGAGGACGGCGGCGGCGTACTGCTGCGGGATGGCGTCGTTGACCGCCTCCTCCAGTACGGCGGCCCGGCCGACCCGCTGGTCGATGATCCGGGCCGGCACCTTGCCGGGACGGAAGCCGGGCACCCGCACCTGGCCGGCGATGGCGCGGTAGGCCTTGTCGAGGCTCGGCTTGATCTCGTCGAACGACACTTCGACGGCGAGCCGCACTCGCGTAGGGCTCAGGCTCTCGACGGTGCTCTTCACGTACGCGCTCCTCGGCTGGGGGGTGTTCGGCCACAAGTCGGGGCGGGGAGATTTGAACTCCCGATCTCCTGCTCCCAAAGCAGGCGCGCTGGCCGCTACGCTACGCCCCGCAGCTTCGGCTGAGTCTAGCGGCGGCCGCCCGTTGGCCTTGACCACGCGGTCTCCGCAGTGCGGCCGCGGCGTATCTGTTCGGCAAGGCTGAGGCCCGGGGCAGCTTTCCGGGGCCGTTGAGCCGCGCGACCTCTGTCGGCCGGGAGCTCGGCAGCCGTGAGCCAGCGCGTACGGCGCTCCGAACGTAACCCCGCTCCGGCTCATCTCCCGACCTGGAAGCGCCGATGAAGACGGCATGAACACCCGGGTCACGCACGTGTACACGGGCGTCGGCGCGGTCCTCATCGTGGCGTTCCTGACCCAGGGCCCACTCGTGGCGGGGGCAATCGAGGTCTCCGTGACGGCCAGCGCCGCGGCCGCGGTGTTCATCGGCATCCGACGAAACCGGACGAAGCGACCGCACGCCTGGCACCTGTTCGCCCTCAGCATGCTCCTGTTCGCCGTGGAGCAGGCGTCCTGGGTGGTCAACCTGCTCCGGCACGCGACGGTCACCGGGTCGGCCGAGAGAGTCGTCGACCTGGCCGGTTATCTGGCCTTGCTGGCTGGTGCAGTGGTCACGCTCCGAGCGCGGGCACGCAGTGAGCTCGGCGGCGTCCTCGACGCCGCCGTCCTGGCCGTCGCGGGCGGCACCGTCACGTGGGAGTTCCTTCTCCAACCTCAGCTCACGACGCGGCACGCCACGGTATGGGCCCTGACCGTCTTTCTCACGCAGTTCCTGCTGCTCGCCGCCAGCCTGGGCGTGCTGGTCCGCCTAGCGCAGACGTCGGCGAGGTCCCGGGCCACGGTGCTTTACCTGCTGGCTGCCGCCTGCGGGGGCTTCGTCGAGGTCCTGGGCTATCCGATTGTCAACCGGACCGCCGGGCATGTGCCCGGTAGTGCCGTCGAGACGGCGGGCATGCTGGCCGTGTTGTGCATCGGCGCCGCGGCCCTGCACCCGTCGATGGCTCAGCTGACCGAGCCGGGAGCCGTGGTCCCCGATCGGCTGAGCAACCGAGCCCTGCTGACCCTGGGCGCTGCGATGATCACCGGACCGATCAGCGTCGGAGTCTGGGAGTTGCTCGGCCATCCCGCCGACCTCGTCCTGCTCATCATCAGCCCGATCAGCACGGTCCCGCTGGTGATGTTCCGGGTCTGCCGGCTGGTCACCCAACGAGCCACCGC
>QHCA01000396.1:4319-9453 GCA_003244095.1 Pseudonocardiales bacterium | reverse complement strand
CGACGAAGAAGTCCACCCGGGCCAGGCCCGCGCAGTCCAGAGCGGCGAAGGCGCGCACGGCAAGATCCCGCAGCCGGCCGGTCACCTCGTCGGGCAGGTGGGCAGGGATGTCGAACTCGCACGCATCGTCGAGATACTTGGCCTCGAAGTCATACCAGTCGTGGTCGGCGACCAGCCTTATCTCCGCGGGGAGGCTGGCCTCGGGCGGCTGCCCGGGGAGGCCTTCGAGCACCCCGCACTCCACTTCGCGGCCGGTCACGGCCCGCTCGACGATGACCTTCGGGTCGATCGCCCGGGCGGTGACGAGAGCGGCCGGCAGGTCGGCCCAGTCGGTGACCTTGGTGATGCCGATGCTCGACCCGGCCCGGGCCGGCTTGACGAACACCGGCAGGCCGAGCCGATCCCGGTCGGTGCCGGCGAGTGTGGCGTCGGCCGGCCGCAGGACGGTGTACTCCCCGACCGGCAGTCCCTCGGCGGCGAGCAGCTTCTTGGCGTACTCCTTGTCCATGGCCGCGGCACTGCCGAACACGCCCGATCCGACATAGGCCGTGCCGGCCATCTCCAGCAGGCCCTGGATNNTGGATGGTGCCGTCCTCGCCGTAGGCGCCGTGGAGTACGGGAAAGACGACGTCGACGGCGCCGAGAACCCGAGCTCCCTCGCCGGGCTCGACGTGGACCAGGCCACCGCGGGTGGGGTCACCGGGCAGGATCACGGCCTCGCCCTTGGCCACCTCGGGCAGCTCGCGGTCGTGGATCTCCAGGGCCCGGGGGTCGTCGCTGGTCAGCACCCAGCTGCCCTCGCGGGTGATCCCGATCGGCACCACGTCGTAGCGGTCGCGGTCCAGCGCCCGGAGAACGCTGCCCGCGCTGACACAGGAGATGGCGTGCTCGGGGCTGCGGCCGCCGAAGACGACGGCCACCCGGAGTCTTCGCTGCACGTCGGCCACAGCGCGCAGCGTACCCGGGCCACGCCCCCACCCTCCGCCACCTTGCCCAGAGCAGCGTCTTCCGGGAAAGCGCTGCTTTCAGCGCCCTGAAAGCAGCGTCTTCCGGGAAAACGCTGATCTGGCTATGGGCTAGGAGCTGGTGGTGCCCAGGGCTTGGGTGATGTCGGCGATCAGGTCCTCGGCGTCCTCCAGGCCGATCGCGATGCGCACGCTGCCGCCGGTGAGACCACCGGCGGCCAGGGCGGCGTCGTCGAGCTGGCGGTGGGTGGTCGACGCGACGTGGCTGACCACGGTGTGCGTACCCGCCAGCGAGGTGGCGTTCTCGGCCAGCCGCAACCGGTTGCAGAACGCCAGCCCTGCCTCGCGGCCGCCGCGCACGTCGACGGTCACGATGCCGCCGAAGCGGCCCGGGTCGAACAGCTTGGTGGCCAGGCCATGGTCGCGGTGAGAGGTGAGCCCGGGGTGGTGCACCCGGTCCAGCGCCGGGTGGCCCTCCAGCGCGGCGGCGACGGCCAGCGACGTCTGGCTGGACCGGGTGACCCGCAGTGGCAGAGTGGCCAGGCCGCGGTGCATCAGGAACGCCTCGTCGGGGGCCATCGAGCCCCCCAGGTCGATGCGCAGCTCGCGGACCTTCGCCAGCATCGCCGGCGCGCCGACGGCCACCCCGCCGGTCGCGTCGCTGTGCCCGCCGATGTACTTCGTCGCCGAGTGCACGACGATGTCGACGCCGTGTTCCAGCGGGCGGCATACGGCCGGCGAGGCGAAGGTGGAGTCGACGCCGAGCAGCGCGCCGGCATCGTGGGCGATGGCCGCCAGCGACGGCAGGTCGGCGACCGTCAGCGTCGGGTTGGCCATCGTCTCGGCCCAGACCACCCGGGTCGCGGGCGTGACGGCGGCCCGCACCGCGTCGAGGTCGGCCACGTCGACGAAGGTCGTGCTCACGCCGTACCGCGGCAGGACGCGCTCCAGCAGGGAGTACGTGCCGCCGTACAGCTCACGTGAGGCGACCACGTGCGCCCCAGCTTCGAGGAACGTGAGCAGCACGGTGGAGATCGCCGCCATCCCTGACGCGAAGGCCTGGCCTACCACCTCGCCGTCGACGGCGCGGCCCTCTAGGGCGGCCACGGCGGCCGCGAAGGCGTCGACGGTCGGGTTGTCGATCCGGCTGTAGACGTACCCCGGCGTGCGGTCACCGAGGACGTCGGCGTACTCCTGCGCGGTGTCGAAGCCGAAGACCGCCGACCGGTAGACCGGCAGGCCGATCGGCCGCTGCCGCGGCGTCGCCGGCAGGGGTGGATGCGCCGCTCTGGTGTGTTCGCCGTAGTCAGTCACTCTCGGGCTTGGTCTCCCTTCCCATCAGGGCCTTCATCGCCACCGACACTGCCAGCCCCTCGTGGCACACGCGCACGATCTGCTCGGTGATCGGCATGTCCACCCCGCTCTTGCGGGCCAGGTCGAGGATCGACTGGCAGGACTTCACCCCTTCGGCGGTCTGCCGGGTCGCCGCCTCCGCCTGCGCGACCGTCTCGCCCCGGCCGAGCCGCTCGCCGAAGCTGCGGTTGCGCGACAGCGGTGAGGTGCAGGTCGCGACCAGGTCACCGAGGCCGGCCAGCCCGGCGAACGTCATCGGGTCGGCGCCCACGGACGCACCCAGCCGCGCGGTCTCGGCCAGCCCGCGGGTGATGAGGGACGCCTTGGTGTTGTCGCCGAATCCCATGCCCTCGGCCATGCCGGCGGCCAGCGCGATGACGTTCTTCACGGCGCCGCCGAGCTCGCAGCCCACGACGTCGCCGTTGGTGTAGGGCCGGAAGTAGCCGGTCGTACAGGCCGCCTGCAGGGCCGCCGCCCGGCCCAGGTCGACGCAGGCGACGACCGATGCGGCCGGCTGCTCCAAGGCGATCTCGCGGGCCAGGTTGGGCCCGGTGACCACCGCGACCCGGTCCTCGGTGACGTCGGCGACGGCGCGGATGACCTCGCTCATCCGGGCCGACGTGCCCAGCTCCACGCCCTTCATGAGGCTGACCAGTGTGGCCGCCGCCGGAATGGCGGAGCGCCAGCCGGTGAGGTTGTCACGCAGTGTCTGCGACGGGACCGCCAGGACCACGAAGTCGGCACCGTCGAGGGCCGCGGCCGCGTCCGCGGTCGCCCAGAGGCGGTCGGGCAGGCGGATGTCGTCGAGGTAGTCGGGGTTGCACCGGGTGGCCTGGATCGCGTCGGCCACCCCGGCCCGCCGGGCCCACAGCGTCACGTCGCAGCCCGCATCGGCCAGCACCTTGCCGAACGCCGTGCCCCACGAGCCGGCGCCCAGCACCGCAGCCCTCGTCACGTGGCGGCCTCCTCGGAGTTGGCGTCCTCGGGATGTACGGCGACCGGGCGGCGGAAGACCTCCGCGGGAGGCGTCTCGCCGCGGATCTCGGCGAGCATGTCGCGCAGCCGCGCCATGATCGCCTCGGTGGCGGTGCGCAGGACGGGGGCGGTGAGCGGCTGGCCCTCCCACGCCGAGAGATCGACCGGTGGGCCGGCCACCAGCTCGACCGGGGTGCGCGGACGCGGCCGCACCTTCTTGGTCCGCCCGTCGTAGAGCCGCTGAGGGCCCCACATGGCGACCGGGATCACCGGGGTACCGGTCTCCAGGGCGAGCCGGGCCGCGCCGGTCTTGCCGACCATCGGCCACAGGCCAGGGTCCTTGGTGACCGTGCCCTCCGGATAGATGATCACCGCCTCCCCGCGCTCCAGCGCCTTCTTGGCCTCGCGCAGCGAGCTGGACGCGTCCGTGGTGCCCCGGTAGACCGGGATCTGACCGGCGCCGCCGACCACCCGGCCGACCAGCGGCACCCGGAACAGGGAGTCCTTGGCGAGGAACCTCGGCATCCGCGGCAGGTCGTAGACGAACTGCGCGGCGATCGGCGGGTCGGCGTAGGACACGTGGTTGAAGACGAAGATGACGCCGCCCTCGGCCGGCACGTTGTCCCGGCCCCGCCACTCGGGGCGGGTGAACACGAAAAGCAGCGGCTTGAGGATGAGGACGGCAACCCTCATCCAGAAGCCCCACTTGCCTCTGCGCACCCGGCCTCCCTCGCCCCAACCCCGTTGGGCCTCATCCTCGCTGGTGCCGGAGGGGCTGTCCACGGCGCCCCGGCCAACACCGGCCGGTGGGGATGATTGAGGATGTTCCGGTGCCACTCTGGTCGATCGTCGTCCCGGTGAAGCGACTCGAGGTGGCCAAGACGCGGCTGCGCGCGGCGGTGCCCGGCGTCGAGCACGACCGGCTCGTGCTCGCCCTCTGCCTCGACACGGTCAGCGCCGCGCTGCAGTGCCCGGCCGTCGGGCGGGTGGTAACCGTCACCGACGACCCCCGGGCAGCCGAGTCGCTCCGCGCGCTCGGGGCGCAGGTCGTCTCCGACGAGCCGGCCACCGGGCTCAATCCGGCCCTAGAGCACGGCGCGGCCCGGGCCGCTGCCATGGCGCCGGCGGACCCGGTCGCCGTGATCTCGGCCGACCTGCCCGCGCTGCGCCCGGCCGAACTCGCCGCGGCCCTCGCCGCCGCCGCAGGCCATCCACGATCCTTCGTCAGCGACGCGGCAGGCGAGGGCACGACGCTGCTCGCGGTGACGGCCGGTACGGCGCTGGAGCCCGCCTACGGGCCGGGGTCGCGGGAGGCCCACGCCGCCTCCGGGGCGGTAGAGCTCATCGGTGAGTGGCCGTCGCTGCGCCGTGACGTGGACACCGCGGCCGACCTCGCCGCCGCCGCGGGGCTCGGCCTCGGCCGGCACTGCGCCGCCCTGCTCGGCTAACCTCGCCTGCGTGCAGGCAACCGTACGGTCCTATGACCCCGAGACACGGACCGGCAGCGTGCTGCTCGACGACGGAACCCCGGTCGACTTCGGCAGGACAGCCTTCGACGCCGGTGGCCTGCGGCTGCTGCGACTGGGCCAGCGGGTCCGCCTGGATACCCACGCGAACGGAACGATCCTGCGGGTGACCATCGCCACGCTGCCCTGAGCCGGTCATCATTGATCCCATGAGTACCGCCGACGTAGTCGCCTCCGCGGAGGCGGCATGAGCACCGAACCGCTCACCGACACACCAACGGATCAGGAGCTGCCCGAGGGTCGCTTCCTCAACCGCGAGGTGAGCTGGCTCGACTTCAACGCCCGGATACTCGCGCTGGCCGAGGACGACCGGCG
>QHCA01000396.1:0-4314 GCA_003244095.1 Pseudonocardiales bacterium | reverse complement strand
CTCGACGAGTTCTTCATGGTCCGCGTCGCCGGCCTCAAGCGCCGGCAGCAGACCGGCCTGTCCATCCGGTCGACCGACGGCCTGTCGCCGCGCGCGCAGCTGGCCCTGATCGCGGCCCGCTCCGCAGATCTCGTCGCCCGGCACGGGACCTGCTTCAGCCAGGAGATCGAGCCCGCGCTGGCCAAGGAAAGCATCACGATCGTGCACTGGGCCGAGGTCTCCGGCCAGCAGAAGGACAAGCTGCACGGATACTTCCGCCAGCAGGTCTTCCCCGTCCTGACCCCGCTGGCGGTCGACCCGGCGCACCCGTTCCCGTACATCAGCGGCCTGTCGCTCAACCTCGCGGCAACCGTGCGCGACCCCGCCACCAACCTGACGCGGTTCGCCCGCGTCAAGGTGCCCAACAACGTCCCGCGCTTCGTCCGGGTCGGCGATGCCGACGACGCGACGTTCGTACCGGTCGAGGAGCTCATCGCCGCGCACCTGTCCCAACTGTTCCCCGGGATGGAGGTCGTCGAGCACCACCTCTTCCGGGTCACCCGCAACGCCGACCTCGAGGTGGAGGAGGACCGCGACGAGGGGCTGCTGCAGGCGCTGGAGCGCGAGCTCGCCCGGCGCCGGTTCGGGCCGGCCGTGCGCCTCGAGGTGGCCGACTCGATGTCGCCGGAGGTGCTCGAACTGCTGGTCCGCGAGCTCGACGTCAGCGACTCCGACGTGCAGCGCGTACCCGGCCTGCTCGACCTGTCCGCGCTGTGGGCGCTCTACAACCTGGACCGGCCCGACCTCAAGGACAAGCCGTTCGTGCCGGCGACGCACCCGCGGTTCACCGACGGCGAGACGCCGAAGAGCGTGTTCGCGACGCTGCGCGAGGGCGACGTCCTCGTCCACCATCCCTACGACTCCTTCGCCACCAGCGTCCAGCGGTTCATCGAGCAGGCGGCCGCCGACCCCTACGTCCTCGCGATCAAGCAGACGCTGTACCGGACCTCGGGTGACTCCCCGATCGTCGACGCGCTGATCGATGCCGCCGAGGCCGGCAAGCAGGTCGTCGTCCTGGTCGAGATCCAGGCCCGGTTCGACGAGCAGACCAACATCGGCTGGGCCCGCGCGCTGGAGCGGGCCGGCTGCCACGTCATCTACGGCCTGGTCGGGCTCAAGACGCACTGCAAGATCGCGCTGGTCGTACGCCAGGAGTCCGGCCACATCCGGCGCTACGCCCACATCGGCACCGGCAACTACAACTCCAAGACGGCCCGGCTGTACGAAGACCTGGGCCTGTTCACCGCAGACAAGGAGGTCGGTGCCGATCTCACCGACCTGTTCAACAGCCTGACCGGGTACTCCCGGCAGAAGGGCTACCACTCACTGCTGGTGGCGCCGACCGGGGTACGCAGCGGCATCATCGAACGGATCGACCGTGAGGTGCGCGCCGCCCGCGACGGTCGCGAGGGCCGGATCCAGATGAAGATCAACCACCTGGTCGACGAGAAGATCATCGACGCGCTGTACCGCGCCAGCATCGCCGGGGTGCAGGTCGATCTCGTCGTACGCACCAACTGCGCGCTGCGCCCTGGCATGCCTGGCATCTCGGACAACATCCGGGTGCGGTCGATCGTCGGCCGCTTCCTGGAACACTCCCGGGTCATGCGCTTCGACAACGACGGCCGGCCGGAGTTCTGGCTGGGCAGCGCCGACATGATGCACCGCAACCTCGACCGGCGCGTCGAGGTGCTCGTGGAGGTGACCGACGAGGCCGCACGCAGGCAACTGCAGGACATGCTCACCCGCGCGATGTCCGACGACATCTACGCCTGGGACCTGCGCGCCGACGGTCACTGGGAGGAGCGGGTCGCCGAGGACAAGCCGCTCACCGACTACCAGGTGGCGCTGATGCAGGCCCACAGCGACCGGGTCCAGTGATCGAAGCCGCCGGTGGGGTGGTGTGGCGGCCGGCGATCGAGGCGGACGAGGGGCGCCCGATGGGCATAGAGGTCGTCGTCGTGCACCGCCCTCGCTACGACGACTGGTCGCTGCCCAAGGGCAAGCTGTTAGCCGGGGAGCCACCGGTGGTCGGCGCCGCGCGGGAGGTCGAGGAGGAGACCGGCTACACCACCCAGGTGCAGCGCTGGCTGGCCAAGACCGCATACCGGGTCGACGGGTCACGCAAGGTCGTCGACTACTGGGCGATGCGCTGTGTGGGCGGGGAATTCGCCGCCAACGACGAGGTCGACGCGATCCGGTGGCTGCCGGCAGACGCCGCGGCCACCTTCCTCGACCGTGACCGGAGGGTGCTGCGGGCGTTCTGCTCGCGGCCGGTCGAGACCACGACGGTGCTGCTGGTCCGCCATGCCCGGGCCGGCAGTAGGCGCCACTGGACAGGCGACGATGCCTTGCGGCCGCTCGACGAGACCGGTCGGCATCAGGCAGCGGCGCTGGCAAAGGTGCTGCCGGTGTTCCGCCCCGCCCGGGTGATATCCGCCGACCGGGTCCGCTGCGTCGACACCGTACGCCCGCTGGCCACCCGGCTCGGCCTGGACGTGGAGATCGACCGGGCGTTCGACGAGGCGGTCGACACCGATGCCAAGCAGGCAGCCGGCCGGCTCCGGTCGCTGGCCGTGGCTGGTCAGCCGGTGGTCGTGTGCAGCCAGGGTGGGTTGATACCGGAGACGGTGGCGCTGCTTGCTCGCAAGAGCGCCGTCAAGCCGGCCTCGCCGGCCGCGGCCAAGGGCGGCGGGTGGGCGCTGTCCCTGGACCAGTCCGGCCGGCTCGTGGGGGCCGACTACTCCCCCCCGCCTGTCTGAGCGGATAGGGGCCGGCAATCGGGACTGACCCTGGACTACCCCGACCTCTTGGCGGCCTTCCTGGCCGGCGGTCGCTGGGCCGCCGTCTTCTTGGCAGCAGGCGCCTTCTTGGCCGTGGTGGACTTGGCCGCAGGGGCCTTCGCCGCCGCCGCCCGCTTGACGGTGGTCTTCGCGGCGGGAGCCTTCTTGGCCGGCGCCTTCTTCGCGAGAGTCTTGGCCGCTGCGGTCTTCTTCGCCGGGGACTTGGCCGGGCTCTTCTTGGCCAGCGTCTTTGCGGCCGCGGTCTTCTTCGCTGCGGTGGACTTCGGAGTCGTGGCCTTCTTCGCCACCGTCGACTTCGCCAGCTTCTCAAGCTTCTTGGCGCCGCTGACGACCTCCTTGAAGCCCGCACCGGCACGGAAGGCCGGCACCGAGGTCGCCTTGACCTTGACCGCCGCGCCGGTCTTGGGGTTGCGGGCAGTACGCGCGCCGCGGCGCCGCTTCTCGAACACGCCGAATCCGGTGATGGCCACCTTCTCACCCTTGGCGACCGCCCGGATGATCGTGTCGACCACATGGTTGACGGCCTGCTGCGCGGTCTTGCGGTCGCCCTCCAGTCGTTCCTCGACTGCCTTGATGAGCTCGGCCTTGTTCACTCTGGGTCCTCCCACGGTGCCATTCGGCCATTCGGCCATTCGGCCATTCGGCTATCGGACCAACGCTATGCCGAGTGTCAGGCCGATTCAAACACCTTGACCCGCGTGTTCCCTTGGTACACAAGCGGTTTCGTCAGCGAACTCGGTCAATTCGCCGCGACGGCAGGCATCCACACCGGGCGAGATCGCTCGTAGGCCGCGATGTCGTCGCGGTGTCGCAGCGTCAGGGCGATGCCGTCGAGGCCGGCGAGCAGGCAATCGCGGGTGTAGACGTCGAAGTCGAAGTCGATGCTGCGACCGGCGTAGCGCACCTGCTGGCCGACCAGGTCGACGGTCACCTCCGTCGCCGGCTCGGCCTCGATCGCGGCCATCAGGGCCTCGACGTCGGCGGCGTCGAGTTGCACGGCGGGCAACCCGCCCTTGTGCGCGTTGTTGCGGAAGATGTCGCCGAACCGCGGCGAGATGACCGCCCGGAAACCGAAGTCCTGCAACGCCCAGACGGCATGCTCGCGCGACGAGCCGGTGCCGAAGTTCTCGCCGCTGACCAAGATCGAGGCGCCGGCGTACTCCGGTCGGTCGAGGACGAACCCCGGCTGCTGTCGCCACTCGGCGAAGAGCCCGGCGCCGAAGCCGGTGCGCTCGACCCGCTTGAGCCAGTCGCTCGGGATGATCTGGTCGGTGTCGACATCGCTGCGGCGCAAGGGCACCGCGTGCGCCGTGTGAACGGTGAACGGCTCCATCACGCCTCCCCGTGGTTCAGAGCAGCAAGGTCGGCGGGTGCGGCGAGGTGACCGACCACCGCCGTGGCGGCGGCGACGGCGGGTGAGACGAGATGGGTACGCCCACCGCGGCCCTGCCGCCCCTCGAAGTTGCGGTTG
>QHCA01000395.1 GCA_003244095.1 Pseudonocardiales bacterium | reverse complement strand
ACGGTGTTCGCGACGTTCGAGTCCGAGACCGACTACTTCGGGTCCCGTGCCCAACAGACCATGCTCAACTTCCGGGTCCGCGACCTGGATGCGATGCTCGCGCAACTGCGCGCCAAGGGAGCGGACGTGGCTGAAGCGACGCAGGACATGGAGGGTGTTGGTCGATTCGGCTGGGTCACCGATCCTGTGGGCAATCGGGTCGAGCTGTGGCAGCCCGCCTGACCGTTTCTTCACGCAGGCGGTGACGCGTTGTTGGAGGCGGCGCGGCCCAGCACCGAACTCGTGCCCGCTCTCCCACAGATTGCTGAACCGTTCGGCCCACTACGCCAGCATGCCCGACCCCAGACGCGGGGGAGGTCGTAAGGGCAACCGCCCCATAGCGCGGAGCGGGCGGTCTCGTCCGCAGGTGCCAGCGCCCGACCGATAGGCTGCCCGACCGTGACCGACCGCGAACTGCTGCTGCCGCTGATCCGGGACATCGCCGTCGTGCGCGGGCGGGTCACGCTGTCCAGCGGGCAAGAGGCCGACTGGTACGTCGACCTGCGCCGGATCACCCTGCACCACGAGGCGGCGCCGCTGGTCGGCCCGGTGATGCTGGACGCGACGGCCGGCTGGGACTACGACGCGGTCGGCGGGCTCACCCTCGGCGCCGACCCGGTGGCCGCGGCGATGCTGCACGCGGCCGCGGCCCGCGGCCGGGCACTCGACGCGTTCGTCGTACGCAAGGAAGGCAAGGCACACGGCCTGCAGCGCCGGATCGAGGGACCCGACGTCGCGGGGCGACGGGTGCTCGCCGTGGAGGACACGTCGACCACCGGCAGCAGCGTCCTGGCCGCCGTGGAGGCGCTGCGCGAGGCCGGGGCCGAGGTCGTCGGGGTGGCGGTGATCGTCGACCGGGGCGCCGAGGGTGCGGTCCGGGCCGCCGGGCTGGACTACCGGGCGGCGTACAGCATGGCCGAACTCGGCATCTGAGACGAACCGCTGTCAGATCACCTCTCCCGGCCGGCCGTCGTCGCGGAGCACGGGCAGGCCGGCCTGCTTCCAGGCGTTCATCCCGCCGGTGAGGTTGCGCGCGTCGAATCCGGTGCCGCGCAGGGCAACCGCCGCCTGGTCCGAGCGGGCACCCGAGCGGCATACGGCCACGACGGTGGAACCTGCTGGCACCGAGTCGGCCCGGAGCCGGCCCAGGGGTACGTGGGTGGCGGCGGTGGCGTGCCCCGCGGCCCACTCGTCGTCCTCGCGTACATCGAGCAGCACGGCTTCCCCGGCGTCCACCAGGCGAGCGGCGTCGGCCGGCGTGATGTCGTGAGCGGCGTCTCGTTGGCCGGGTCGCATCAGAGTCTCCTCGCGTAGTCGGTCAGGGTTGCCGGGTCAGTGCGCATCCCACCACAGGCAGGTGGTCGCCCGCGACGGGAAGGTGTGGTCGGCGCCGAGCAGGTTGTCGATCTCCGGGTCGCGGTCGGCGGGCAGGCACAGCCTCCGGCGGGTCGCCGCGACGACCACCTGCCGGGGGATGTCGCGGGCCGGTCGCTCGAAGCGCTCGACCGTGGCCGCGATGCCGGCGTCGGCCAGCACCGCCGCCGCGAGGGTGGCATCGGGGCCGGTCGGCCGGGTCAGGCAGTGGAAGCGCTGCCACAGTTCGTTGGTCGAGGTCATCGGGTGGCGGTCGGTCATCTCGATGACGACCCGGTGCCGGGCCTTGCCGGTCAGGGCATGGGCGAAGTCCGCGAGGTCGGGGATGTTGTAGGTCACGTGGTGGCACACGACCACGTCGGCGGTCTCGACCTCCGGGGCCGCGGCCGGCCAGGCCCCCAGCACCTGGGCGTGGGCCACGCCGGCGCGGTCCGCCGACGCCGCGAACTCCGCCAGCAGGCCGGGCGACGGGTCGATGCCGACCAGTCGGCCGGCCGGCGGCACCAGCGCCAGGGACGCGGCGCCGCCGCCGCAGCCGACGTCGAGCACCGATCCGCCGGCCGGCAACGCGTCGGTGGCCCGGCGCCGCGACGGTGTGTCGGCCGTGGACGGCTCGGCGACCCGGAACAGGTCGACCGGGAAGCCCCAGGGCGATTCGGGGGCCGCCGCGAGGATGTCATCGGGGATCACCCACGATGCGAGTTCGGTGCGCCACTGGTCTGCTGCTGCCGTCATGGGGGTCCCGGTCGTCGGCTGCGGGTAGGCGCACGGCAACGCTGCCGTGCATCCGGACCGGAACCTATCAGCGCGACAGACGGTCGCCCTGAGGCTCATCCGTAGCCTTGGCTTCGTGGACGCCAAGGCCGTGCTTCTCATCGCCCTCGCGATCGTCGTGATCGCCGCTGGGGGTTACCTCAGCTATCTGAGCAACAAGAAGCGGCTGGCGTTGTTCACCCGGTTCGCGGCCGCCAACGGCTGGACCCTGACCCAGCGCAACGACGCCTGGGCCGGCCGATGGGAGGGCACGCCGTTCGCCGGGGGTGACCACCGCACGGCGAGGCTGGTGCTCGAGGGACCGTGGCAGGGCCGGGGCATGGTGGCCTTCGACTACAGCTTCCAGACGCACACGACCGATTCGCAGGGCCACCGTTCGACCACGACCCATCGCTACGCGGTGTGCGCCGTGGCGATGCCGACCGCGCTGCCCCGCCTGCAGGTGACCCGCGAGAACATCCTCACCCGTTTTGGCGGGGCGATCGGGCTGGGTGACATCGAGTTCGAGAGCGAGGACTTCAACCGTACCTTCCGGGTCACCTGCCCCGACCCGAAGTTCGCCAGCGACGTCATCCACCCCCGCCAGATGGCGATGCTGCTGGCCGCCGCGCCGCGGATGGGATCGGTGGCCTGGCGGATGGAGGGCAGTGACCTGATCTGCTGGGCCGACGGCCGGCAGGACCCGGCCAAGACCCTGGAGCGGCTCGCCCTGCTCGGGGCCGTCCTCGACGGCGTCCCGTCCTTCGTGTGGCACGACCGCGGAGTGCAGGGGTCAGGCCCCGGCACTGCCTGACCCACAGCCCGCTGCTCCGGACGCCGGGGTCACTTGTCGAACAGGGCGCTGACCGACTCGCCGTTGTGGATGCGCCGCATCGCCTCGGCCAGGGCCGGCGCGACGGAGAGCACGGTGAGCTTGTCGATCCGCTCCGCCTCCGGGATCGGCACGGTGTTCGTACAGACGATCTCCAGGACGTCGGGCTGGTCACCGATCCGCTTGAGGGCTCCGCCGGCGAACAGCCCGTGGGTGCACGCGACCCGGATCGACCGGGCGTCGAGCTCCCGGAGCCGGTCGAGCAACTCGATGACGGTGCTGCCCTTGGCGATCTCGTCGTCCAGCACGATGACGTCGCGTCCGGTCACGTCACCGATCACCGCGCTGATCGACACCCGGTCGTCGGCGAAACGCTGCTTGGCCCCGGCCGCCACCGGGACGCCGAGCAGCCGGGCGAACGCCGCCGCCTCCTTGGCGTTGCCCAGGTCGGGGGACACGACGGTCGTCCGCGACAGGTCGTAGCCGCGGAAGTGCCCGGTGAGCTCACGCAACGCGTGCAGGTGGTCGACCGGGACGCTGAAGAACCCGTGCACCTGCGGGGAGTGCAACGTCAAGGCCAACACGCGGTTGGCGCCGGCAGTGACGAGGAGGTCGGCCACCAGCCGGCCGCCGATGGAGATCCGCGGTGCATCCTTCTTGTCCGAGCGGGCGTAGGAATAGTGCGGGAGTACGACGGTGGTGCGGGCCGCCGACGCGCCACGGGCTGCATCGAGCATCAGCAGGAGCTCGACCAGATGCTCCTGTACCGGCGTGACCAGGGGCTGGATCAGGAAGACGTCGCACTCGCGGCAGTTGGCCTGCAGCTGCACCTCGAGGCAGTCGTTGGCGAAGCGCTCGATGCGCACAGGGTGCAGCGGCACGCCGAGGTTGGCGCAGACCTCTGCTGCAAGCTGGTGGTGCGCGCTACCGCTGAACACCGCGATGTCGCGCACGTCCGGCTCCTTGTCATGCTGCCTAGGTGAGCATCTCCAAGACTACCGGCCGCGCTGAGCCTCGAGCCGCCTGAGTACCAGCTCCAGCACCCTTCGCGCGGCGGCGCGCGCCGTGGTCGGCGGCATGAAGTGATTGCCGATCCACAGCGTGAAGCTGAACATGGAGCGGACCTCGACGTCGTCCTCTGCTCGGGAACGCCTACGTGGCCGCGATCACACCGATGCGATACGAGCTCGTCTACCGCGGCTGGTGCGAAACATCGGGCGGCGATGGCAGGCGCTCCGCCGCGGTTCCGGAGAATCTGGGGGAGAGTCGATGTCGAAGGGGCGCGATCGGCTCCGACGTTTCTGGTGAGGTGCTATCAGGCACCCGCCGACCCGGAAGGATGTTCCAGATGAAGTACATGCTGCTGACCTACGCAGACGCCGATTTCGACGTCGAGAGCTTCGCCGCGGAGAAGGGTGACTGGTTCAAGGAGATGGTCACCTTCATGCACGACCTGAACGCCGGCCTCATGGCCTCCGGCGAGCTGGTGACTGCCGAGGGGCTGGCCGACGCCAAGGATGCCTGGACGGTGCGTCCCGAGGGTGACGACGTAGTCACCACGGACGGCCCGTTCGCCGAGTCCAAGGAACTGCTTGCCGGCTTCTGGATCGTCGATGTGGCCAGCCAGGAGCGCGCCGAGGAGATCGCCGGGAAGATCGTGCGGTTCGTCAAGGCGCCGATCGAGATCCGGGCCGTGGGCCAGGCGCCGGAAGTCTGAGCCGGCGTGATGTCGAAGTACCTGATGCTCAGCTACGGCACGCAGGCCGACTGGGACGCCGGCAAGGCGTCGGTAGGAAGCACAGCGGGAGCCGACCAGCAGTTCGGGCCGGCCGACGGCATCGCCCAGGAGCTGATCACCTCGGGGGAGTTCGTCTACGCCGCCGGGCTGACCGATCCGACGCACCTGCAGACCGTCGAGCTACGGGCCGGGAGCACGGTGGTCACCGACGGGCCGTTCGCCGAGGCCAAGGAAGTCCTGGCCAGCTTCGGCATCGTCGACGTGGCCAGCCACGACCGGGCCTTGGAGATCGCCGCGAAGCTGTCCGGGGTGTTCGGGCGGATCGAGGTACGCCCGATCGACGGAGACAGCGACGGCTCCGTCGATCTGTGACCGCCGACCGCACCACCGAGGACCTGCTGCGCGAACTGGCGCCGCGGGTCCTCGGTGCGCTGGTGCGCCGGTACGGGCACTTCGACGCCGCCGAGGACGCCGTTCAGGAGGCCCTGCTGGCCGCCACGGTCCAGTGGCCGGTCCAGGGGTGGCCGGCCAACCCGAAGGGCTGGCTGATCCGGGTCGGCTCGCGGCGGATGACCGACCTGCTGCGCACCGAGCAGGCCCGGCAGCGGCGGGAGAACACCGTCGCCGAGCGGGTGCTGCCGGCCGACTACCTCGCGCCGTCGGCGGACGCCCGGCCGGCTGCCGATCAGGACGACTCGCTGCTGCTGCTCTTCCTGTGTTGCCACCCCTCCCTGACCCCGCCGTCACAGATCGCGCTGACGCTGCGCGCCGTCGGCGGCCTCACGACGGCGGAGATCGCCCGGGCGTTCCTCGTACCCGACGCCACGATGGGCCAGCGGATCAGCCGGGCCAAGCAGGC
>QHCA01000394.1 GCA_003244095.1 Pseudonocardiales bacterium | reverse complement strand
CCCCGACCCCGACCCCGACGCCATCGCCGCCACCAAGCACGTCGCCGACCCCGCCCCCGACGCCGACCCCGATCCCGACCCTCACGCCGACCCCAAGCCCCTCGCCGACGCCCACGCCGGCGCCCACTCCCGTCCCGATCAGGCCACGGACACCGGCGGCACCCACCGGCCTCACGGTGCTCGCCACCGCCGCCGGGCCGGTCACGGTCGGCTGGGCCGCTCCCCGGACCGCGCCAGCCGAGTATCGGATCGTGGTCACCGGTTCCGGGGCTCGCCAGGTCGGCGTCGCGATCGCCGTGTCGGGCAACGAGAACGCGGCGACCGTCCGTACCTTGGCTACCGGTGCGGTCTATACGGTCGACGTGTTCGCCGTGAACTCCGCTGGCGGCAAGACGGCGCAGAGTCCCGCCGCGCGGGTCGCGATCGCGACGATCGCCCCGTCCAACGTGCGGGCGGCCGCACATCCGGGCGGACTGGCGGTGAGGTGGCACTTCGACGCCAAGGTGGTCGAGCCGACGGCGTTCGTTGTCGCCGTCGGTGACGGGGCATCGGCGACGCTGCACCAGGTCGACGCCGCGGCCGTGACCGCCCCGTCCGGTGGGTACGTCACCATCGTCTCGCTGCCGGACGCATCGGCTGGCCAAGCCAACGTCGAGGTCAGCGTGACGGCAGTCTTCGTCGAGGGCACGACCGTCGGACTCTCCGAATCCGCTGTGCCAGCTGGCGCAGCGGATTCGACGACCCCGATCCCGGTGCCGACGCTGCGTAGCCTCGCGCCGATGCCGTCGGGCAAGCCGGCAGAGCCGGGTCCGAGCATCGCCGCCGGCCCGACCGACTGAACGCGACCGGTCAGTCCGCCGAGGGCCGGATCTTCGCCGANNAACCGGTGGTAAATCCGGATCTCGGCGAAGATCACGGCGTCGGCGGCATCGGCACCTGGACGCCCATGAACGAGCCGCGCCGGACGAACAGCCCCCGGCCGGCCGGGCCAGGCCCGATCGCGCTGCGAGGCGGCTTGATACCCAGCAGGTCACCCTCCATCGGGTGTTCAGGGGTGATCAGGAAACCGGTCCTCGACTTGCGCGCTTCGACGATGAAGCCGCGATAACCGCTGGTCATCTCGCCCGTCGTCCCGGCGACGACGAGCGCCCGCTGCGCATCGCGTCCCTCGCGCAGCACGGTCTCGAATGCCGGCGCGGCAGCGGAATCGGTGAGCAGCTCGCCGTCGTCGACGCAGACGACGATCGGGCCGAGCGCCTGGTCGAGCAGCTCGAGCACCTCGCTCTCGGTGATCGCGCCGCCGGACAGCACGCCCAGCACCCCCGGCCGCCCCTCGAGTGAGCGCAGCGGCGACTGCCGGGGCGTGACGACGATCAGCTCCGCGCCGCCCTCGATCGCGGAGTTCGCCATCGTGAGCAGCGCCGTGCTCCGTCCCGAGCGCGGCGACCCGCCGATGACGTAGCCCGGGCCGTCGTCGGAGAGCTCGACGCCGATCGGGCCGAGTTCATCGCCGCCGACGCCGACCAGCGCCCACATCGGCGAATCCGGACGCGGTGTCTTGGCCAGCTCGAGCACCTCGGCCAGCGAGATGCGGGCCGGCAGCACGTCGACGCGCGCTGGGCGCTGCGCCCGCGGCACGTCGGCATCGCGCTCGGTCGCGGCTGCGGCGAGTTTCGCCAGCGCCTCGACCTGCGCCGGCCCGGTCGGCCCGTCGGCGAGCAGCGCAAAGTGGGTCTCGATGCCGGAGTCGTTGCGGAAGGCCCGGCCGGCCTGCACGGTCTCCGGCATGCTGCGCACCGACAGGTTGCCCATCGAGTAGTCGTTGCGGTCGCCCATCCGCATGATGAGCTTCTCCTCGACGGCGGTCGCCATCCGACCCATCAGCGCGGTGCGGTCCGACGCGATGACCACGCGCAGTCCGACGCCCGGACCCTCCCGGAGCAGCCGCTGCACGTCCTGCGTCATGCGGCCAGCGTCGATCTCGTCGAAGCTCGCCATGAAGCCTTCCCACCGGTCGAGCAAGAACACCAGGTAGGGCAGCCGATCCTCCGGCGCGGCGTGATCGCGCTGTTCGGCGAGCGAGCCGTAGCCGTACTGCGCGAGCACCACCTGGCGGCGCGCAACCTCGGCCAGCAGCACGGTCAGCAGCCGGTCGGCGCGATCGACCTGGTCGCGGGTGACGACGGCGCCGCAGTGCGGCATCGCGGCCAGCGGAGTGAGTGCCGCATTGCCGCAGTCGAGACCGTAGACGTGCACGTCGCGGCAGCTGGTGTGTTTGGTGATGCTGCCGGCGATCGTGCGCAGCGCCGTCGAGCGGCCGGCTCGAGGCGCGCCACCGATGATCAGGTGGCTGCCGTGCTCGAGGTCGAGGTACACCGCCTGTTGCGCCTGCTCGCTCGGCAGGTCGCAGATGCCGAACGGGATCGGTCCAACCCGGCCCGACGGGTCGCCGGGCGGCGCGATCGGCCTGGTTGCAGGCAGATCTTCCAGCGTGATCTGGTCGGGCAACGGCGGCAACCATGCGCTCGGGTACGGTGCGATCGTCGCCTTGTCGGCGGCCTCGTTGATCGACTCCACCAGTACCTGCAGGTCGGTCTCCATGTTGCTGTCGTCCTCGTCGGAGTCCGGCCGCGGGATCGGCGCCGCGAACTGCTCCCAGCCGACCGGCCAGATCAGCACCGGCGGCGGACCGCTCACGGCGCCGGGCCGGCGGCCGCCGACGCGTCCGGACTGGAACGCCGTCAACGCCGAATAGCCGGTGCGTGCGTAGCCGCGTCCGGCCTGTCCCTTCGGGATGCGGGCGGAGTCGGGTGCGTCGATGACGTCGGTGGATTCGGCGGTGTCGGTGACGCGCAGGGCGATGCGCAGGTTGGTGTTGGCGCGGATGACGGGGGAGACGACGCCGGAGGGGCGTTGGGTGGCGAGGATGAGGTGCACGCCGAGGGAGCGGCCGCGCATGGCGATACCGACCAGGCCGGTGACGAAGTCGGGGAGTTCTTCGACCAGGGAGGCGAACTCGTCGATGATCAGGATGCAGCGGGGCATCGGGTCGACGGCGCTGCCCTGGGGTGGGGTGAAGTCGGGGGCGTCGATGGTGTCCCAGTAGTCCTCGATGTCTTTGGCGGCGACGGTGCCCAGGAGGTGTTCGCGGCGTTTGAGTTCGGCGTTGAGGGAGGCTAGGGCGCGTTCGGTGAGGTGGCCGTCGAGGTCGGTGACCATGCCGACGGTGTGGGGGAGGGTGTTGCAGTCTTTGAAGGCGGCGCCGCCTTTGTAGTCGATGAGGACGAAGGTCATGGCGTCGGGTCGGTTGGCGACGGCGAGTCCGGCGATGATGGTCTGCAGGAGTTCGGACTTCCCGGCGCCGGTGGTACCGGCCACCAACGCGTGCGGACCGTCCTT
>QHCA01000393.1 GCA_003244095.1 Pseudonocardiales bacterium | reverse complement strand
CAGCGGGTTCGGGGTTCGAGTCCCTGACGGCGCACCACGTCTGACCTGCGGTTTCGTCCCCCCGGACGGAGCCGCAGCGTCGTCTGTGGACGCTCGTGGGCGCATTGTGGGCGCATCGGCCGGCGAGCGCGCCGGCACCAGACCCTCAGCGGCGGCCGCCGCCGTCCGGCCGACGCCCTCCAGCAGGTGCGAGTACGTGTCCGACGTCAGCGTGATCGACGAGTGCCCGAGGCGCTTCGACACGACCGCCATGTCCACGCCGGCCGCGAGCATGAGCGACGCCTGGCCGTGCCGCAGGTCATGCAGCCGCACCGGCCGGACGCCCGCCTGCCGGGCCAGCCGCTTGAACGTCTTGGTGACCTGCTCGGGGTGCAGCGGGCTGCCGTCCTCGCGGGCGAACGCGAGGCCCCGGTCGTCATAGGCGTCGCCCCAGGTGGCGCGCTCGGCGTCCTGACCCAGCCGGTGCGCGAGCAGCACTCCCACGGCCCGCTCCCCCAGGTCGACGCGCCGGTCCTCGCCGCTGCGGGTCTTCGGCCGGCCCTCGACGACCTCGTGCCCGACCTGGACGAACTGCTTGCGGACGTGCAGCACGCCTTGCTCCAGGTCGACGTCAGCCCAGCGCAGGCCGCATGCCTCACCGCGGCGCAGCCCGGTGAAGGCCATCAGCTCGTACAGCGGGCCGAGCCGGTGCCCGGTGGCGTGGTCCAGGAACGTCGCCAGCTCGGTGACCTCCCACGGCGCGACATGCGCTCGGGGCGCCGGTGGCAGGTCCACGTCCTCAGCCGCATTGAACGTGATCAGGCGCCGCCGCTTGGCCGTGGCGAGGGCGCTGCGCAACGTCGCATGTACTCGCCGGATCGTCGTCGCGCCCCGTCCCTCTGAGCGCATGCTACGGAGCAGTCCGTCGACGTGCCCGGGACGGAGGGCACCGAGCCGGTGCCGGCCCAGCTGCGGCACCAGGTGCTCGCGGATGTGCCGGCGGTAGCCGCGCTCGGTCGACGGCCGCATGCCATCGTCGACCTTCTCCTCGATCCACTGCTCCAGCCACGCGGCGACGGTCAGCCGGCCGTCGTCGCGGTACTCACCCTTGCCGACAGAGCTGACCAGATCGGCGAGCGCGGCCAACGCCGCTGCCTTCGTCCGGTACCCGCCCTGGCGCTTCTCCCGCCGCCTCCCGTCCGGGCCGCGGCCGACGTCGGCCCGGAAGTACCAGGTGCCGTGCGCCTTCTCAGAGGCCATCCGCGGGCACCTGTCGGCCAGCGGCCGGCCGGCCTCATCACGGCAGCCGCAGCGGCGGAACGTCGAGCCCTTCACGATGTCGCCTGTCCGTCGAGATGCCCCAGCGCTGGCGGCAAGGGCGGCGGGACGAGTCCTGCCTTGCGCATCTCACTCCGCGTGCGCCGGATGGCATCCTCGAAGTGTCGGACGCGGCCCTCATATGAGTCGGCGGTCTGCACATGAGCGGCCCGCTCCGCGTCTGTAGCGGCAGTCTCAGCGGCGATGCTCAACGATTGAGCGGCCATCCTGTTAAGCGACCGTTGCTCTAACTGCAAGGTGTGGTCGCGGAACAGCTGCAGCGGGACGGAGCCTTGCTCGAAGTTCGGATCGGCGTTCTCCCAGCGCGCACCATGCATCGGCTCGCTCGGGCCGCCGGCATCGTGTGGGAAGCCTGCCTCACCGCTGAACCAGGTGGCTGCCGACCAGGTGGGGACGGTTTGACTCGGTAGCACCTCGGTCTCTTGCTCGCGGCCGACCGGGAACGCGAGCAGAAGCGGCGGCACTTCCAGCACGCGAGACAGAGCGATCAGCTCAGCAAGGCTGACGGTCGCCCGACGCTTGTTCTCCAGGTTCGAGATCACGCTGCGCTCGATGGGCACGCCCAGTTCTGCGCAGGCGGCCGACAACTGCTTGGCGCTCATGTGTCTCTCATTCCTGTGGCGACGGATCTCGCGCCCCACAACCTGCGCGACCCTGGCTGACCAGTCAGGCTCCGTCACGTACTCCCCTTTTTTTGCGCGGCAGGATGACAGTAGAGCACCTACTTGACATCACGCAACCCCTCATGCACTCTCCTCTTTGTACGCCTTGAGATCACAATTCCCGGAGGACTGCGCGATGACATCGCAACCTGACCTCTTGAAGCCACCGGAAGCGGCGCAACTCGTGCGGATGAGCGTGGAGACGTTGAAGCGGTGGCGGCGCCAAGGCATCGGCCCGCAGTCGACACGTGTCGGACCGCGGGCGATCCGCTACGACCGGGGCGAGGTTGAGCGGTGGCTCAGATCGAACGGGCGGCCCGCCGCATGATCCGACGCTGGACTGAGGCCGAGGTTCGGGCGCTCGGCGTCCGCACCGACCTCGTTACGGCCTGCGCCGTGGTCTATGGCTGCGGCCGGACCAAGGCGTACGAGCTGATGCGTCGCGGCGCGCTCGACTTCCCCGCCCTGCACGTGGGCCAGCGGATCGTCGTGCCAGTCGCGCCGTTGCTCGCCCTGCTCGGCCTGACCCCCACAAACGAAGCGGGCGCCCCCACCAGGGCGCCCAGCTCCACCTACACCGACCGGAGCCCGACGGAGGCACCCGATGTCCGAACGATACCCCGCACGCAACAGCGCAGCGCGTAAATCACGAAGCCGCTGGCACCCGACGCTTGACGTGCTGGCCAGCGAGGCCATGCGCCTCACCGCCGCGCATCTCGACGGGTACGCCACCGTCCTCGGGGTTGACGACTGCGCAGCCCTCGACGCGGCGATGATGCGCCGAACGGTCGATGTCGCTGTCGCCTTGGCCGTCGACGGCTGGCTCGCGACAAGGCCCGTCAGTGTCGGCGGCCTCGTGCTCGACCCGCCGGCAGCGAGCGCGGCCGCGTGAGCCGTCCCCTCGCCGTCGCCGAACCAGGAGGTCCCGCTGCCGAACAGGCAGGAGATCCTGATGACGGACAGGCCAACAACATGGTTGCCGAACAAGCCGTTCTTGGTGGCATGCTCCTCGACCAGGACCAGATCGACCGGGTCGCCGCCCAGCTCACCGCCGCCGACTTCTACCGGCCGGTGCATCAGACCATCTACGCCGCGATCCTCGATCTCCACCAGGCGGGCAACCCAACCGACGCCCTGGCCGTCGCCGCGCACCTCGGTACCGCCCGGCTCGTCAAAGTGGGCGGCGCACCGTACCTGCACACGCTCATCTCCAGCGTGCCGACCGCGGCCAACGCGGGCTACTACGCGCGGATTGTGGCCGAGCAGGCGGTCCTCCGACGACTCGACGAGGCCGGCACACGGATCGTGCAGCTCGCCGACGCGGCCGCACGCCGCGGCCTCGACCTGGCCGACGCCGTCCACCGGGCCCGTTGGGCGCTGTGGGCGGCCGTCGAACGGCACGCCCAGCTCACCGGCAACGGCACCACGCGGCGCCCTGAGTACGACGCCGGCCACGCCGACGGCCGCCGCGCCGCCCAAGAGGAGATGGCGGCCGCGGCCGCGCCGCTGGCCAGCCTGCTTCACATGCAACTGGACGGCGCCGCGTGACGAGCTTCTACGGGCAGGACTACGACGACGCTGGCAACGTCATAGACCCCGCCGCGTCGCCGCCGTGGCCTGACCCGGTGCCGCTGATACCGCCGAGGGCACCGCACGCCTTCCCGGTCGACGCCCTGCCCGGCTGGGCCGCGGACTACGCCGGAGCCCTGTCGACGTTCACGCAGACCCCGCCCGACCTGGCCGGCGTGTGTGTGCTCGGCGTACTCGCGGCGTGCGCTGGCGGCCGCGCTGTGGTCGAGGCCCGATCAGGCTGGCGGGAGCCGGTCAACCTGTACCTGCTCCCCGTCATGCCGCCCGGCTCCCGCAAGTCCGCGGTCATCTCCGCGGCGACCCGGCCGCTGTACGACGTTGAGCGCAGCCTGATCGAGCAGAAGCGCCCCGCGGTGCTGGAGGCCGAGACCACCAAGAACATCGCCACGAAGACCGCGGAGAAGGCCCGGCAGGCGGCTGCGCAGGCCGCCAGTGCGAACCGGGCCAAGCTGCTCGCGGAAGCGATTGCCGCTGCCGACGCCGCCGAGGCGATCGAGATTCCGGCCCTGCCACGGCTGATCGCCGACGACGTCACACCTGAGGCCGCCGCGAGCCTCCTCGCCGACCATGACGGCCGGCTGGCGATCATCTCCTCCGAAGGCGGCATCTTCGACATCCTCGCCGGCCGGTACTCCGGCGGCGTCCCCCAGCTCGACGTGTGGCTCAAGGCCCACGCCGGTGACCCGCTACGCATCGACCGGAAGGGCCGCCAGTCCGAGCACATCGACGCCCCAGCCCTGACCATGCTCCTGACCGCACAGCCGGCCGTCCTCTCGGCGATCGCCCGCAACGGTGTGTTCCGCGGCCGGGGACTACTCGCGCGCATCCTCTACGCCATCCCTGCCAACAACGTCGGCCATCGGCAGGTCGGAGCCGACCCGGTGCCCGTCGACATCGCCACCTCCTACACGGTGAACGTGCGCAGGTTGGCCGAGTTGCTCGTCGGCTGGGTTGACCCGGCCGTACTCAGCCTCGACCCCGATGCGCACGCCCTGCTACTGGCCACCGAGCGCAGCATCGAACCGCAGCTAGCCATCGACGGTGCCCTCGGCGGTATCGCGGAATGGGGGTCGAAGCTCGTCGGGGCGATCCTGCGCATCGCCGGGCTGCTCCACCTGGCCGGTCAGGTGACGGTCGGCCCCCAGCACTTCGCTGCCTTCACCAGGGCGGCGCTCAATACGCCGATCGGCTCGGCGACCCTCGCCGACGCCATACGGATCGGGGACTACTTCACCGAGCACGCCCGCGCCGCGTTCGACATCCTCGGCGAGGACAGCGACAACGGCGCCGCCGGATACCTGCTCGACCACCTGCGCAGCAAAGGGCACCAGTCGTTCACCCTGCGCAGCCTGCACGTCGAGCTACCCCGCGGCAGGTTCCCCAAGGTCGACTCTGTCGCCGAGGCCGTGGCCGTGCTCGAAGCACACAACTGGGTCGCCCTCCAGCCGGCCCCCGAGCGCGACGGCCCCGGCCGGAAGCCGTCACCGACGTACGCGGTCAACCCTCAAACACACGCCACAGAAAACACACAATCCACANNTGTGGATTGTGTGTTTTCTGTGGACACCGAAACCACGTCAGGCAGCGCCGCATGACCGGCTGCCGTAGCGATTCTGTGGATTCCGTGGATTCTGTGGCTTCTCCAAGCCCCAGTGAGGCTGCATGGCCGCCCGGACTGGCTGGGCGCTCGACCAGGAGACTTGCCGGTCCTCGCGCGCCTGGCCAACCTCCTGGCCGTGCGCCCATGTCGACCCTGATGCCATCGGACACGCGCCCACCACGCGCCCACGGCCCCCGTCCGCGCAGGTCAACGGCGTGACCGTTGATACCGAATCAGCGGCCCGACCCCCCAAGACAGCAACGGCAACCCTGCCGTAGCCGAGTAGAAAGAGAGCACCATGGCCACCACAATCAAGTCAGTCGACCCCGCCTGGCTCCAGCAGGCAGACCAGATCCGCGAGAACCTCGACGGCCTCGCCAAGCGGATCGGCGACGACCCGAGGCTCTCCGACGCCGCCAAACGGACCCGCACGGCCCGCCTCTATCTCCAGGCCAAGGAGCAGATGGACCAACTCACCGCCGGCCACGCCAAGGCGGCCGCCGAGCACCGGCTCAAGCTCACACGCAAGGCATTCGGCTTCGACGACGTCTCAGGGTTCGGCGCGATGGACCGGGCCACCGTCGCGGCCAGCTACAGGGACGCACAGGACCGGGTAGCGAAGATCACCGAACCGCGGGAGGCACAGGCGCTCCTCGACCGGGCCGAGAGGGGCGGTGACGAGCTGCTCTCCAGGGCCGTCGCCGCGCACGCCGCCGAGTCCGGATGGGCCGACGTTCTCGGCGCCTACACGCAGACCCGGCCAGGGCAGGCCGCCGCCATCGACCAGCTCCAGCAAGCGCAAGCCGAGGGTGGCACCCGCAGTCTGTTCGCCTGGGTCGTTCCCATGCCATCCGCGCTGTCCGGCTACGAGAGCCGACTCCAAGCCCTCGCCGACGCACCCGGCATGGCCGACCCGCCGGCCAGGCCATGACCCGTCCCCGGCCGGGCGTCAACGCCACCGATACCGGCGAGGACGGCCGCGCCGGCACAGGACCGATGGCGGCGAGCGCATCACTGGTTCACGCTAAGACCCGCCAGCGCCCGGCCGGGGCACCCACCACCCGCACCGACAGCCCCACACTGTGGGGAACACACACCCGAAGACCGGAGGCACAGCATGACCGCACACGAGACCTGGAGACAGAACGCCCTCGCCACCGAACAGGCGCAGCGCACCGCCCTGTTCGGCCTCGCCACGGACGGCAGCCAGTCACAGAACTCGCTCAACGCCGCAGCCGCGCTACGGCAACGGTTCCCCGACTTCTACACCCAGTCGGCACCCGCACTTGTGGCACCGCCGACCGTCGCCATCTCGTAATCGACCCGGGGCGAGGGGTGGGGACCCATCCCCATGGCCGGGGGGGTCGGACACCGGCACGTATCGCGCCACCCATTGTCTGACCCCTGAAACGACCGTAAGGAGCCGAGGACGATGACCGCTAGGAAGGCCCCGCCGAAGGGCTTGCAGGCGCCGGGGCGCCGGCTGTGGGCGTCGGTGCTCGGCGACTACGACCTGGACGTGCACGAGGAGCTGTTGTTGCTGGAGGCGTGCCGCTGCGCTGACCGGCTGGACCGGCTGGCTGTGGAGGCGGCCGCCGGGCCGGTGACCGTGCAGAACTTCCGCGGGGATCAGGTTGCGCATCCGGCGCTGGTCGAGTCGCGGCAGCAGGCGATCACCTTGTCGAGGTTGCTCGCCTCGCTGCGCTTGCCCTCGGGTGAGGAATCGGGCCGGCCGCAGCGCCGTGGTGCCGCTCGTGGGAGCTACGGGATTCGGGGGGCGGTGTGAGGCGCCGGCCGTCGTCGACCGATGCCAGGGATGTCTACGCCGGGCACCTGCGGACGATGGCCCACTATCAGGACATGGTCGGCCTCGACCCGGCGTTGCCCAGCTCGGCCCGCCGGCATCTGGCCCGGCTGGAGGCCGGCGAGGCGATGGTCACGCGCGGTTCGGACATTGACGTGACCCCGCCGAACGCCGACTTCTGCCTGGAGTCCGATGGCACGGTGACGCCGGTCGAGGCGGTGTACGTGGACCCGGCCGCCGCGGTGCGAACGGTGCTCAACTACCGCCGGCCGGACGGCACGATGGTCTACCCCGAGCGGACCTGAAAGCCCCCCGGAAAATCCTGTCTTCGTAGGCGAGGTGCGCGAGGAGGCTGGCGGTGAGCTGGTGCAGTTCGGCGACCGCGGCCCACCCGGCGCGGCGGCCGCTTTCGGTTGTCGCATCGCGGGTGAGGCCGGCTCCCGCGCGCAGGGCGCCGGGAAGATCGCGGGCCAGCCCGGCGTACCTGCCGGTCCAGTAG
>QHCA01000392.1 GCA_003244095.1 Pseudonocardiales bacterium | reverse complement strand
GCCGACCGAGCCGAGCAGCCGCAACGAGGACAGGTCGTGCGCGGCGGGCAGCTGTTCGCCCCACTTCATGAATGTCCGGATGGTGGTCGGCGCGGTGTAGAGGATGGTGACGCCGTACTCCTCCACGATCTGCCACCAGCGGTCCTTGCCCCCGGCGTCGGGCGTGCCTTCGTACATCACCGAGGTGACGCCGTTGGCCAGCGGTCCGTACACGATGTAGCTGTGCCCGGTNNGGTGACCCAGCCGATGTCGGCGGCGGTCCAGTAGACGTCGGTGTCGGGCTTGACGTCGAAGATGTAGTGGTGGGTGGCTGCCACGTGGGTCAGATAGCCACCGGTGGTGTGCAGGATCCCCTTCGGCTTCGCCGTCGTACCCGAGGTGTACATCACGTAGAGCGGGTGCTCGGCGTCGTGCGCCTCGGCTCGGTGCTCCTCGCCGGCCGAGTCGACCACGTCGTGCCACCAGACGTCGCGGCCCTCGGTCCACTCGACGTCCTGGCCGGTGCGCCGGACCACGAGCACCGTGTCGACGTCGGGGCAGTCCTTGAGCGCCTCGTCGACGGCCGGCTTGAGCGCGCTGGCCGAGCCCTTGCGGTAGCCGCCGTCGGCGGTGATCACGGTGTGCGCGTCGCAGTCGAGTATCCGGCCCTTGAGCGCGTCGGCGGAGAACCCGCCGAACACCACGGTGTGCGGCGCGCCGAGGCGGGCGCAGGCCAGCATCGCGATCACCGCCTCCGGGATCATGGGCAGGTAGATCGCGACCCGGTCGCCCTTGCGCACCCCCAGGCCGGTCAGCGCGTTGGCGGCCTTGCTCACCTCGCGTAGCAGGTCCGCGTAGGTGATGGTGCGGGTGTCGCCCGCGGGCTCGCCGACCCAGTGGAAGGCCACCTTGTCGCCCTTGCCGGCCGTCACGTGCCGGTCGACGCAGTTGACGCTCGCGTTGAGCGTGCCGCCGATGAACCACTTGGCGAACGGCGCCTCCCATTCGAGCACCTGGTCCCAGGGAGTGGCCCAGTCGAGGCGGCCGGCCTGCTCCTCCCACCAGGCGAGGCGGTCGCTCCTGGCCTTGTCGTAGATGTCCGGCTGCGCGTTGGCCTCGCGGGCGAGGCCGGGCGGCGGCTCGAAGCGCCGGGTCTCGTGCAGCAGGTTCGACAGGTTCACGGACTCGGTGTCGTTGCTCACGCGGCCAGCGTACGTAGGCTGCTAGGGCCGTGCCTACCCAGAACGAGCAGGATCCGCTGCGCGCCGTGGCCGCGCTGCCCGGGGTCGCCACCGCCGCCGCCGAGGCGAGGAAGGCGATCGACCGGTTGCTCGGCCACCGCGTGTTGCGCCGGAGCAGCGCGGGGGTGAGCGCCGAGTCGGCCTTGCGTGGTGCCCGCGCGTCGGCGGCCCTCGACGGCGTCGACGTGCCACTGGCCGACGTCCGCTTGGGTGCCGGTGGCCCGGTGGTCCGCGGCGCCCTCCGGGTGAGCGCCGAGATCGGCCCGCTCAGCGCCACCTGGTCGGTCGCGCCCGGGCAGGTGCTGGCCCGCCTGCACCTGCTCGCGGCCCGTGACCTCGCCCCGCCGGAGTTGCTCGGCCGGCCGGCGACCAGCCCGGAGGTCGTCGTACGGTGGCAGTCGCTGACCGCGTCGCTGACCGGACGTACGGCGGCGCCGGCCGTCGTCGTCGCCGCCGTGGTGCACGGCGAGTTGCTCGGCCTGGCGCCGTTCGCGGCCGCCAACGGGGTGGTCGCGCGGGCCGCCTCGCGGCTCACCCTGGTGGCGCGGGGGCTCGATCCCCGGGCCGTCTCGGTGCCGGAGGTCGGCCACGTGGAGCAGTCCGACGAGTACATCACGGCTGCCGCCGGCTATGCGACCGGCGAGCCCGAAGCGGTAGCCGGTTGGATCCGGCACTGCTGCGCGGCGGTCGTACGGGGAGCAACAGAGGGCCTGGCTATCTGCGAGGCGATCGCCCGGGGCTAGCGGCCGCAGATCAGTTGAGTTCTGCTGGTAGAACGTGTGGTTGGGTCAGGTAGGCACTGAAGATCTCGTAGACGCTGCAGGTCTGGTGATGAGATCGCACCGGCCACCACGTGCGCGTCCCGCGACACGTGCGGCACCGGCCACGGCCGTCGATGAGGTGGGAGTGCGCGAGCTCCTGGGCTGCGCCGAGGACGGCAACGAGTCGCCGTGCCGCTGTCGGGTCCGTGACCATCTCGTCGCGCGTCAGGCTGTCGGAGGCCGCGGCGAGTTCGTCGGCGATGAGCCGATAGTGGCCGGCGAACACACACGCCGGGAAGGCGTGACTCATGGTCGAGTCCCGGCGGTACTCATCACGAGCAATCGGGCGCCCGCCTCCACTTCGATGATCATGCTCCGGGTCCGGTAACTGTAGGGCTGCCGAGACAGGTGGTCGGGAGAGGGGATGATCACAGCGTGGCCATCGACGCGGCGAAGGGTGTCCAACAGGGCACAGAACGCTGAGCGGCCATGGCGTTCGTCGGGTACGTCGACCCCCTCGGTGAAGACGTCGGCCAGGCACAGCCCCTCGCGTTCGGCGTAGGCATGCATGTCTGCGATGAGGTTGTCGCCGGCTTCTGGAGTGTCACCGGGCTGCAACCTGAGGTAGCCGAGTGCCAGCGGCCGGGGATTCATGAGCGAGCCTTTCGTCGAAACTGCCGGTGTCACTCGCACCGTATGGAGCGGCCCGCGTCGACTCCAGCAATCCCTCACGATTTCTAGGGCTTGGTTTCGCTCCCGCCAGATTTCCCGGCCTGCTGGACCAGAACTTGAGTGATGAGGGCTCGGGCCGCGGCGCCGTACTCGGCGATCGCGGCCAGCTGGTCGAAAACACCGGCGTACGTCACCACCTCGTCCGGTCGGGTCAGGCGCAATTCGGCGGCGAGCGTCTCGACGATCACGTAGTCGTCGTCGATGATCCAGAACCCGTGATCCAGGAAGACGGGCCACTGCACATCGAAGGGTAGGACGCCGAATTTCACGTTCGGTCCCAACGTCGTCGCCGCGACGAGACGATCAAGTTGGGCGTTCATTACCTCAGGCCCGGCGGCCGCGCGGCTGCGCAACACGGCTTCGGTGACCACGATGTGGAAGGACTTGCCCGGCCGGTAGAGCAACTCCTGTCGTTTGAGACGTACCGCCACGGCATCGTCGACATCGTCCGGGGCTTGGTGTAGCCGGGCGCCCTTGGCCAGTACGTGGCGGGCATACTCGGCGGTCTGAAAGAACGCCGTCACATAGTGCGTATCGAAAACCCGAATCAGCCGGGCCCTCGACTCGGTGTCCAGGGCTTCCTGCTGGCGGAAGCGCATGCCAGATCTGAGCCGGCGGCGGTATTCCTGATAGAAGCTCTCCAGGGCGGCGAGCTCGTCGGTCAGCGCATTGGTGGCGGCGGGCTGACCGGCCGACGCAGCCCACGCCGTGATGTCGGCCAGTGTGGGCGTCTGCTGGCCAAGTTCCAGTTTGGAGACCTTCGATGCCGTCCAGCCGAGCTGCGCGGCAAACTGCTTACCGTTCAGGCCGGCGTCCCGTCGTACAGCCCGCAGATGCGTCCCAAGCGCCTCACGTGCCTGCTGGATGTTCGGCTGCAACGTCGGCTGCTTTCACGTACTCGGGAAATGGGATCGCATGATGCCATGCGAGGTCTCGCCAGGAGCCGTGTTGCACAACACTAGCGACGTCCTCGATGAGCTCCGCGCCCAGCAGCTCGTCGTCGTCGGTGAAGCGCACGATGTACAGGCGACACGAGTCGAGCAGCCAGTAGTCGTGGTCGGGCAGGCCGGCTGCGCGGGCGCGATCCAGGTAGCGGATGTCTTCGCCGGACTGTGTGTTGTATTGGCAGAGCCACAGCCCATACCGCGTATACGCCGAGTGCGGTCGAGATACCACCCTGACCCGTTCGACTCGTCGGCCTTCGACTCGAGCTCGGATCATGAGGGCCAGCCAAGCGTCCATGTAGGACAGGTCGACCGGCTGACCCGCGAGGAACTGGCCGAGCTGACGCTGCTCGTAGTAGCCCTCCCTGACCTCCAGCCGGAATGCCGAGTGCTCGAACGTCCGGAACAGGTTGAAGAAGTCCTCACCGACGAGCAGGGACACGCCGCTCAGCCCTTTGGCAGGAACTTGAGCAGCTCGGCCGGTATCTCCACTACCGTCTCGTGGCCGGGAATGGACAGTTGGTCGAGAGTCTCGGCGTCTTCGATCCGGTAGCCCTGGATGACGAAGGTGCCTCGATCTGTGGCGTAAGCCCTCGGGCTGCCGTCCGGGCCCGATTCGCCCCCGATGAAGGTCAGTGCATGAGGATCTCCTTGGCTAGGGATTTCGCGAGATTTCGATCCTGGCAGACAGCGGCGAGACTGACAAGGCCACGATGCGGGCGATGTGGATAGTGCGACATTGGCCGTGGCAGTCGTACGGGGAGCGATCGAAGGTCTGGCGATCTACGAGGCAATCGCCCGGGGCCGACTGGGCCTGACGTACGGCGGCGCCTCGCTGGGAGGCGCCGCCAGCACGGGTGGCCGAGTTGCCAAGCGTGCGCTGTCTCGTCGGAAGCGGGACCTGGACGGCCCGCCTCGACGTGCCACCCGTGGCCGGCCGCGCGTGGGTGCTCGGTGTCCGTGCTCGGAGCCCGACCGGAGCCGAAGTCCGTACACTTTTTCTACGCCGGTCGGCCGGCCGGTGAAAGCCCTCCGAGGCGGGTCCGGGCCCGGCGGAGGCGGGCATACCAGGCGATTCCGGCGATAGCCGCGCCCATGCCGACGGCGGCCCCGGCGACCAGTGGCACCGAGGGCCGGCGCAGCGAGAACCGGGACCGCAGCGACACCGGGCGGGCGAAGGCCAGGATCGGCCAGCCTCGCTGGGTGGCCACCCGGCGCAGGGCCTTGTCGGGATTGACCGCATGGGGATGGCCGACGGCTTCGAGCATCGGCAGGTCGGTGGAGGAGTCGCTGTAGGCGTAGGACGCGGCCAGGTCGTAGCCGTGGGCCAGTGCCAGCTCGCGGACAGCCGTGGCCTTGTGGGGGCCGTAGGCGTAGAAGTCGATCTCCCCGGTGTAGCGGCCGTCCTGCTCCACCATCCGGGTCGCGACCACCCTGTCGACGCCGAGCATCTCGCCGATTGCCGTCACCACCTCCTCGCCGCTGCTCGACACCAGGACGACGTCGAGGCCGGCGGCGTGATGCTCCTCGATCAGGCTGGCCGCCTCGTCGTAGATGAGCGGGTCGATCAACTCGTGCAGCGTCTCGGCGACGATCTCGCGTACCTGAGCGACGTCCCAGCCCGTGCACATCGCCGTGAGGTAGTCGCGCATTCGCGACATCTGGTCCTCGTCGGCGCCGCTGACGTGGAAGACGAACTGTGCGTAGCTGCTCTTGAGGACGGCGCGACGGTTGATCAACCCGCCCTGGTAGAACGGCCGGCCGAACGCCAGCACACTGGACTTGGCGATGACGGTCTTGTCCAGGTCGAAGAACGCCGCCGGCTTGGCACCGAAGGGGGCCGACTGGGTGACTGTGGAGGACACGAGTTGAGGATACGGGCGCTAGGGGGTTGGCATTCGGCCGCGCATGAGTACCATTGGACATAGTCACGTTGGGGGATGGATGCATGGCCTAATGTGGTGCTGCACAACGTGACAACTAAAGACGGGTTCGGCTCGTCCCCCCCGGAGCCGGACCTCGCGACGACCCCCGCCCACCCCCCCGGCGGGGGTCGTCCCTAATCCCGGTCCAGTCAATTGCCGTTGCTCCAAGCGTGTGATTCGCGGAGCCTGTCGAACGTGCCTGTCGGTGGAGCCTGTCGACACGTCTTCGCAACCTGCCGTCCCCAGGCGGGGCGCCGTCCACAGAATGCTTGGCGCGCCTCAGTTTCTGCGTTCGTGGGGCGACTCTGCTTGGTGGCCGCTGCCGTCGGGTGCGGCCCCGCCGAGCCGGGAGCCTTTGATGGACACAGTCGAGCGACCCCTCCTGCTCACCGACGACCCTGACCTGCTCGACGATCTGGTGCGCTTGGCGGGTGCCGCCGGTGTCGAGGTCGAGGTGGCGGCCGAGCCGGGAGCGGCCTGGCGGGCATGGACGTCGGCCCCGATGGTCGTCGCGTCGGCCGGCCTGGGCGCCGCCCTGCGGCGGGCCGGCCTCCCGCGGCGCGACAACGTCGTCCTCGTCGGGCAGGACACGGCCGACGAACGGGTGTGGGAGCTCGCCCAGGACGTGGGCGCGAACCATGTCGTCTTCCTGCCGGCCGCGCAGCGGTGGTTGACCGACCGCTTCGCCGGATGCCTCCGCGGCGGATCGGCGCCGGCCCCGATCGTCAGCGTGCTCGGCGGGCGGGGCGGCGCAGGAGCCTCCGTCCTGGCCGTCGCCCTGGCCCTGGCCGCGGCCCGACGCGACCGGCGCGCGGTGCTCGTCGACGCCGACCCGCTGGGCGGCGGCCTCGACCTGGTCCTCGGCGGCGAAGACGCGGCCGGCCTGCGCTGGCCCGACCTGTCGCAAACCTCCGGCCGGCTCGCAGGCGCCGCGCTGTGCGCCGCCCTGCCGCAGGTAGCCGACCTCAGCCTGCTCTCGTGGGACCGCGGTGGGCCGGTGGAGATCCCTGGTGCGGCCATGGCGGCCGTGCTGGGCGCGGTGCGGCGGGGCGCTGACCTCGTCGTGTGCGACCTGCCGCGCTCCCTGGACGAGCCCGCGGTGCAGGCCCTGCGCGACAGCGACGTCGCGCTGCTGGTCGTGCCGGCCGAGGTACGCGCCTGCGCCGCGGCGGCCCGCGTGGCGGTAGCGGCTCTGGCGCACTGCACGGATCTGCGGGTCGTGGTCCGCGGGCCGGCTCCCGCCGGGCTGGCCTCCCGTGATGTGGCCGCTGCCCTCCAACTGCCGCTGGAGGGTGTCCTGCGCCCCGAGCCGGGGCTGGCCCCCCGCCTCGAGCGCGGTGCGCCGCTTGGTGTTCGCGGGCCGCTGGCCGGCTTCTGTGGCGCCTTCCTCGACCGGCTGGAGCAGTCCGCCCGCGCCGCGGCTGCCTCATGACACTCGATCAGGGCCTGGTCGAGCGCGTCCGCCGCCGCCTGGCCGGCGACTCCGAAGCGCCCGACCTGCGCCGGCTGGCGGCGGCGATGCGTGCCGAGGCCGGAGTGGCGGTGGGCGACGAGGAGGTCCTGCGGTCCTTGCCGGAGCTGCACGCGGAGCTGGTCGGCGCCGGGCCGCTCGAGGCGCTGCTGCGCGATCCGGGTACGACCGACGTGCTGGTCAACGGTCCTGACCAGGTATGGGTCGATCGCGGATCGGGCCTGGTTCCGGCCGGCGTCCGCTTCTCCGATGCGGCGGCGGTGCGCCGGCTGGCGGTGCGCCTGGCCGCCGCCGCGGGCCAGCGGCTCGACGACGCCCAGCCGTGGGCCGACGTCCGGCTGCCCGGCGGTGTCCGGCTGCATGCCGTGCTGCCGCCGGTCGCCAGGGGTGGGCCGTGCCTGTCCCTGCGGGTGCTGCGACCCCGCGGATTCACGCTGGAGGAGTTGGCGTCGGCCGGGACGGTGGATGCGGTGGCCGCCCGGCTGCTGGCCGCCGTCGTCGCTGCCCGGTTGGCCTTCCTCGTCACCGGCGGCACCGGATCGGGCAAGACCACGATGCTCGCCGCGCTGCTCGGCCGGGTCGCACCGAGCGAGCGGATCGTCATCGTCGAGGACTCCGGCGAGCTGCGACCCGCGCATCCGCACGTCGTGAGCCTTGAGGCTCGGGTGGCGAATGTCGAGGGGGCCGGCGCGGTGACGATGCGCGACCTGGTCCGGCAGGCACTGCGGATGCGGCCGGACCGCCTGGTGGTCGGTGAGGTACGCGGTGCCGAGGTGGTCGACCTGCTGGCCGCCCTCAACACCGGTCACGACGGCGGGGCCGGCACGCTGCACGCCAACTCGGCCGCGGACGTGCCGGCCCGGTTGGAGGCGCTGGCCGCCCTGGGCGGGATGGGTCGCGCGGCGCTGCACAGCCAGTTGGTGGCCGCCGTCCAATGCGTGGTGCACCTGCGGCGCGACGGTGGGCAACGGGTCGTCGAGGAGGTGTCCGTGCTACATCGGACACCTGACGGTGCCGCCCTGTCGCCGGCCTGGCATCGGGGCGGGGTCCGCACCAGCGGGACACCGTTGCTGCGCGACCTGCTCCTTGCCCGGGGAGCCGACGCGGCAGCCGTGCCGTGATGCCGGCCACCGCCGCCGCCACCGCGTTTCCGATTACCGCCACGATCGGGGCGGCCGGCTGCCTGATCGGCGCTGCCCTCGTGCTCGCCGGCTGGCCGGCCCGGCCGATCCGGGTCGCGAGGCCGGCCCGGCCGGCCGGACCGCTGCGGCTGGCCTGGCCGGCGGCGCGGTGGCGGCCGACCGGCCGGGTGGCTCTCGGCGCCTGCAGTGTGGGTGCCGGTTGTGTGGCGGGGCTGGCCGCGGGACCGGTGGCAGCCGTGCTCGCCACGGTGTCGACCACTCTTGCCGCCCGCCACGTGCGGACGTCGCGGGCCGAGAGGGCCGCGGCGGCCGGCCGGTCGGGCGAGATCGAGGCGCTCGCTGCGCTGGGCGCCGAGCTGCGTTCAGGCCGCCAGCCCGTCGGCGCGTTGGCCGCCGTGGAGGCGCCCGGTGGCCTCGGCGCAGCGCTCGCCGCGGCGCGGGCAGCCGCCGCCTTGGGGGGCGACGTGGCCGCCGCCGTGCGCCGCGACGCCCCGGCCGGTGGTGTGCAGCAACGGCTGGCGGCCGCGTGGCAGGTCAGCGAGCTCACCGGCGCGCCACTGGCCGCCGTGGTCGACCGGGTGGAGGCCGACGCGCGGTCGGCTGCCGGCGTACGGCAGCACGCGCACGTCGAGTTGGCCGGCGCGAGAGCCACCGGCGGGCTGTTGGCCGCGCTGCCCGCGCTCGGCGTCGGACTCGGCCAGGCGATGGGGGCCCATCCCGTGCGCGTCCTGCTGCACACGCCGCTCGGTGCCCTGTGCGCAGGTTGCGGGCTGGCGTTGGAGGTGGCCGGTCTGGCCTGGATCGGCCGCCTGACCCGCACCGCGATCGGTCCGTGACCGCGCTCGCCCCGCCGGCCGTGCTCGTGCTGGCGGCCTTGGCCCTGGTCGTGCCAACGGCCCGCTCCGGCGAGCTGTGGAAACAATTCCGGCCCATGGGCAGCACCAGTTTCCACGCCGCCGAGACGCGGGTCGCCACGCCACCGCTGTCGGGTGCCACGGCCCGGCGGGCCGCGGCAGCAGCGGCCGGCCTCTGCGGTTTCGTCGTGGTCGGCGGGTTCACGGGCCTGGTCGCCGGGGTGCTGGTCTTCGGCGCCGTCGAACGCGTCCTGGCCCGACTGCCCGACGCGTCGGCCGCCCGCGAACGCGCCGAGGTCGGGCGCGACCTGCCGATCGCCCTCGACCTGCTCGCCTGCGTACTCCATGCGGGGCAGCCACCGTCCTCAGCGTCGGCCGTGGTGGGTGCGGCGATCGGCGGCCCGGTCGGTGCCGCGCTGAACTCCGTAGCCCGCGCCTGCGTCCTCGGTGCCTCCGCCCAGATCGCTTGGGAGCCCATCGGCCGGCTGGCGGGCGCCTCGGCCACGGCTCACTCGATGGCGCGGGCCGCGCACAGCGGCACCGCGCTGGCCGAGGAGCTGGGTCGGGGCGCCGATCACCTGCGCGCCGCCCGGGAAGCGGCTGCCGAGGCGAAGGTGCGCCGGGTCGGCGTCCTCGTGGTGCTGCCCCTGGGCCTGTGCTTCCTGCCGGCCTTCATCTGCGTGGGCGTGCTGCCCCTGGTCGCGGGGGTCGCCGGCACCGTCCTCCACTGAACCGCCGAGCAGCCCCCCGACGCCGACGAGGGGCTGGTCGGGAGTGCGGGGCGTTACTGCTCCACGGCCGTCGACCCTGCCGGCCGCGGCCGGCGGCTCCAGGCCACCCAGGCGAAGACGGCGAGCAGGACGGCCGGCGTGATCGCCATGACAGGGTCGTCGAGGACGACCACGTTGGTGATGATGGCGCCGGCCATCAGGGCGGTCAGCCCGGTCGCGGCCAGCGCGGTCAGCCGGGGGATCATCAGGCCGATGGCGCCGGCGAGCTCGCAGACGCCGACGAAGTAGCGCAACCACTGGCCGGCGCCGATCTGGTCGAACATCTGCACCGCGTACTGCTGGCCGGCGAGCTTCGGGCCGGCCGCGGCGACCAGGAAGAACACTGCCATCAGGATCTGCACGACCCACAGGGTCTTGTGCAGGGCGACCGTACGGCGCGGCGTGGGCGGGGTCTCGATCAGGGTCGTGGTCATTGTGGCCTTCCTTACGGTGAGATACGCAGGTGTGGTCGGTGGTATGGACCGGGGCCATGGTGAAAACTCGTCGGGGCCGGCGCGATGAGTTCTGCGGGCCGGACCGGTCTATAGGGATGCGGCGTCCACTCACCGGCGAGGAGATGAAGGCAGTGACCATGGCAGGTAGTGAGGTCGACGAGGATTTCGTGCGGCAGGCCGACCCGTACCGTCGCGAATTGCTCGCGCACTGCTATCGGATGCTCGGCTCGGTGCACGACGCCGAGGATCTGGTCCAGGAGACCTACCTGCGGGCGTGGCGGTCCTACGACCGGTTCGAGGGCCGGTCATCCCTGCGCACCTGGCTGCACTCGATCGCCACCCGGGCCTGCCTGACCGCGCTGGACAGCCGCAGTCGGCGACCCCTGCCGACCGGCCTGGGCGCTCCCGGCTCGGATGCGGCCGACACCCTGGTCCAGCGGCCTGAGCTCCCGTGGCTCGAGCCGATCCCCGATGCCCTGGTCAGTGCCGTGCCGAATGACCCCGCGGAGATCGCCGCGCAGCGGGAGAGCATCCGGCTGGCGCTGATCGCCGCCCTGCAGCACCTCCCACCCCGGCAGCGTGCCGTCCTGCTCCTGCGCGAGGTGCTGCAGTGGCGGGCCGCGGAGGTCGCCGAGGCGCTCGACACCACGACCGCCGCGGTCAACAGCAGCCTGCAGCGGGCCCGCGCCGCACTCGACGAGGTGAACCCCACGGCGGAGGAGATCGTCGAGCCCACGGCTGCCGATCAGCGCAAGCTGCTCGACCGGTACGTCGCCGCGTTCGAGGCCAAGGACATCCCCGCCATCGTGTCGCTGTTCAGCTCCGACGCCGTCTGGGAGATGCCACCGTTCGTCGGCTGGTACGAGGGCGCGGAGAACATCGGCCGCCTCATCGACACCCAGTGCCCGGCGCAGGGTCCGGGGGACATGAAGTTGATCCGGACCGAGGCCAACGGCCAGCCGGCGTTCGGGCTGTACATGCTGGAGGCGGACAACGTCTACCGGCCGTTCAACCTCCCGGTCCTCACCTTCGGCCCGGGCGGCATCACCCACGTCGCCTCCTTCTTCGACCTCCGGCTGTTCGAGACGTTCGGGCTGCCGGCGAGCCTGCCGGGCCCGGTGCGCCCGGCCCGCTGAGCCGGGTCTGCCGTGGCCGATGCACGCGCAGCCACCGCGCTGATCGGTGGGATCGGGCTGCTCGAACGCGCGATCAACTACACCCTCGGCAGCCTGCACCTGGTCACGCCGCAGGCCCTGTCGTCCCCCACGCCCTGCGCGGGCTGGGACGTGCGCGCCCTGCTGGCGCACCTGGACGGCTCCTTCCGGGCGCTCCAGGAGGCGGCCGATCTCGGCCGGGTGGACCTGACCGCACCGGGGGACGGTGGAGCCGGCGACCCGATCGCCGGCGTGCGCAACCGGGCCTGCCTGCTGGTCGGTGCCTGGACCAATGCGGGAGAGGACGAGCGGTTGATCTCCGTCGCGGGCTCTCCGCTGACGGCCGGCATCGTGACCGGCGCCGGCGCGATCGAGGCCGCCGTACACGGGTGGGACCTGGCCCGAGCCTGCGGCCGACGGCACCCGATCCCGCAGACGCTGGCGGAGGAGATGCTCGACCTGGCGCCGCTGCTCGTGACCGCCGTCGACCGGCCCGGTCGCTTCGCGGCGGCGGTCGAGGTGGGGCCGTCGGCCATCGCCGGTGACCGGCTGGTGGCCTTCCTCGGCCGCCGGCCGTGCTCACTCTCACGTTGACCGCAGGGGCCTCGCGGTTCTCGACGACTGAGCGGCGATTCACCCGGTCACTGTGCAGCCCGGGCGGGCGGACGTCATGCCGCCGTCCACAGGCGGCCCTCCATCCACAGATCGCGGATCGGCGCGCCCAGGAGCCGGGCGCGGGACGCAACGTGGAGCCGTGGCACCGGGCGGGCCGGCGCACAGTGACGGGAGGCGGCCGATGGCTGCGGTGGAGTTCGGCGCGGACGCGGGCATGAGTACGGCGGAGTACGCGGTGGGCACGATCGCCGCCGTTGCCTTCGCCGGGGTGCTGTTCAAGGTGGTGAGCAGCCCGACGGTGCTGCACGCTCTCACGGCGCTGGTGGCCAGGGCGCTGAAGGCGCCGTTCTAGATGACGCCATTCGGGCCGGACAGGGCCTATCGGCATGACCGCGGCTCGGCGACCGTCGAGTTGGCCACGGCGCTGCCGGTACTGGTGTTCCTGCTGGCCGTTGCGCTCAGTGCGGTGGGGGCGGTGACAGTTCAGATGCGGTGCGTCGACGCAGCCCGCGAGGGTGCCCGGGCCGCCGCCCGGGGTGAGCCGGAGGCTCGCGTGGCGGCGCTCGCCAGGCAGGAGGCGCCGTCCGGTGCGCGGATCGAGGTCGCACCCGCGGGCGCGGGCATGGTGGCGGTGACCGTCACCTGTCGCGTGCCGCTGGCCGGGCGACTGGCGCCCGTGACGGTGCACGCCCGGGCGTCGGCGGCGGTCGAGCCGGGGGTGCCGCCGTGACGCGCGAGCGGGGGTCGGCCTCGGTCTACCTGCTGGCCGCAGCGGCGGTCGTCCTTATCGCCGGGGCAGCGTCAGCAGCGGTGGGTTCGGCGATGGTGGCGCGGCACCGGGCCGACACGGCAGCTGACCTGGGTGCCCTGGCCGCGGCCTCGTCGGCGGTCTGGGGCACCGGTCCGGCCTGCGGCGTCGCCGCGAAGGTCGTGCTGGCCAACGGCGCACGGCTGCTCGGCTGCGCCTTGATCGGTGCCGACGCCGTCGTCGGCGTCAGCGTCACCCCGTCCGGTCCCGCCGGAGCGTGGGGCTCGGCCCGGGTCAGCGCCCGGGCCGGCCCGGCCCCACCCGGAGCAGGCCCGGGCGAGCCGAGCGGACCTACGGCCGCGACTCCGGGGTCTCCGACGTCGTGGGGGAGCCCATCACGGTGGTGCGATCGTGGTTGGTCGGGCTGGCGGACGGCGCTGAAGTGGGTGCTGAGGGCGGCGGCGAGGAGGCAGCCGAGGGCGGCGGCGACAGCGGGCCGGACGACGAGCTCTGCATCGCTGGCGTGGCGGTCGCCGCCGCGCCCCTCGGCATTGCCGGCGACGCGGTGTCCTCGGAGCGACGTTGCTGCGCAAGCTCGCGTGCCAGCCGGGCGTTCTCCTCTTGCAGGGCGCTTTCGCGAGACTGCTTGGCCCCGAGCTCCTGACGACGGGCCTTACGCTTGCGGCTGCTCCGGCGCAGGCCGGAGAAAAACAGCACCAGGCCGGCGATCAGGACGACGCCCGTGCACACTCCGATGACGAAGACGTCGCCGATCGGCACCTTGTCATAGTGCTGGCCGAATACCTTGACCGTGATGTGGGTCGTGTTGCTTGTGAGCAGCCCGACCGTCAGCGCTCCTGATGCCACCAGCAGCAACAGTCCCAGGATCAGCATTGGGGCTCACCTTCCGACAGTGATGGGGCACGACAACCGCACCTTACTTCCGGCGAGGGGTACCCGGTGCGCTGGACGTTCACGCGTCGCGTACCGATTCAGGTGGGGGCCACGGTGCCCGACAGCACGATGTCCAGCAAGAGCACGGCCCCGGACTTGTCCAGCGGCTCGTTGCCGTTGCCGCATTTCGGCGACTGCACGCACGAGGGGCAGCCTGCCGTGCACTCGCACGAGGCGATCGCCGCCCGGGTCGCGGCCAGCCACTGCGGCGCCGCCTCGAAGCCGCGTGCGGCGAACCCCGCCCCGCCCGGGTGGCCGTCGTAGACGAACACCGTCGCCTGCCCGGTGTCGGCGTGCAGGGCAGTCGACACGCCGCCGATGTCCCACCGGTCGCAGGTGGCGTACAACGGCAGCAACCCGATCGCGGCGTGCTCGGCGGCATGCGCGGCGCCCGGCACGTCGGCCGGCGCCAGCCCGGCGGCGGCCAGTGCGGAGGGCGACACGGTGTACCAGACCGCCCTGGTCCGCAGCTGGCGTGCGGGCAGGTCCAGCGGCTGCTCGTCGAGGACCTCACCGGTGGCCACCCGTTTGCGCAGGTAGCTCACGACCTGATTGGTCACGTCGACCGTCCCGAAGGTCAGGGTCACCACGCCGAGGTCGCGGCTGCGCAGCGCCTCGACCACCCGGATGTCGGTGACGTCGCGGGCCGACGTCGTCCAGTCCGGGTCGTCGGGGTGCACCATCGCGACGGCATCGGGCAGGTCGAGGGAGTCCACGACGTAGGTCGCGCCCTGGTGCAGGTACACCGCGCCGGTGTGCACCTGGTGGTGCGCCGACCCGGGATCGACGGTGCCGAGCAGCCGCCCGGTCGCGCCCTCCACCACCCGCACCGCCTCGCCGCCGGACCCGCGGATGTCCACCGAGGGACGCTGCCGCGACGTCCAGAACCATCCCGTCGGGCGGTGCCGCAGCAGGCCGCGCCGCACGAGGCCCGGCAGCAGGTCGGCCGCCACTTCGCCGCCGAACAACGGCAGGTCGGACTCGGTCAGCGGCAGCTCCGCGGCGGCACAGCACAGCTGCGGGCCCAGGACGTACGGGTTGTCCGGATCGAGGACCGTCGCCTCCACCGGCCGGCCGAAGACCGCCGCGGGATGGTGCACCAGATAGGTGTCCAGCGGGTCGTCGCGGGCCACGAACACCGCCAGCGAGCGCCGCCCGGTGCGCCCGGCCCGCCCCGCCTGCTGCCACAGCGATGCCAGCGTGCCCGGATAGCCGGCCAGGACCACCGCGTCCAGGCCGGCGACGTCGAGCCCCAGCTCCAGGGCGTTGGTCGAGGCGAGCCCCAGCAGCTCGCCCGACTGCAGCGCAGCCTCCAGGGAGCGCCGCTCGCTGGGCAGGTATCCGCCCCGATAGGCCGCTACCCGGTCGGTCAGCTCCGGCGCGGCCTCGGCCAGAGAGCGCCGGGCAGACAGCGCCACGACCTCCGCCCCGCGCCGCGACCGGACGAACGCCAGCGTGTGCACGCCCTCGACGACGAGGTCGGCCAGCAGCGCGGCCGTCTCGGACGTGGCCGACCGCCGCACCGGCGCGCCGTGCTCACCGGACAGGCCGGGCATCAGCGGCGGCTCCCACAGCGCGAAGTCCAGCGCCCCGTGCGGCGAGGCATCGTCGGTCACCGCAACCACCGGCAGGCCCACCAGCCGCGAGGCCGACTCGGCCGGCGAGGACACCGTCGCCGAGGCCAGCACGAACACCGGCGAACCTCCGTACCGTGCGCACACCCGCCGCAGTCGCCGCAGCACGTGCGCCACGTGCGATCCGAAGACGCCCCGGTAGCCGTGGCACTCGTCGACCACCACATAGCGCAGCCGCCGCAGGAAGTTCCCCCACTTGGCGTGCCCGGGCAGGATCCCGCGGTGCAGCATGTCGGGATTCGTGAAGACCAGCCGCGCGTAGGCCCGCACCCAGTCCCGCTCGTCGGGTGCGGTGTCCCCGTCGTAGGTCGCCGCCCGCACCTCGGTCAGCCGCAGCCCGCGTACCGCCCGCAACTGGTCCGCGGCCAGCGCCTTGGTGGGCGACAGGTACAGCGCGGTCGCCTTGGGCTTGGTGAGCAGAGCGGAGAGTACGGGGAGCTGGTAGGCAAGCGACTTGCCCGACGCCGTACCCGTCGAGACCACCACCGACTGGCCACCGGCAGCGAGCGACGCGGCCGTCACCTGGTGCTCCCAGGGAGCCTCGACGCCGGCCAGTCGGAGGCGGTCGACGAGCAGCCCCGGGGCCCAGGCCGGCCACTGCGCGGTACGCCCGTCCCGGGCCGGCAGCGACTCGACATGGGTGACCGGCGACTGCGGCCGGCCGGCCGCCAACCGGTCGATCAGCGGTCGGGCCATGTCAGGACTCTGCCACGGCGGACGGGGCCCGGGACGAGGCCCAGCCCGGCGAGCGGCACCCTCAGGATGGTTAGATCGCCTCTACGTCGTGTGGTTGGGCCGCGTGGCCGATCGCTTGGAGGCAATGGTCGTGGATCTTTCGCTGTCAACCCGTACTGAGGGTGACCGCACCATCGTCGCTGTGGGCGGCGAGATCGACGTCTACACCGCACCGAAGCTGCGCGAGCAGCTCATCGATCTCGTCAGCAACGGCAGTTATCACATCGTGGTCGACCTGGAGGGTGTGGAGTTCCTCGACTCCACAGGCCTGGGTGTCCTCGTGGGTGGCCTCAAGCGGGTGCGGGCCCATGACGGCTCGCTGCGTCTGGTCTGCACCCAGGAGCGGATCCTCAAGATCTTCCGGATCACCGGGCTGACCAAGGTTTTCCCGATCCACGCCTCCGTGGACGAGGCCGTCGCGGCGAGCGACTGACTTCGCCGGCGGCATCGACCATGCCCACCGTGCGGCTGCAGATCTCCGCTACCCCGGCGCACGTCCGCACCGCCCGGCTCGTCGCGACCGCGGTCGCCCGCCGCAGCGGTGTGGCCGACTCCGCGCTCGACGAGATCCGGCTGGCCGTGGGCGAGGCCTGCTCGCGGGCGGTGAGCCTGCACGAGGAGTTCGCCCCGCACGAGATGATCACCGTGCTGCTGGAGGACGAGGGCAAGTTCGTCGTGACGGTGCGTGACCTCGGGCCGGTCGGCACCGAGAGCCGGCACACCGATCCGCTCGAAGGCTTCGCCGACCTGCCCGGGCCGGACCAGTTCTTGGCTACCTACAGTGATCGGATGCCGACCGGCTTCGGGCTGGCGGTCATCGGCAGCCTGGTCGACGACGTCGAGATCCGGGCGGCTGGGGACGGACCGGGAACCCTGGTCCGGATGACCTGGCCGATCGGTACGGCGCTGACCTGATTACGCAGGGGTGGTCACAGGAGCACTGTGTGTACTCCCGTAGACTCCACCCCTTGCGCGGACGTTCGGCTTTCCGGACGACTGCAGCACCCGCCAATGGACCGCCGTGCCCCTACCCGGGTGCCGGGTGCGTCCGCATTGCTCGCTCGTCTCAGGAGGACGTATGTCGGGGCTGAGCCTCGCCGCGAACACCGGTACGCGCGTCGAAGGCGACGACTACACACTGGTCATCGCCATCGCCGTGCTCTCCCTGCTGGCCCTCGCCTTCGCCTACTACCTCGTCCGTGAGGTGCTGGGCGCCGGCCAGGGCACGCCCAAGATGCAAGAGATCTCCCGCGCCGTGCAGGAGGGGGCGGCCGCCTACCTGCGACGGCAGTTCCGGACCCTCGCGATTTTCGTCGTCCTGGTGTTCTTCCTGCTCTTCCTGCTGCCGGCCGACGGCGCTTCCGTGCGCGTCGGACGGTCGATCTTCTTCGTCGTCGGTGCGGTCTTCTCCGCGCTGGTCGGCTTCGTCGGCATGACCCTGGCGACGCGCGCCAACGTACGGGTGGCCGCGGCCGCGCAGGATTCCGGCCGGAGCAAGGCGATGCGGATCGCCTTCCGGGCCGGTGGTGTCTGCGGGATGTTCACCGTCGGCCTGGGCCTGCTCGGTGCCTCGGGCGTCCTGCTGATCTACAACGACAAGGCACCGTCTGTGCTCGAAGGCTTCGGCCTGGGTGGCGCCCTCCTCGCGATGTTCATGAGGGTCGGCGGCGGCATCTTCACCAA
>QHCA01000391.1:238-2608 GCA_003244095.1 Pseudonocardiales bacterium | reverse complement strand
AGGCGCAGGTTGGCCTCGAGCAGGTGGTTCTTGGCGTCGCAGCCGTCCGCGGCGATGACGGCCAGGTCACGCTTGCGGGCGAGGGTCAGCTTGACCTCGCCGGTCCGGCCGCGCGCAAGCATGTCCTCGGCATACAGCCCGGCCTCGATGCGCTTGGCGAGGTCGACTTCCTGTTCGGCGTTGAGCAGCTTGGTACGCCCGATGCCGTTGAGGTAGGCGCGAACCAGATCCGCGGAAATTCCGCGGCTGTCGTCGAGGGCCTCATCGAGGTCGGGCAGCGTTGTTGTTGTTGTATCGGTCAGTGCAGCGGTCACGGGGGTCTCCTCCCGATGGAGCAAGGGACGCACCCGGTACAACGTGCCGGGGGCGCCAAGATTCCCAAAACGGGTGTGAGGAGCGTGTGAGGGAGTGGTGCGCCTACCCTCGCGGTCATGACCTTGCATCTCGCCCAGGACGAGGCGGCTGACGCACTGCTGGCCGTCGACCCACTCGCCTTGCTGATCGGCATGCAACTCGACCAGCAGTTCCCGATGGAGCGCGCGTTCGGCTCGCCCTACCTCCTGGCCCAGCGCCTCGGCGTCCAGCGGCTGGACGCTGCCCAACTCGCCGATGCCGACCCCGACGAATTGGTACGGGTGTTCACCGGACCCCCTGCCCTACATCGGTTTCCCGGCTCCATGGCCGCCCGCGTGCAGGCGATGAGCCGGTTGATCGTGGAGAACTTCACAGGCGATGCCGCCACCGTCTGGACCGGTGCCAGCAGCGGCGCGCAGCTGCTGGCCCGACTGGAGTCGCTGCCGGGTTTCGGCAGCCAAAAGGCCCGGATCTTCGTCGCGCTGCTGGGCAAGCAGTTCGGCGTGCGGCCGGACGGCTGGCGCGAGGCCGCCGGCGGCTACGGAGAGGACGGTACGCACCGATCTGTGGCGGACGTCACAGGGCCGGATTCGCTGGCCACCGTACGAGAGTTCAAGCGGGCAGCCAAGCAGGCCGCAAAGGGGACGTAACGGTCGGGCCGGCGGCATCGCACTCCTTTGGTGCGAGTATGGGGTGTGCGCAAGCGCAGCGACCGCCACGAGCCGGTCCTGGTCATCACCGGGGCCGAGCCGAGCGAGGCCGACCAGCTGCACAGCCGGCAGACCCGCTACCTGCTGATGATGGGCCTTCGGCTGGTCTGCCTCCTGACGGCCGCGGTGGCCTACTCGCAGAGGGTCACCTGGCTGATCCCCATCTGCATCGTGGGCATGGTGGTGCTGCCCTGGATGGCGGTGCTGATCGCCAACGACCGCCCGCCGCTCAAGCCGAGCCGGTTCCGACGGCTTCAGCCGGGCCCGCCCGACGAACGCGCGATCGAGGGGCCCCAGCCTGGTCGGATCATCGACCAGTAGGCCGGCCCCCGCTGATCGCGACCGCCCGTGCTGCCGTGGTGGCGCCGGCCACCAGGGCCGAGTCCGGCGTCGCCCCCGGGCTCAGCCAGTCGGCCAGCAGCCCGGCGGCGAACGCATCGCCGGCGCCGGTCGTGTCGTGTACGGAGGCCGGCTGCGCCGGGCACTCGTGGAGCCGGCCGCCGCCGAACCACACCGCGCCGTCGGCACCGGCCTTGATGACCGTCCCGGTGTACCACCCGGAGAGTTGCTCCGCGGCCGCCGCGGCGTCGTCGGTGCCGGTGAGCACCTCGGCCTCCTCCCGGTTGGCCATCAGCAGGGTGACGCCGTAGGTCCAGGACAGGAACGCCTCGGCGCCCACCTTGGCCAGCGGCGCGGCGGACGCGGCGTCGACCGACACGGTCATCCCGGCGGCCCGGGCATTGGCCAGGGCGGCGAGCCCGGCGGGGCGCGATTCGTCGTCGAGCAGGACGTAACCCGATAGGTGCAGATGTGCGTCGGACACGAAGAGCCGGGGCTCGAGATCCTCCGGTGACAGCCGCAGGTTGGCTCCCCGGTCGGTGAGCATGGTGCGCTCGCCGCCGGCACCGATCAGCACGACGATCGTGCCGGTGATGGCGTCGTGGTCGACCTTGACCACAGTCTCGACTCCCTGCCCCAGGAGCTCGAGTGTGCGGGCCCGGCCGATCTCGTCACCGCCGACCCGGGCCACGAGGGCGGCGTCCACTCCGCACTCGGCGAGCCAGCAGGCGGTGTTGGCCGCCGCCCCTCCGCCGCGTGCGACGACGGCGGCCTTGGTGTCGCTGCCCGGCGCGATGACGTCGTCGGTCCTGACCAGCACGTCGGTGACCAGGTCGCCGACCACGACGACGCGGCTCACTGGGCGGCCACCGCGACCGCGATATCGGCGGCGAGGGCCGCGTTGCGCAGGATGATGGACACGTTGACCTCCACGCTGCGCCCCCCGGTGTCCCGGTGGAAGTGTTCC
>QHCA01000391.1:0-231 GCA_003244095.1 Pseudonocardiales bacterium | reverse complement strand
CGCGGCGGCCGCGTCGAGCGCGCCGGCCAGCACCCGCTCGTGGATGCCCGGGTCCAGCTGCTCGTCGTCGGGCAGCGGCTGGGCGACGACCAGGGCCGCCGGGGACAGGTCCAGCAGCTGTCGGGCACGCATCACCGCGGCCACCTCCTCGGGTGAGTTGACTCGCCAGGGCACGGGGTGGCCGGAGTCGGACTGATAGAAGCCGGCAAAGCGGTCGGTGCGGTAGCCGAG
>QHCA01000390.1 GCA_003244095.1 Pseudonocardiales bacterium | reverse complement strand
GACCTGATCGTGGCCAAGCACCGCAACGGCCCCACCGGCAGCGTGACGGTCGCCTTCCAGGGCCACTACTCCCGCTTCATGGATTTCACGACCGGGCCGTAGCCGCTGTTGTCCGGTGAGTCTCACGCTGAGAATCCGCCTGCCAAGAGTGAGAACGCGCGAGTATCCGAGCGGATCGACCCGCCGAGATCGAGAAGGCTCAGCGCGCTCAAGGCGGGCTCCAGCGCCACATCACGCGCTCCAGTGCGTGCTGCAGCAGGTCCTCACCCGCCTCGCGGCGACTCGCCGTTGCGCGCCAACCAGCTCTGTGCTGCGGCGTCGGCCGGGTCAGGCGCCGATCGCGAGGAGGCGGCCATCGGTGACGCCGACGACCAGGAGGCCGTCGCCGAGAGCGGGATAGCTGTCGACGGTGGCGCCGGTGTCGATGTCGATGTCGATGTCGAACAGTGTGCGGCCGTTGCGGTCGACGGCGTGCACGTGCCCCGAACGTGACCCCCAGTAGACATCGTGCCGGGCGTCGACGACCGGGGAGGTCCAGACACCGCCGGTACGGCCGTTCCTGGTCCTGCGGGCCGGGCCGGCGTATCGGGCGAGCAGCCGGCCGGACAGGGCATCGACCGCGCTGACGATGGCGTGGTGGTCACCGAAGTAGGCGATGCCGTCGTCGGTCACGACCGGCGAGGAGTACGTCTGGACGTTGTGGAACCTCCACAGCGCCTGGCCGGAAGGGGAGAAGCCGATCTGCAGGCCGTTGTTGGTGCCGACCACGACGGTCCCGTCGAGGGCAACGGCGGGCGACACCTCGGAGAGCGAGCCGAGCCCGCGCTGCCAGGCGATCCTGCCGTCATCGAGGGCGAGCAGGCGGTCGCCGGCGGTCTGGTACGAGCGGTGGAGGTCTATTGGCGAAAGCGCCACCAGAGCCGTAACTGGGCGACCTGAGGTCGGCCCTCCACCCGACGCGATGGGCGCGTACGTCGAGGGACTCCACGGTGCCAGCCTGGTTGCCGACGACCACGCGGTCGCCGTCGACGGCCGGGGAGGTGGCGCCGGCCAGCGGCGTCCGCCACAGCAGGGCGCCCGACGGGCTGAGGACGCAGACCGCGCCCGGCCCCGGCCAGAGCACGGTGCCGTCGGGCAAGATCGCTGGCGAGATCGACAGGTCGAAGCGTACCCGCCGCCGGGCCTGAAGGCCCACACGTCCCTGCCCGACCGCGGGTCGAGGGCGTGCAGGTCGCCGGCGTTGCTGGCGGCGTAGATCGTCCCGCCCGGCCCCATCACCTGACCGGGCGTGACGTTCCCGTCGAGCCTGCGCGTCCAGCGGAGGTGCCGGGTCTGCGGCCACGCGGCGTGACTCCGCGTGCCGATCGGCGCACCATGTCCCGCGAGCCCGACCGTCGGGAGCGCCGGCGCCGAGGAGGGGCAGGCACCCAGCAGGGCGAGCAGAGCCAGACCCATCGGCGCACTCGTACACGATAGTCACAGCCGGCCCCGGAACGCCCGCGCAGTACGCGGATCACCCGCGCGATGACGTGGACGGGCCGCCGCACTTCGACGCTCGACAACGAGCGCTGGTAGCCGCTTAGGCGGCCCGCCCCTTCATCGCGTCAGGGGTGGAGGTGGTTACGATGCGTGATTTCTCCACCGGGGCTTCCCAGTCGATGGTGTAACGCTGTTCCCAGCCGATGGTCTTCTCCGGGTTCATGGCCTTGAACATGATCGGCATCACCAGCCGCATCATCTTCCGTGCCACCCGTCCTGGAGTCTTCGCGTGGTTGAGCTTGGCGCCGCGTTTGGTGATCTTCTCCACCCGTGCCCGGCGTAGCGCCTCGTAGGCGGCGAACGCTGACGAAGCATCCGGAAGGTCGCGTAGGCAGCGGGCGATCTGGATCGCGCTCTCGATGGCCAGCGACGCGCCCTGGCCGGTGCTGTTGGACGGGGCGTGGACGGCGTCGCCGACCAGCACCATTCGGCCGCGGTGCCAGTGCGGCACGGGCGGCATGATGTGGATCGCGCCGAGAACTTCCAATGATTGCGCTGTGGTGCGTTCGGCGAGCATCTCGCCTGGGACGTCGCCGGCATAGGTTGCGCGCAGTGCGTCCAGCCAGTCCTGGGCGGGGATCGCCCGGGCCTGGGTGAGCGTCAGGTAGTCCTTCGAGGGCAGGTTGGCACCCCAGGCGATCCTGCCGTCGGGCATCGCCCAGTACAGGTAGTACGCGCGGGTCCCGAAGGCGAAGGTCATGGCGCCCGGTGCCCGGGGGATGTCGGCGTCGACGTAGCCGCCGAAACCGAGCAGGCCCGTGTAGTTCGCGCTTGGCGCGTTCGGGTCGATCAGGGTACGGACGGTGGAGCGGACACCGTCCGCGCCGACAAGGACGTCGGCGGTCGCGGTGCTGTCGTCGGAGAACCGCGCGGTGATGCCGTCCAGGCCCTCGTCGACGCCGACCAGGCGCTTGCCGTACTCGAACCTCGCGCCGACTGCGGTCGCCCGGTCGTGCAGCACCCGGTGCAGGTCCCCACGGTCGACCATTTGCAGCGGCGGCAGGTCCGGCAAGCCGGGTAGCGCAATGTTCCTGCCGGCAATCGACACGGCTGTGCCGGTGATCGGCAGGGCGATGGCGCGGACGGCTGCGTCGGCGTCGATGATGCCGAGGGCGGCCAGTCCGTTCGGGGCGAGCGCGAGCGCACTGCCGATGCCCTTCGACGCGGCGGGGTACGCCTCGTAGACGGTCGCTTGCAGACCGGCCTTGTGCAGGGCGGTGGCGGCGACGGGTCCGGCGATGCCACCGCCGATGACGAGCACGGTTCTGACTTTGGACATGAGGCTCTCCCAGGGGTGTACGGCGGCCCGGGAAGAGAACCCGGAAGTCCTGTGGTTGCCACCTCGTGGCCGGGTTCGTCTTCTTCGGGCTATGTCGGAGGAAGGTCCCGGTGGCGGAGTCGCCGCAACGGCCGGGGGTTGCGCTGTGACGGGGCTATGACGGGGACTGGAAGGCGCGGGCCTCCTCTCCGAGGTGGCCGACCGGGTCGGCCATGATCTCCTCGAACGACAGGCCCTGGGCGCGCAACTCGTGCAGCCGGCGCCACTGCTTGGTGCCGGTCAGCGCGCTGGAGCGGATGTCGGCGGCCAGCGTGATGACGAAGTCGTGCTCGGCGGTGAGCAGGCTGTGGCGGTAGTGGCTCTCGACCAGGAACAGGTCGGGCAGCCCCGCGGCGGCGCATTCGGCGTGGGCGGCGTCGATGGCCCGCAGCTCGATGCGCAGCCGCTCGGCGCGGCCGTCGAGCAGCCGGGCAACCTCGTCGGGCTCGAGGCCCGCCATGAGCGACAGGCCCGCCTCGAGGGAGGTGAAGTCGCGTACCGGCGTCGACAGCAGCTCGGCCAGCCAGTCCTCGAACTCCGTGACGCCGGCGTCGGTGATCTCGTAGACGGTCCGCTCGGGTCGGCGGCCCTCGCGGGTCGGCTCGCGGCTGCTGATCAGGCCGTGCTTCTGGAGTGTCTCGACGACGGCGTACAGCGAGCCGTAGTTGAGCTTGATGCTCTGCTCCTTGCCGCGGCTGCGCAGGGTCGTGGAGATCTCGTAGGGGTGCATGGGCCGCTCGGACAGGCAGCTGAGTACGGCGAGAGCGAGGGGGTTGGACACCCGGCGACGCGTCATGCGACGACTCCTCTGGCTCGACTACTTGGGTCAGAGTATTAGGTTACGGCTACTGATCTGTCAAGGGGTATCGACCGGCAGTTGGAGCGCCAGGTGGGCGGTGTTGTCGGGACAGACGAAGAAGTCCGCGCCCGCGTTGGCGAGGAAGCACAGGGCCGTGCCCTCCGTGCTGTGCGCGAGGATCCCCAGGTGCGGCACGATCAGCGGGCCCGGCCCTCGCGCAGCGCGGCGACCGTCTCGGCGAGGCGCCGCTCGCGTGTCTCGGGCTTCTTCGCCGCCTCGACCGCCTCGGCGTAACGCCGCCGGTTGCTGTACGACAGCCCGTCGAAAGCGCGGCTGGCCTCCGCGTCGGCATCGAGGGCGGCGGCGAGATCAGCGGGTACGGCCACCTCGCGCGGCTCGGTGTCGAGCACCAGGTCGACGTCCACCTCGTCACCGGCGGCGACGCCCGCGCTGGCCCGGTGTTCGGCGCTGACCCCGAGCATGAAGACCCCGCCCATGACCGCCACGGTGCTGCGGTACGTGTGGCCGTTGACCGTGACCCGGACCGCCGGCCGCTTGCCCGCTCCCAAGCCGTCGACGACCTCCGGCGGCACCTCGACGCCGGTGGCGGTCTTGCCGCCGAGTAGCAGGGCCGTACGGAAGCGGAAAGCGGGTTGCTCGGTCATGGCAGCCCACGCTACCGGGCCGGTCCGGGTCAGCCGGACAGGTAGCGCAGGACGCTCAGCAGGGTCGCCGGTCGCTTGACGCGGGTGTCGACTGGCTGGCTCCCCGGCGACACCCGCGCCAGCAGGCGCTCGCGCTGCAGATGGCAAGCCCTCCCTCGGCCGGCTCAACGCGATGGTGGCCCAAGCGGACATCGCTGGCGCCCGCGGGGATCACGCTACTGCGGTGCGGTTGATGTGGCAGGCCGGCCGGCATCGCTTATGCGCGGGCCGCGATGGATCGGCTCGCTCCCACCAAGCGATCGCTGTCGCTACGGCTCGTGGTCGCCGTACTCGTGCCCGGTCCACTCCTTCCACAGGGCGACGGCGTCATCGACCGTCAGGCCGACCGAGCCGGTGCTGCCGTCGAGGGCCTCGGCGTCGTCGCTGTGCGGCAGGTGCCGGAACAGCCCCCAGAAGAACCGCACGTCGCGGCGGCGGGCAGCCAACTCGAAGGCCCGGTGGCGCAGTTCCTCGGTGCTCAACGCGTCGTAGGTGGCAAGTCGCTGATCGGCCGTCACGGGGCCAAGGCTACGGCCCGGTGACCGTCGCCCGGCCGGCTGTCCGGCGCAGTTGCCCTCATATCCGAAATCGTCCGTACCGAGTGTGAGACGACGGTCTGGGCTGCGGTGCGCTCTCCTGCAAACGGCGACCGCGTGACGTAAGGACTTGGCAATCTCAGGTGGGAAGGTTCGCGCCGCGAGCACGCTGTACGGGACGATCGGACAACAGATCCCGTACGAAAGGAACCACCGTGGCACAGAGTTGTGAGCACCTCGCCGGACTGTCGGCCAATGACTTCCCCCCGCCGGATCCGCCGGAGGGCTGCAAGGAGTGCCTGGTGGAGGGCACCCGATGGGTCGCGCTGCGCGAGTGCCGTGCCTGCGGGCATGTCGGTTGCTGCGACTCCTCGCCGGGGACGCACGCCACCAAGCACAACCGGCAGACCGATCACCCGGTGATGCGGTCGGTGATGCCGGGTGACACCTGGACCTGGTGCTACGTCGACGAGTCCATGGGCGACCTGACCGTACTCTGAAAACCCCGGCTGACTACTGCTCCTGCTCGGTCGGGCGGATCAGCATCTCGTTGATCGCGACGTGCCGCGGGCGGGTGACGATGTAGCCGATCGCGTCGGCGATGTCGCCCGCCTGCAGCCGCTCCAACGAGCCGAACCGCTCGTTGATCTGCTCGGCGATCTGCGGGCGGTTGTGCTCGACCAGCTCGGTCTCCACCGCACCGGGCTCGACGAGCGACACCCGGACGTGCCGCTCGGTCACCTCCTGGCGCAACGAGTCGCTGAAGGCACCCACAGCGTGCTTGCTGGCGTTGTAGACGCCGCTGCCGTTGCGGACCAACCGCCCGGCGACCGAGCTGATGTTGACCATGTCGGCCACCCCGCGCGGGCTGTCCTCGGCGGCGCCCAGCAGGTGCGGCAGGGCGGCGTGGGCGCAGTACATCAGGCCGAGCACGTTGACCGCGATCATGCGCTGCCACTCCTCCAGCGGCGCATCCTCGATCGGCCCGAGCAGCATGACGCCCGCGTTGTTGACGAGGACGTCGAGGCGGCCAAGCTCGTCGACCGTGCGCTGCACCGTGGCGCGGGCCTGGCCCTCATCGCTGACATCGGCTTCGAGCACCGCTGCAGTGCCGCCGTCGCTGCGGATCCGGGCGGCCAGCTCCTCCAGCCGATCGGCCCGCCGGGCGGCCAGCGCGACCGCCGCCCCGCGGCCGGCGAGGTCCAGCGCGGTCGCCTCCCCGATCCCGCTCGACGCCCCCGTGACCAGCGCCACGCTGCCTTCCAGTGCCTGCGGCATCGACTCTCCTCTTTGAAACGGTACGGAAAGCCTAGGCGACACCCTCGACGAACAGCAGTCGCCGGGTCAGGGCGGTCTGCCGGATGGCGAGTGCCTCGGCGTACTCAGCGGAGGAGTACCACTCGTGCGCGCGTTCCATGCTCGGGAACTCGACCACGGTGACCACGCCCCCGCCCGGCCAGTCGCCCTCGGGCACGCCAGGGGCGGCGCCCCGGACGATGTAGCGCCCGCCGTAGAGCACGACCGTGGCGCCGGCGAGCTCCCGGTAGCGCTGCATCTGGGCCTCGTTCAGCACCTCGGTCTCGGCAATCACGTACGCAGACATGTCCGCATAATGTCAGGACGAGCAGAGGAGCAGCGGTGCCGACGTCCTACCTGCGGTTCTCCGGCCAGAGCCTGGAGCGCCTGGCCGCCCTCAGCGACGGCATCTTCGCCGTGGCCATGACGCTGCTCGTGCTCGACCTGCGGGTCCCGCTCAACGACGCCCTGCACCCCCAGGAGGCGCTGTGGCACGGCGGTGCCGTGGCATCCGAGAGCGTCGTATGGCATGTCCTGGTGGACCTGTCGCCGCAGTTGCTCACGTACCTGATGAGCTTCTTGACCCTCGGCATCTTCTGGATGGCGCAGCAGACTCAGTTGGGCAACCTCAAGGGGACCAATCGCGACCTGACCTGGATCCACCTGGCGTTCATGTTCGCGGTCGCCCTGCTGCCGTTCTCCACCGCGCTGCTCGCGGAGTACATCACCTACCGGCTGGCCCTGGTCACCTACTGGCTGAACCTGCTGCTGCTCGGGGTGGTGCTGTTCGCCAGCCTGACCTACGCCGCCCGCGCGGACCTGATGAAGCCCGACATCGCCGCCGCGGCGCTGGCCGCGAGCCGCCGCCGGATCCTTGTCTACCAGATGCTCTACGCCGTAGCGGCTGCCGCTTGCGTGTTCAACACCTACCTCAGCATTGCCCTTATCGTGATGGTGCAGCTCAACTCCGCCATCGCACCGCGGATCCGCCCGCTGAACAGCTTCTGACCGGGGGACGCCCCATGCCTGACGAGTTGGCTCGGACGCTTCTCAGCGAACAGCAGATCCGCGTGCGAGTGGCCGACATGGCGGCGGAGATCGACGCCGACTACGCCGGCCGCGACCTTCTGCTCATCGGCGTGCTCAAGGGTGCGGTCATGCTGACCGCCGACCTGGCCCGGGCGCTCGAGCACACCAACGTCGAGATGGACTGGACGTCGGTCTCCAGCTACGGCTCGGGCAGTACGACGTCGGGGGTCGTACGGATGCTGAAGGAGCCTGACTCCGACATCGCCGGCCGGCATGTGCTGCTGGTCGAGGACACCACCGACTCGGGCCTGACGCTGGCCTGGCTGCTGGAAAACCTGCGGGCCCGAGGTGCTGCGTCGGTGGAGATCTGCACACTGCTGCGCAAGCCCGAGCTGGCGCTGGTCGAGGTGGCGGTGCGCTACGTCGGCTTCGACATCCCGCCGGAGTTCGTCGTCGGCTACGGCCTGGACTACGCCCAGCGCTACCGGACGCTGCCCTACATCGCGGTCCTGGCCCCGCACGTGTACGCCACATCGTGAGCCTGGCGGGGCGATGAGCCGGACCCGGTTCGTGAAGACCTTCACCGGCGAACTGACCGGCACCGGCATCGTCGAGGCGGTCATGCTGCGTACCGATGATGACGGGCCGGCGGTATACGTGGGCATCGAGCGGATCGAGGGCACCCTGCACTGGCAGGCGGGCAGCTTCCTCCCGTTGCACTCGGCCACCATGCTGGGCGGCGAGCAGGCCGCATCGTGGACGATCGTGCCCGGCTCGGGCACCGGCGGGCTGGCCGGAATCAGCGGCTCCGGCGAGATCACGCCCGACCATGACCTCGTGCTGGACTACCAGCTATCCGGCCCCGGACAGTGACCAGCGGCTGCCGTTGACCCGCCAGATCATGCCGGCCAGCCGGAGCACGACGAACAGCGTCAGCCCCGCCCAGATCCCGCCGAGGCCCCAGCCGAGGGTCGCGGTGAGCACGGTGACCGGGAGGAAGCCGCCGAGCCCGGCGACGGCGGTGACCGTGCGCATGAATCCCACGTCACCGGCGCCGATGAGCACGCCGTCGAGGGCGAACACCGCACCGCCCAGCGGCTGCATGGCGGCCAGCCAGGGCCAGACGACGTGCGCCTGCGCCTGCACGTGGGCGTCGCTGGTGAACAGCGCCGGCACGACGTACCAGCCCGCCACGAGGAGGGCGGCGAACACCGCACCGGTCGCCGTACCCAGTCTCGTGACCCGCCAGGCAACCCGGCGCGCGTCCGAGGCCCGGTCGGCGCCGAGCGCGGCACCGACCAGCGACTGGGCCGCGATGGCGTAGGCGTCGAGGACGAGGGCGAGGAAGGACCACAACTGCATGCCGATCTGGTGTGCAGCGATCTGCGCGGCACCCATCCGCGCGGCGACCGCTGCGGCCACGAGGAAGTTGAGCTCGAAGACGGCGGTACGCAGGAACAGGTCGCGCCCGACAACGAGCTGCCGGCGGATGATCGTCCACTGGGGACGGAGGGGGGCGCCCTCCTTGGCGCCTTCCTTGGCCAGTGCGCGCAGGAACAGCGTCATCGCGACCACCTGCGCGACGACGTTGGCGATGGCCGAGCCGCGCAGGCCCAGGTGAGCGGCGTAGACGAGCAGCGGGGACAGTCCGGCCGAGAGCAGGTTGGCGCCCAGGACGATGACCAGTGGCCGCCGGGTCTCCTGCACGCCGCGCATCCAGCCGTTGCCGGCCATCGATACCAGCACGCCGGGCAGGCCGATCAGGGCGATCCGCAGCCAGGTCTCGGCGCCGGTACGTACCTCGGTGGTGCCGCCGGCCAGCGCGCCGATGAGCCGGCCGGCGAGGAGCTCGCCGGCGGCCAGCAGGACCGCCCCGGCGCCGAGCGCCAGCCAGGTGGCCTGGACGCCCTCGCTGACGGCGTCGCGGCGACGGCCGGCGCCGTGCAGGCGGGCCGCGCGGCCGGTGGTGCCGTACTCCAGGAAGGTCGCCGGTGCGACGACCAGCGACACGATGGCCGCACCCAGCGCGAGGCCGCCCAGGGCGACCGCGCCGAGATGCCCGACCACCGCGGTGTCGACGAGCAGGTAGAGCGGCTCGGCGGCCAGGACGCCCAGTGCCGGGACGGTCAGGGCCAGGATGCGGCGGTAGCCGGTAGTCAGCAGGGCGCTGTCGCCGGGATCGGTGTGATCGGGCACGGTCGAAGTCTCCCGCCCGACTCCAAATGGACACACCCCCTCGTTCGGCGTGTCGCTGCAGACACCGCGGGCCGGGCCGGGCTCGACCGGGCTCGACCGGCCTAGACTCGCGGCTCGGCGGTTGCGCGGCGGTGAGCGGGGGGGTCTCGATGGATGAACGGATCGAACGGGCCGGGCTCCGGTACGAACGCGCGGTCTTCGGTGGCGACGCGAGCGGGCTGGCGACCGCTGAGCGAGAGCTGAACGCGGTCGAGGCCGATCTCTGCCTGGCCCGAGGCCGGATCCTGCACGCCCGCTTCCTCGACGGTGGCAAGGAGGACCCGGACGAGCTGCCCTTGTTCCAGCGCGCGGCGCAGCTCTATCGGCTGGTCGGTGACGTGCGCGGCGAAGCTGAATCGCTGTTCTGGGTCGGCTGCTTCCACCAGGTCGTCCGGGCCGACGGGGACGCCGCGGTTCCCACACTCGACGAGTCCTACGATCTCGCATCGCAGGTCGGCGACAAGCTGACGATGTCCTACGCGCTGCGGCACCTGGGGATCGCCGAGCATGGGGCCGGCCGGCTGGATGCGGCTCGCGAGCGACTGGAGGAGTCGGTGCGGCTTCGCCGGGAGCTTGGTTTCCTGCCCGGCGTTGCCGCGAACCTGGTCGGGCTGGCCTACCTCGCCGCCGGACAGGGCCGTCGTGACGATGCGCTGGCACTCATCGAGGAGGCGACCGCACTCGCCGAGGCCAGCGACGCTCAGGTCATCGTGCGCCAGGCCCAGGAGGCCCGGGCAGGACTAGGCAGCCGGTGACACCTACCGCGAGCGTGTGCCGATCCCGCGCTCGCCGGACGAAACGACCGCCAAGTCGCTGATCCCGCGGCCCAGGCTGCTCAGCCTCGCCGGGCCCAGAACAGGCTATGCCCGCTGGTGCCTTCGGGTACGAACTCCTCCCGGGTCACGTCGAGGCCGGCGTCGGCCAGCCAGCGTCGGTAGGTCGCCACGTCGGCGTGGCTCCACCACATCGTCGCGGTGCCGCCGAGCCAGGCGGAGTCGGCACCCGTCCACGCCTTCCAGCCGGCCGTGAGCAGCACCAGGCCGTCGGGGACGAGGCAGCCCGCGATGGCGCGCAGGAGGGCGGATTGATCGGGCATCGGCACGTGGATCAGGGAGTAGAGCGCGACGACGGCCTCGTATGACTCCGGCGGAAAGGCCATCGTGGTGGCGTCCGCGCAGATGAACGTCGCGCCGGGCACCAGCCGGCGGGCCCGCTCGATCTGTACGTCGCTGAGGTCCACGCCGGTCACTCGATGCCCGGCCGCGGTCAGGTCGCGTGCCACGGGCACGCCGCAGCCGCAGCCGATGTCGAGCACCCGGCTGTGCGGGGGGATCGCCGCCGACAGCTCGGCGATCCAGGGGGCGTACTGCCCGGCGTCGGCATCGTCGGCGCGATACCGCCACGACAGGGCGTCGTAGCCCCGGCGCACCACCTCGACCGGCCCGTCGTCTGTCACCGCCTGATCGTCCCGCAAACCTCAGCCGGGCAGCGGAAATACAAGGCAGGACGTGGCGCCGGTCGCCACCAGCTTGCCGCCGGTGTCGCGTACCTCACCCTCGGCGAAGGACACCCGCCGGCCGGGCTTGACCACCCGGCCGGTCGCGATGATCTCGTTGCCGTCAGCCTGCAAGGGGCGCAGGTAGCGCACCGAGATCTCGATCGAGGTGTAGCCGACCCCGGCGGGCAGCAGCGAGTGCACGGCACAGCCCATGACGCTGTCGAGCAGGGTGCAGACCAGGCCGCCGTGGACGGCGCCGATCGGGTTGTAGGTCGACTCGTCGGGGGTGCAGCCGAAGACCACCTCGCCGGGGGCGATCGACGCCATGCGGAAGCCCAGCAGGCCGGCGATCGGCGGGCCGGGCAACTCGCCGTCGACGAACGCCTGGAGGAACTCCAGGCCGGTGCGCCCGGCCATGCCTGCGGCGACGCGTCGAGGGTCGTGCCAGGTGACGGTACGGCTGCGCGGCTCGCCCCAACCCGCGGGTGAGGCGGCCGGCTGCGCCGTCATGCGCCCGCTCCGGCGGGCACTGGCCGCGTCGCCGGGTCGAGGGTGCGGCGCGGGGTCATCCCCAGCGCCGGGATCGCCGCCAACAAGGCCAGAAGGGCGCAGGCTCCCCAACCGGTCTGGAACGCGCGATGCGCCTCGGCATAGGTGTGCGGCGTGCCGAGCAGCGCCACCAGCAGGCTGACGCCGAGCACGGTGCCGACCTGACGGCTCATCGTCACCACGGCGCTACCCGTGGCGGCCCGGCCGGCCGGCAGGTCCGCGGTCGCGCTGGACAGGATGGTCGGCAGGGCGAGGCCTACACCGGCGCCGCCGATCAGCCAGCCGGGCAGGATCTGCGTCACGTACTCCGGGTTCGGGCCGATCGACGTGAGCAGCACCACCCCTCCGACCCCGCATAACACGCAGCCGGCTGCCGTGATCAGCCCGACGCCGGCGCGGCGCTTGACCAGGAGGCTGGCGACGACTGCGAAGACCGGCACCATCAGCGGCCCGGGCGCCAGCTCCAGGCCAACCCGCAGCGCCGACTCGCCCCATACCTGCTGCAGCCACAGCACCGCGCACAGCAGGGTGGCGGCGAAGGAGATGGAGAAGATCAGCGAGGTGGCGTTGGCCCACGCGAAGCTGCGTACCCGCAGCAGCGCCGGCTCGACGACGGGCACCGGGTGCGACAGGTTGCGCCACCAGAACAGGCCGCCGGCCGCGGCGGCTGCGACGAGGGCGCCAATGGTGCGTGGGTCGCTCCACCCCCAGTCGTTGCCCTGCACGAGACCGAGGGCCAGCGCCCCGACACCGACGGCAACCAGCAGCGCGCCGAGGAGGTCGGGCACCGGCCCCGCCTCGGGGTCGCGGCTGTCGGGCACGAAGCGCACCGTCGCGGCCAGGGTGACCAGGCCGATCGGGATGTTGACCAGGAACACCCACCGCCACGAGGCCTGGACCAGCACGCCGCCGACGACCGGCCCGAACGCGGCGGCCAGCGCCCCGCTGGCAGCCCAGATGCGCACGGCGTTGGCCCGCCGTTCGGGGGCGAACACCGGCAGCAGCAGGCCGAGGCTGGTCGGCGTCAGCGCCGCGGCACCGACGGCCTGCACCACCCGGGCAGCGACCAGGACTCCGACGCTGGGAGCAGTCGCGCAGACGGCACTGGCCGCGGTGAACAGGGCCAACCCGGCGAGGAACCCGGCCCGCCGGCTGGTCCGGTCGGCCAGCCGGCCCAGCGGCACGAGCAGGGCGGCGTAGACGATCGCGTAGCCGTTGAGCACCCAGGACAGGGTGCTCAGCGACGTCCCGCCGAAGTCGCGGCCGATGTCGGTGAAGGCGATGTTGACGATGAACAGGTCCAGGCCGGCCACGAACGCCGCGGCGGCCGTGACGAGGAGCACGAGCCCCGGTCGCACGTTCCTCGGACTGGCGGTGATGCGCACGGCGGCCTCCAGCTGGCTCGTGTCTGCAACAGTCAGGGGACCGTATCAGGCTGGCTTGCCCTGGCACTAGCCAGGTAGGCTGCCGTGATGAACGTCACTCCGGAGCGCACTCTCGACAGCCATCGCCACTACGCGGCCGACTGCTCCGTCCGCAGGGCACTGGAGGCTCTCGGCCCCCACTCGGCGCTGCTGTTGCTGCGCGAGGCGTTCTACGGCACCCGCCGGTTCGACGATTTCGTCGAGCGGGTCGGCATCAGCGAGCAGGTCGCCGCCGCCCGGCTCAAGGGCCTCGTACACGAGGGTCTGCTCGAACGAGAGCCGTACCAGGACCCGGGCCAGCGCACCCGGCACGCCTACCGGCTGACCACCAAAGGCAAGGACCTCTATGTCGCCCTGGTCGCACTCATGCAGTGGGGGGACGCCTACAACGCACCCCCCGGCGGGCCTTCCGTGTTACTCACCCACCGCGGCTGCGGCGCCGCCGTCACGGCGCACGTGCGCTGTGCCGAGGGCCACGACCTGCGGCCCCGAGACATCGCGGCCTCGCCCGGCCCGGGAGCGGGCGGCTGAACCCCCGCCCGGTTGGCTTGGGGGTAGAGTCGGATTATAACTACACTCTAACCCCAAGGGGAGGTTTCTCGTGCCGAAGATCAACGTCTACCTACCGGACGAGCTGGCCGACGCCGTACGCCGCGCGGCCATCCCGGTGTCCTCCGTCTGCCAGCGTGCGCTCGCCGATGCGGTCGCGGCCGCCGACGGGCCGCCAGTGGACGACCCGGACGCGCCCGAGCTGTCCCGGTTGACCAACCGGGCCCGCCAGATCGTCAACGCCGCCCGGGCGGCGCAGGCCGTGCCGACGTCGGTCGACGTCGCCAACAGCATCGTGGCCGAGGGGCACAACCTGGCATTGATGGTCCTGCGAGCCCTCGACGTCGAGCCCGACGACTTCGTCGTCGAGCTCCGCGGGCTGGCCGGGGCACCGGGGGCCCACGCTGACGACCTGGCGGAGGTCCTGCACCGGGCGGCCGAGCAAGCGTTGGGACTCGCCCATGACTACGTCGGCAGCGAGCACCTGCTGCTCGGGATCACCGCCGCCCCGGCCGGCGAGGTGACCGCCGACGCCCTCCGCGCGGTGGGCGTCGATGCCGCCGCCGCCGGCTACACCGTGACCGCCATGCTGGCCGGCATGACCTACGCCCGCGATTCGGGTATGACCGCGGGCCTGACCGCCCCGATCCGCTCGGCGCTGGAGGAGATCCGTACCCGGCTGGCCCGCCTGGAGTCGCGCTGAGCCCATCGGACGCGGGCGGCTAGCGACCGTAGAGCGCGTCGTAGGGGCCGCGGGCCGTCTCGGACTGCCGCTTGTCCTGCGCCACCGCCCACTGCCGGGTCGCCCGGTCGACCGCGATCGTACGGGAAGATGTCCGGCATGAAACCGACCGTGGAGATCGAGGGCTGCCGCGCGGCCCACGCCGAACTCGACCGGCGCCTGGCCGGCCTGACCGAGAAGACGATCCGGCGGATTAGCGCCCTGCCCGACTGGACCGTCGCGCACACCCTCGCGCACATCGCCCGAAACGCCGACAGCGTGGTCCGCCGCCTGCGGGGCGTGATCGACGACCAGGTGATGGACCAGTACGTCGGCGGCCAGGCCGGACGGGTGGCCGAGATCGAGAGTTCGGCGGGGCAGCCGGTCGCCGAGTTGCTCGCCGATGTCCGCGCCTCCTCGGCCGCGGTCGAGGAGATCATCGGCATCGTGCCCGATGACGCCTGGGACCGGCTGTCGCGCAGCGTCAGTGGCGACCTGACGCCGGCGCACCGGGTCGTGTACTCCCGCTGGCGTGAGGTCGAGGTGCACCACGTCGACCTGGGCCTGGGCTACACCCCGGCCGACTGGCCGGTCGCGCTGGTGGAGCGGTGGCTGCCGGAGCTGGTGCAGGGCCTGGCCGGCCGGGCCGACCACGCGGCTTTGCTGGCCTGGATGATCGGGCGTGGCCCGACGCCGGACCTCGGCCCGTGGGGCTGAGCTGGGACGGCGCACCACCCCCTGGTCACGCCGCTGGGATGCGTACGGCGATCTCACCGCCCAACGCCGACCCGCCGGCGAGTGGCATCTGGTCGCCGCTCCAGAAGCGGCCGGGGTCATACCAGTTGGCCCGGCGGCCGCCCGGCAGCAGGCCCATCGCCTCGTAGGTGACGGCGACCACCTCGGCGCAGTAGGCGGTCTCCAGGTCGGCCGCCGCGGCCGCCCGGTGCGGCAGGGGCAGCCGGCCACCCAGCCAGCGGCCGGCCAGCCGTGCGGTCGACGGGAACGGCGTGCCGTCCAGCCGCGCGATGGTCCGCAGGACCGCCTCCTCGGCCTCGGGCCCTACCGGGCGGTCGAGCTGGCGCAGGTAGGCACGCTGGCCGTACCGGTGGGCCCACACCAGCACCGCCTCCCGCAGGTCGTGCAGCTGGACGCCGCGCTGGCGGTTGCCGGTCCACACGTCGACCAGCGAGCGGCCGAGCTCGGCGTGCCACATCAGCGGGGGCAGGTCCTCGACGACCACGGACATCCCGACGTGGTTGACCGGGCTGTTGGTCGTCATCTGGATGGCGCGGTCGGCCACCGTACGACCGCGAAACAGCCAGATGTCGCCGGTACGGGTCAGGTCGAGGGCCCGATCCAGGTCGATCTCCGTACCGGCCACGGAAGTAGCCTAGGCAGATGCGGTGGACGAAATGGATCGGCCTGGCCGGGGTGGTCGGCGTGGCGGCGACCGGCGTGCTGATCGCCCGGTCGGAGCGGCAGCGCCGCGCGTACACCCCCGAGGAGATCCGGGCGCGGCTGCAAGCCCGGCTGGCCGAGGGTCCAACTAGCGGACCCTGATCCGGACCTGCCAGTGCGCCTGGGCCGGAGTGCAGGCCAGCGCCTCGCCGCAGGAGGTCCGTGCCGCGCTGATGTCCGTCGTCCCGGCGGCCTTGACGATGTAGTGCTGGGTCAGTGTGCCGCAACCGGTGCCCGGGATGTGCGGGCACGCGCTGCCTTTGGTGGGCTCCGCCGTGCCGTCCAGGTCCAGCACCGAGGTGTCGGTCGGGTGGGCGAACGTCCAGAACGTGCTGTGCAGCACGACGGCGAAGCGGTCGCCCGGACGCACGGTGAACAGGTGCCGGGTGTCGGCGTCGGTCAGGACGAGCGGCTTGGGGGCGGCGGGGACGTGCTCGCGGGTCTGCCCCGATGAGGCGCACGCGGTGACCAGCCCGAGCAGCACCGCAACCACGCCGACCAACCTCATGGCAGCAGGTTAGCCGTCAGGGGCCGCAGCAGGGCCGCATACCGAGGCCGCATACCGAGGCCGGGCGGCGACCGGCCTCGGGCAACGGTCACAGTAGCGTTGGCCGTCGTGGAGGCGATTCGTACCAAGGGGTTGGGCAAGCGGTTCGGCAATACCACCGCACTGGACGATCTCGACCTGACCGTGGAGCCGGGCGAGGTGTTCGGCTTCCTCGGGCCCAACGGGGCGGGCAAGTCGACCACGATCCGGTTGCTGCTCGGGTTGATCCGGCCGACGTCCGGCCAGGCATGGATCTTCGGCGACGCCGCGGCCAAGGTCACCGTTGCGCACAAGCACGTGGCCTACGTGCCCGCCGAGGTCTCCCTCTGGCCGCAGCTCACCGGCGCGGAGACCCTGGAGCTGATGGGCAGGGTGGGGCCGGGCGTCGACATCGAGTACCGCACCGAGCTGGTCCGCCGCTTCCAGCTCGACCTGGACAAGCCGACCCGTACCTACTCGACCGGCAACCGGCAGAAGGTCGCCCTGATCGCGGCCTTCGCCACCCGGGCCAAGCTGATGATCCTCGACGAGCCGACCAGCNNCTCGACCCGCTGATGGAGCGGGAGTTCCGGGCCTGCGTCAAGGAGGCGGCGCGGCGCAAGCAGACCGTGTTCCTCAGCTCGCACCAGCTCGCCGAGGTCGATGCGGTCTGCCACCGGGTCGGCATCCTGCGCGAGGGCAAGCTGGTCGAGGTCGCCGACCTCGACGACCTGCGGCAGCTGCGGCGCAGGCAGGTCGAGCTCACGTTCGAGGGTGCGCCGCCGGATCTGAGCGGGGTGGACGGCGTCAGCGACGTCCGGGTCACGTTGCCCAACCGGGTACGGCTGTCGCTGACCGGGCCGCCCGGCCCCGCGCTGCGGGCCATCGCGGCGGCCGAGGTGACCAGCATCGACGTACGCGAGCCGACGCTGGAGGAGATCTTCCTCGAGTACTACGGCGGCGCCAGCGCCGGCGCTGCCAAGGCCGGCGAGAAGGCCGGCAGGAAGCCCCGCAGGATGGGGTTCAGGCTGCCCGGCAAGAAGGGCGACGCGAAGGACGCCCGACCGCAGGCCGAGCAGGACAGCGAACCGGCCGGCGAAACGGCGTGACCGGGCTCGCGCTGCGCCTGATCCGGCGCGGGACGCTCGTCGTCCTCGTCGTCCTGGCGGCCCTCCCGGCGGTGGT
>QHCA01000389.1 GCA_003244095.1 Pseudonocardiales bacterium | reverse complement strand
ATGACCCGCTCGATCTCCTTCTCGCGCCCGATGACCGGGTCGAGCTTGGATTCGCGGGCGGCCTGGGTGAGGTTGCGGCCGAACTGGTCGAGTACGAGAGACGTCGAGGGGACGCCCTCGGCAGGCCCTCCGGCACCAGCCGGCTCCTTGCCCTGGTAGCCCGAGAGCAGCTGGATGACCTGCTGGCGCACCCTGTTGAGGTCGGCGCCTAGCTTGACCAGCACCTGGGCGGCGACGCCCTCACCCTCGCGGATCAGCCCGAGCAGGATGTGCTCGGTACCGATGTAGTTGTGCCCGAGCTGCAAGGCCTCGCGCAACGACAGCTCGAGAACCTTCTTGGCCCGGGGGGTGAAGGGAATGTGGCCACTGGGCGCCTGCTGGCCCTGGCCGATGATCTCCTCGACCTGCTGCCGCACACCCTCCAAGGAAATGCCGAGCGACTCGAGCGCCTTCGCCGCGACACCTTCACCCTCGTGGATCAGCCCCAAGAGGATGTGCTCGGTGCCAATGTAGTTGTGGTTGAGCATCCTGGCTTCTTCTTGAGCCAGGACGACAACACGCCTCGCGCGGTCGGTAAACCTCTCGAACATCGGCCCCAGCTCCTCACTTCACCGCTTCGACGTCCCGTGGATTTACCCACGCTGTCGGACGCCGGACCTCTCCACTGTATCCCGGCGAAGGCACGGGCTCCCGTCGAGCCTGTGCCTTCGCCTGGTCAGACCAGCGGCTGTGGCAGGTCCAACGCCGTCCAGCGACGCGGTGTTTCGTGGCAGCCTTCGCCGTCAGCGAAATCGGGCCGTCGGCCCAGCGCTACGGTGAGTTAGTTCGCGGCGTCGTACTGCTCGACGACCCGGGCCGGAATTCGGCCGCGCTCGCTAACGTCGATGCCCTTGGTACGCGCCCAGGCGCGAATGTCGGCCGCCCGTCCCCGGCGCTCACCGGAACTGCCCCGGCGACCGGCGCGGGCACCATTGCTACGCGAACTCGCGCGACCGGACTTGCGGGCCGCGGCCACGTAAGGCGCGATGGCGTCGCGGAACCTGTCCGCGTTCGCACTGCTCAGATCGATCTCGTATCCGGCGCCGTCGAGCGCAAACGACAGAGTCACGTCCGCGGCTCCGCCTTCGATGTCGTCGACCAGTATCACCTTCACTTGCTGCGCCACCGTCTACCCCTTTCACATTCTCTGATATCGGAATGGGATCGTACGCAGAACAAGTGTCGAGATCAAATGCGGGCGGTGGACCGCCCGAGGAATCAGGTACATTGCCCGAATTATGGCCGCACTGCCTTTGCCGGTAGCTGGCCTATTCACTCTCCGTGCCGCCGCGACCACGATTACGTGGGCACCGAGACATTAGCCGGCGCGCGACTTACCGACAGGAAACGTACGACATCTGCGGAGTCGATCGCCAATGCCGCGGCACATCAGTCCGGCTTGACGAAGGGGAACAGGACCGTCTCGCGGATGCCCCGCACGCCGGTCAGCACTCTCAGCAGCCGGTCGATGCCGAAGCCCACGCCACCGGTCGGCGGCATGCCGTGCTCCAACGCCCGCAGGAAGTCCTCGTCAAGGGCCATCGCCTCTGCGTCACCGCCCGCCGCGGCGGCCGCCTGCTGCACCAGTCGTTCGCGCTGCACCACCGGGTCGGCCAGCTCGGAGTAGCCGGTGCCCAGCTCCACGCCGAACATGTAGAGGTCCCACTTCTCCACGACGCCGGGATCGGAACGGTGCGCCCGGACCAGTGGGCTGGTGTCGACCGGGAAGTCGCACACGAACGTCGGCACCTGCAGGCCCTCCTCGCACAGCCCCTCGAAAATCGCCTCGACCAGCTTGCCGGGTCCGAGATCCGGCGGCACCGGGAGGGCCGCCTTGTCGGCCAGCGCCCGCAACGTCTCGACGGCTGTCGACGGCGTGACCGGCTCGCCGACGGCCTGCGACACCGACTCGTACAGCGACACCGACGGCCAGACGCCACCGAGATCGTGCTCGCTGCCGTCGACGTGGCGGACGGTGGTCGAGCCGAACACCGCGGTCGCCGCCTCCTGGATCAGCTCGCGAGTCAGCGTCGCCATCGTGTTGTAGTCACCGTAGGCCTCGTAGGCCTCCAGCATCGCGAACTCCGGCGAGTGCGTCGCGTCGACGCCCTCGTTGCGGAAGTTACGGTTGATCTCGAAGACCCTCTCGATGCCGCCGACCATCGCCCGCTTGAGGAACAGCTCAGGGGCGATCCGCAGGTAGAGGTCGAGGTCGTAGGCGTTGATGTGAGTACGGAACGGCCGCGCGGCGGCACCGCCTTGGACCGCGTGCAGCATCGGGGTCTCCACCTCGATGAAGCCGCGCCGGTGCATGGACCCGCGCAGCGCGCGTACGACGGTCGAGCGAGTACGCACCATGTCGCGGGCCTCGGGCCGGGCGATCAGGTCGAGATAGCGCTGCCGGACCCGGCTCTCCTCGTTCATCGGCTTGTGCGCCACCGGCAGTGGCCGCAGGGCCTTGCTGGTCACCGCCCACCGGTCGGCCAGCACGCTGAGCTCACCGCGGCGGGAGGTGATGACCTCGCCCTCGACCCCGATGTGGTCACCCATGTCCACAGTGGACTTCCACGCCGCGAGGGACTCCTCGCCCACCTTGTCGAGGGAGATCATCACCTGCAACTCGGTGCCGTCGCCCTCGCGCAGGGTCGCGAAGCACAGCTTGCCCGTGTTTCGGACGAACATCACCCGCCCGGTGACACCCACCCGCTCGCCGGTGAAGGTATCGACTGGCAGGTCGGGATGCGCCGCCCGCAGTGCCGCCAGGGTCGTGGTGCGCGGAAAGCCCACGGGATACGGTTCGCCGCCGGCCGCAAGCAGCTTGTCGCGCTTCTCCCGGCGTACCCGCATCTGCTCGGGGACATCGTCCTCAGGCTGGTCGGTCACGCCGCAACCTTAACGATCGAGCTGCGACGGGACTCCGGCGTTCTTCTCGAAGACCAGCCGCAGGCCGATCAGTGTGAGGTCGGGCTCGTGGTGCTGGATGGTCTCGCTCTCCGCGAGTACGAGGGACGCGAGGCCGCCCGTGGCGACTACGGTCGCCGTACCACCGAGCTCGACGACGATCCGCCGGACCAGGCCGTCGACCTGGCCGGCGAACCCGTAGAGGATTCCCGACTGCAGCGCCTCCACGGTGCTCTTGCCGATCACCGACCGCGGCCGCACCAGCTCCACCTTGCGCAGCTGCGCGGCCCGGGCGGCCAGCGCGTCCACCGAGATCTCGATGCCCGGCGCGAGCGCCCCGCCGAGGAACTCCCCCTTTGCGCTGACCACGTCGAGGTTGGTCGAGGTGCCGAAGTCGACGACGACCACCGGCCCGCCGTACAGGCGATGGGCGGCGAGGGTGTTGACGATGCGATCCGGGCCGATCTCCCGCGGGTTGTCGAAGAGCAGGGGCACGCCGGTCTTGACCCCGGGCTCGACGATGACGGTCGGCACGCCGTCGTAGTAGCGATCCAGCATCGTGCGCAGCTCGCGCAGCACGCTCGGTACGGTCGAGCACACCACGATGCCGGTGGGCGGCAGCAGGTCGCCGAGCAGGCCGCGGAAGAGCAGGGCGATCTCGTCGGCGGTCGCCCGCGCATCGGTCTTGACCCGCCAGGAACGCTCGAGCTTGTCGCCCGTGAAGACGCCGAGGACGGTGTTGGTGTTGCCGACGTCGACGGCGAGCAGCATCTAGAACACCGGGGGGCGAACGGCGCCGGTCGGGAGCATGACACCGACGTTGTCGATCAGCCGGATCAGGCCCAGCCGGGCGGCGACCAGCAGCCGGGCCGGCCCGCCGGTGGACAGCGGCATCAGATCGGGCGAGCGCAGCTCAAGGTAGTCGAGCGAGACGGCCCGCTCCGTTTCCAGGACGGCCATGGCCGCGGCCAGCACCTGTCCCCCGCCACCGCCGGCCTCTGCGGCGCTCACGCCGGCGAACAGCGCCTCGGAGAGCACCGGTGCGATGGCGCGGTCGGCCAGGCCGAGGAAGCGGTTGCGGCTGGACATCGCCAGGCCGTCGGACTCGCGCACGGTGGGCACGCAGACGACCGCCGGCGCGAGCTGCAGGTCGGCCACCATCTGGGCCACCAACACCAGCTGCTGGTAGTCCTTCTCCCCGAAGTACGCGGTGTCGACGTCGGCCACCATGCCGAACAGCTTGTGCACGACGGTGAGTACGCCGGCGAAGTGCCCCGGACGCGCGGCACCCTCGAGCTGGTCGCCGAGCGGGCCAGGGCGCACGGTGGCCTCGCGGCCGCCCTCATAGACCTCGTCCGCCGAGGGCGCGAAGACGATGTCCACCCCTTCGCGGGCACACAGCTCCAGGTCGGCGTCGAGCGTGCGCGGGTAGCGGGCGAAGTCCTCCTTGGGGCCGAACTGCAGCGGGTTGACGAAGACCGAGACCACGACGGTGGCGGTCTGCTGCCGCGCCGCCCGGACGAGGGAGGCGTGCCCCTCGTGCAGCGCCCCCATGGTCAGCACCAGGCCGACCCCAGGATCGCGCTCGGCCTGCGCGGCCTTGAGCTCCGCACCGGTGCTCGCGAGCGTGACGGCCGTCATGCCGAGGCTCGTGGGGCGGCGAGGACGTCGAGCAGTGCCTCCGCCTGCTCGGGACGCAGCCGACCGGAGGCCAGTGCACGGTCGGCGGTCTGGCGGGCCATGGCCACGTACGCCGTGACCGCGTCGGGCGCCGCCTGCGCCAGGGCCGCGAGGTGCTTGGCCACCGTCCCGGCGTCGCCCCGCGACACCGGGCCGGTCAGCGCCTTGTCGCCGTCCTGCAGGGCGCTGTCGAGCGCTGCACCCATCATCGGGCCGAGCACCTTGGCCGGCTCGGCCACACCGGCGGCGCGGAGCAGGTCGGCGGCTTCGTTCACCAGGGTGGTCAGGTGATTTGCTCCCATCGTGAGGGCCGCGTGCCACAGCGGTCGCATGGCGTCGGAGACCCAGACCGGCTCCCCGCCCATCTCCACGACCAGTGCCTCGGCGACCAGGCGGAGCAACTCCGGCGCGCTGACGCCGAAGCTGGCGCCGGCCAGCCGAGCCAGGTCGTCGGCGCCCCGGCCGGTGAAGGGCAGCACCGGGTGCAGCGCCAGCGGGAGGGCGCCGGCCCGGGTGGCCGGATCGAGGACGGCCAGACCGTGGGCCCCTGAGACGTGTGCCACGAGCTGACCGCGCCGCCACCGGCCGGTCTCCGCAAGCCCGCTGATGAGGTCGACCAGCGCGTCGTCGGGAACGCCGACCAGCACCAGGTCGGCCGCGGCGACCACCTCGTCGGCCGGCACGACCGGGACGTCGGGCAGCATCCGCTCCGCCCGCCGCCGAGACGCCGGCGAGACGCCTGACACGGCCACGACGCGGTGCCCGGCCCGCTGCAGCGCGGCACCCAGCACGCTGCCGACCCGGCCGCAGCCAAGGACCCCGACCGCCAGGCGGCCGGGCCGGTCGTGTGGAGCTGTCGTCATCGGTGGCGGATCCAGTCCGTCGTTGGTACCGGTCGAGCACAGGGTACGGCTACCGCCCGCGCGAGGTGAGAAGGTGGCGCGGTGGCTGGGCCGGTGCCGTGGCGGGTGGCATGGGATGTCGCGGTGTACGGGCCTGCCGGCTTCTACCGCTCGGCCGGCCGGCCGGCGGCGCACTTCCGGACCTCGGTGCATGCCTCCCCCCTGTTCGCGGCGGCTGTGCACCGGCTCGTGCTCGCCGCCGGCCTCGGGACGGTGGTCGACGTCGGCGCGGGCGGCGGGGAGTTGCTGCGGGAGCTGGCCCGGCTGGCACCTGACCTGCGGCTGTGCGGGGTCGACCTCGGGCCGCCGCCCGCCGGCCTGCCCCCCAGCGTCGACTGGCTGGACACGGTGCCCGAGGTCGACGGGGTGATCCTGGCCAACGAGTGGCTGGACAATGTCGCCTGCGACGTTGTCCAGCTCACCCCGAACGGTCCGCGGGTAGTCCTGGTGGACCCGCCCGGCGGCGGTGAGTCGCTGGGCGCGAGCCCCGTACCCGCCGACGCGGCGTGGCTGGAGCGCTGGTGGCCGCTCACCGAGGTCGGCCAGCGGGCCGAGGTCGGCCG
>QHCA01000388.1:2382-13616 GCA_003244095.1 Pseudonocardiales bacterium | reverse complement strand
TTCGTGCCGATGCCCGTTTGCGCGAGCACCACTTCCTGAGGCAACTTCTCAGCACCCGTCCCGGTGCCGTACAGATGACTCTTGCGGTCCGTTTGACCTGGGAAATGGTCCTCTGTGGAATCTCCGTCGCCCGTTTGTGGGCCTTGACCATTCCGATAAGGTGTCCAAATCGCGAGACGAACGGGGATTTGACGTGACGGTGGACAGGTGGTGCGGCCATCAGAGTCGGCTCCTGCGCCAGGCCTTGCGGCTGACCGTCCGGGAGTTCGCTGAGGATCTCGGGGTCAATCCCCGCACCATCTCCAAGTGGGAGTCCGCTGGCTCGGCCCGTTGCCCCCGACCGGAGCTTCAGGCTGCGCTAGACACGATGCTGTCTCGCGCCACTGATGGGCAGCGCATACGATTCGCGGCGAGCGCCGGGCCTACAGACCGTCCCGGCCCGAACGCCGACCATCCGCATCCGACCAGCCATTCCGTGGACGAGGTCGAGGCAGCTATCCCGCCGATTCTTGGCATGTCCTGGCTGCCGCGCCTGACCGTGGACCAGCTGCGGCGGCTGTCGCAGACGCTGGAGGAAGCGTCGCACCAAGCCGAGGACGAGCTGGTGCCCTACTTCGATGGTCAGCTCAAGGCTTGTCAGCTCCAGGACGGCAGCCGGGGTCCGGTTCAGGCACTTCCGGCAACGCTCGGTGTCATCGCGGCCATCGAGACGAGCGCCCGTCGCGTCAGCCTGATCATGCGACGGCAACTACTCTGCCTGGCGGCGCGTGGATCGGAGTTTGCCGGTTGGCTATACCGCGATGCCGGCGCGTTCGACCAAGCCACCTACTGGTACGACCGGGCCACCGAGTGGGCACAGGAAGCGGGCAGTGGTGTCCTTCAGGGCTACGTGCTGTTGCGGCGCTCGCAGATGGCCTTCGACATCCGTGACGCCATCCGGACCCTGACCCTTGCCCAGGCCGCGCAAGACGGTCCCTGGCACCTCCCGACTCGCCTCCGCGCCGAAGTCGCCCAACAAGAAGCCATCGGCCTGGCCATGACGGGACAGGCCCCTGCGGTCGTGGCCCGCAAGATCGATGATGCCCACGGACTCCTGTCCCGCGCTGTCCCGAATGACGAAGGCAGCCTCTTGCTCGGGGCCTCGTTCACGGACTCCACGCTGAATCTGCGCGCTGCCGTCTGCTACACCGAGGCCGGCCAGCCCGCCCGCGCCGCTGAACTGTTTGGTGACGTCATCGCCGGCGGCAAGCTGTCCCGTCGGGATGCGGGCTACTTCCAGGCCCGCCGCTCGGCCGCCTTGACCCGCTGTGGCGAACCGGACGAAGCCGCCGAGGTAGCTCTTGCCTCGATGGATATCGCCACGGCCACCAACTCGCAGCGCACCCTGCGGGTACTCGGCGACGTCGCGGGACTCCTCAGCCCATGGAGTATGCGCCCCGCTGTGCGCACCCTACGCGAAGCCGTCGGCGTTTAGCCTGCCGCGCTACCGGCGTCCGCAGTGAGCCAGTCTGTCACCGTGCGGATCACCGAGGCCTGCCAGGCTTGACTCTGCGGATTCAGGTACTGCGGATCCTCGTGCACCGCGAACCCGTGCTGCGCGCCCTCGATCTGCACGAGCCGGTGCTCTGCCTGGAATCGGGGCAGCGCCGCCAACGTCGACTCGATAGGCACCAGCGTGTCCTTCGTGCCGTGCACCAACAGCGTCGGCGCTCTGATCTTGCCGAGGGCCTCGTTCAGGTCGAACCAGAACACCTCGTTGAAGATCGCCCGGCCATGCCGCAACTGTGGTGAAAACGCCAGGTACCCCTGCTCGCTCAACTGTGCGGCAGCCTCTGGGGTGAGACGATCATCCGCCCAGAACAGCGTCTTGTCGATGGTCCGCTTCTTGTAGTCCAACTGGGGGTTCAGCAACACCAGTCGCGTCACCTCTGCCCGCCGTTTCGCGGCGTAGTAGGCGCAGATCCCCCCGCCGAAGCTCGCACCCAACAGGCTCACTGCCGCCGCGCCCGTCGCATCCCGAAGCTGCGCGAGCGCCACGCGGATGTCGTTGAGCACCGCCGCCAGCGTCAGCTCCTCCATGCGGCCTTCGCTCTCACCATGTCCCCGCAGGTCGAAGCGCAGCGATGCCACCCCGGACTCGGCCAAGCCCGCCGCCAGCCGCGTGAAAAACCCGCCCTCATCCCGCGTCACTCCACCGCCGTGTACCAGCACGACCGCCTGATCTGCATCTGACTCGGGGGTCACCAGTGTGCCCGCCAGGCGCAGCCCGTCCAGGCTGCGGAAGCTCAGGTCGTTCTTCCCGTCCACCGGCAGTGCCTCCCGTCGTTGCCCGACTCCACGCGAGCCCGCATGCGCGGCCCCACACAGTCAGCAGTGGACGCCATCTGAGCTGCTGGATCACGCTCCAGAACATGTCCGCGAAAATCGCCAGCATCGTGCTGGCCCACCCTATCCAGAGCTCTGTCCACACGCTGCTGATCTACGACGACCACGGCACCCTCCGAGTGCTCTGCGAGCAGACGTTGACCGAACAATTGATCGTGATCGGTTCGGTCTCGTCCGGTGGGGTGACCAGCAGGTAGGCGGAGGTCGGCTCGCACGGGTCACGGGTCACGGGTCGCCCTCGTCGCCGGCTTGCACGACGCTCCAGTGCAGCCGGGAGTACGCGCTCGCCCCGGGTTGAAGAAGCACCAGATGCGGCGCGGGGAACGGCTCGCGAACCTGGTGCGTGGGCAGTGGCTCGCGGGCGGCGTCGAGCAGTTACAGGCCGCCGTACCCGTACGTGCGCGGGGTCGGGCGGGCGGTGCCCGATGCGGGTGACGTGGCCGCGACCGGTGCGGCGTCGTCGACGGGCGTGGGCGCCACCGCTCGAGGTTGACTCAGGGCGTCAAAGGCGCGCTACTCCACGCCGGACAGCGGCGTGCCCTCAGGCTTGGCCTCGATCACGACGACGGCCCGGCGGTCGACGTGGAGGAGTCGGCGAAGACGGTCTCGCTTCATGCGGGCCAGGTCTCGAGCAGTACGTCGACCACCTGCTCCTCGTGTACGGCGACGCCGCACTCGGCCATGGCTCCGGCGAGGTCCGGCTCCCATGGAGTGGGTGCCGGCCGGCCATTGAGCGGGCCGCCGCCGGGGGCGGCGCGGTAGTCCCGCTCGGTCATCAGCCACGGCACTGCTCCGACCCGTTGCCGCAGCCACTGGCAGATCTCGACGCCCCGCCAGTCGAAGTCGCCGTGATAGCTCAGCGGGACGCCGAGCCGGCCGAGCAGGTCCACCGCGACGAGTGACGGCCACCCTGCGGTGCACACGATCGGGTGGCGCCCGCCGTGTCGCACGGCGAACGCCTCGAGGACGGCAGGGTTCTCGACCACCAGCACCGGCCGCGCGGCAAGCGGGCCATCGAGCCTACGCAGCAACCAGGGGGTGATGTGCACCGGATCACCAAGGTCCGCCGCCGACCGCAGCGCCCGCTGCCGCGCCCCGTCGCCGGCCGGGTGCAGTCCGAGGGTGAGCACCGACGTCGAGACGGTGTCGGCGAGCACGCCGGCGCGCTCCCACACCTCCCGGCGCTCGCCTGTCGATGCTGGTATGACGTCGACCAGACCGCGCAGCACCAGGGCAGCCAGCGGCCGGCCGTCGTCCAGCGCATGCGCATCGCCGGTGACCGCGGCCGCGAGCTCGGCCCGCAACCGGGTAGGCCCGGGCAGCTGGTCGCGGACCGCGATGGCCTGCTCGACCAGCGCCACGGGATCGGCGACCCGGGCCAGCAAGCCACTGCCGCGCACCCGCTCGGCCCAGGCGGGATCCACTCGGGCGAGCCGCTCGACCGGGGCCAGCCGGGCGGCTCTCTCGCCGTCGCGATCACGCAGCTCGCCCGTCGCGGCCTCGACGATCGCGACCAGGCTGATCCGGGCCCGCTCCTGCAGGAGGGTGTCGAGGTCGGCCAACACCAGGGTCAGATCGCCGGTCACCGGCCGGCCCAGCACGCCGGACAGCGCATGGCGGGTGGGCCGGTCCAGCGCGGTGAGCCGGGTCGTCCGCGCTCCGCGTTCGAGTGGTGGCCGCAGCCGCCGCCAGATCGGTGCAAGCGCGGGATCGGCCAACCAGTCGGGCAACGCCGGGTCCCAGGCGGTCATCCCTCGCCGACCAGGACGCGGCCGTCCCACGTGTAGCGATACTGCGCGATGCCCCGCTCCCCCGGCGCCCGCAGCGCCTCGTAGACGGCAAGGGACGGCACGGTCGCGTGATCGCCCCACAGCCGTTCGCTGGTCAGGACGAAGTCCAGGTCGAGGTCGACGAGCAGCCCGAACAGCAGCGGGTGCGTCCCGACGTCGATCTTGGGGAAGGCATCGTCGAGCAGGATCAGCCGGGGCGCATACGGCGCGGCGCCGGCGACGGAGGAGAAGTGCGCCGCGGCGGCGGCGAACAGCGGCAGGTAGCACACCACCTTCTGCTCGCCCTGGGACAGCGGCGTGCGGCGGGTGAGCGTGCTCCAGGTCGCCGTACCGGGCCGGTGCAGCTTGACCGAGAACGCCGACCATCGCCGGTAGTCCAGGGCGCGCGCAAGGTGCTCGGCGTAGCCGCGCTCGGGCTCGGCGGAACGCTGCACCTCGATGAGGGCACCCAGGGCATCGCGCAGCCGGTCAGACTCCTCCGGGGTGAGTGACCCGCGCGCCCGGCCGAGCAGCGCCACCGCATCGCGCACCTCGGCTCCGACGTCATCGCGCAGGTCCCAGTCGAGGCGCACCCGGATCCCCTGCGACGTGCGGACGTCGGCCAGCAGCTCGTTCATCCCCATGACCAGGTCGGCGGCTTCCTGGCGCCGGGAGCGCAGGGCGTCGCCGAGCTCGCCCAGCAGGTGCTCCTCGAACAGCTGATGCTCCCGCTCGGTCAGCAGCTCCTGCTCGCCGGTCACCTCCGCGGCCATCCGTACGGCGAGGTCGGCGAGCGGCCGCTCGGCCCCGGCGCTGTCGCGGGCCAGCACCGAGAGGGCCTCGGCGACCGGCACCACCCGTGGCTCGGCGTCGGCCGCCGGACCGACCGCGAGCAACCGCACCTCCGCGTGCACTGCGTTGGCATCGACCGGCCGGTCGACCGACGCCTGCGCCCAGTGGGAGAGCAGCCGCACCGCAGCCCGGGGCGCGGGTATCACGTCGAGGGCGTCCAACCCCAGCGCATCGGCCTCCTCGATCGGCCGGCCGAGGCCCGCGTCGACCAGCCCTGGCACCAGGCGCAGGCCGCCGACCGCCGCGAACTGCGCGACGACCTCGGGCTCGGAGTCGGACAGGCGCTGCCGCGCCGCCGTCAACTGTGCTTTGTGCTCCCCCGCTGTCGCGGCGAGCTCCCGGACGCGCCGCACCGCCCGGTCCAGCGCCTCGCGCGCCCCTCGAGCGGCCTGCGAAGCGGCGTCGAGCTCGGCCTGCATCCGCTGGACCTCGACGCCGAGGGTGTCCAAGAGGGCTTGTGCCTCCTCGGCTGCCGCCCGGCCGGTGCGAGAGGCGCTCGATGCCTCGTCGGCCGCGAGCACCGCCTCTGCCTCGTCGCGCTCGGCCGCCTCGCCGTCCTCCTCCAGTCGCTGCGCCGTGACGAGCAGCCGGCCGCCCTCCTGACAGACTCCCTGCAGCCGCTGGTCCAGCAGCACGAGCTCGCCGTCGCGGGCATCCAGCGCCGCGCGGTCCGCGGGCAGGTCATGCTGCGCGCAGAGCCGCCGCAGCGTCTCGGTGTGCCGGGCCAGCTCCTCGGTCGCGCTGTTGAGCGCCCGGATCTGACGCTCGGCGTCGGCATGCGCCCGGTCACGCTCGGCGGCCCGCTCGTCGATGCGGATCCAAGCGCGGCCGAGCTCGTCCCACGACGGAAGTCTGTGCTCCCACTCCTGGGTACGGCGGATCTCCTGCGCCGCGGCCTCCTCGGCGGCGGCAGCCGCCCGCAGCTCGATGCCGGCGGCCGCCAGCTGCCCGTCGATGTCGGCCAGCCGCCGGGCACGTTCTGCCTCGCGGGCCGCACTGCCGATGTACTGCGCCACCGGCTTGCCGGCCCGCCCGACCAGCGGTCCGAGGCGCCAGGACCCGTCGCGGCCGATGGCCGGCGGTCCCTCGGCCGTCACCACCGTGTCCGCGAGCAGCACCGAGCCGAGCAGCCGCACCACGACCTCCGCCGCGACCGGACTGCCGCTCGGCACGTCCGCGACGAAGGCGTCCCGCAAGGTGGCACCCGAGGGCAACGGCAGCGGGGTGAGCACCGTGTCGACGTCACTGGGCCGCAGCACCGACCCGTCCGCCAGCACCTGCGCGTCGAGCAGCCCGGCTGACTGCAGCGCGGCCTCCAGCGGGGCAGCGTCGACCCCGGCAACCACGTCGATGAGCCGCCACAGCGGCAGGCCGTGGGCCTGATCCCGGCTCGGCCTGGGCAGCGGCGGCGGCGGCGGGGCCCGGTCGCGCTCGGCCAGCACCTGCGCCCGCCGATCCTGCAGGCTGCGGATCAGGCCGGACGCCGTGGTGCGCCGGGCGGCCGCGGCGGCCCGCTGATCGCCGAGTTGTTGCAGCACCGGGCTCACCGCCGCACGGACAGCCGGTCGCAGCGCCGCCAACGCCACCGGCCCCGGGACCGGGACGACGACGTCCAGGTCAGGCCGTTCGGCCGCCCACCCGGCCGCAGCCTGCGACCAGGAGGTGCAGAGCCGGTCGGCCGCGCGCTCGCTGTCGGCGAGCCGGCCGGCCGCCTGCTCCTCGCGCCCCTCTGCCTCGGCGGCGCGCTGGGCGGCAGCGTCCTTCTGGGCGGTGGCCCGCTCAACCCGACCGGCGGCATCCCGGACCACCATGACCGCGACCCGGGCGGTGCTCACCGACTGCCGAGCGGTGGGCACCTGCGCACCCAGCGCTGTCGCCTGCGGCACGCCGGCAAGCGCGCTCGGGAGGGTGCAGTCCAGAGCGCACGCACGCAACAGGCCGGCGATCTGCCCCACGCCGGCCGACAACTGGTCGCTCAACCCCGACAGCTCCGTGCGGCCCTGCGCCACCCGGGCCGCCGAATTCTGAGCCCGGTGCGCGGCACGCTCCGCGGCCGCCGCCGCGACCCGCGCGGCTTCAGCGAGCTCCTCGGCCCGCCGCTGCTTCTCCCGAAGGACCTGCTGGTTGCGTGCCAGTGGTCCGTCCTGGAGCACCCGCACCCGGCCGGCGGCACGGGAGGACGCCTCGCCGGCTGCGGTCTCCGCCTCCTCGGCGGCGATCAGGTCCGCAGCCACGCTGGCGACGGCTGCCTCCTCCTGGGCAACCGCCCGGGCCCGCGCCGCGCGCTCCTTCTCCGCCGCCAGTGCGGCCGAGGCACGGTCACGCAACAGCGTGGCGGCGTAGCGGGCGTAGACGCGGGCCGAGTCGTCGACCGCCTGCGCCGCAGCCCTGAGCCGGTCGAGACGCTCGCCGTGCCCGGCGAGATCGTCGAAGGCTTCGCCGACCTGCCGCACGGCGTCCTCGTCGAGCGCCGGCAGCGACTCGTCGAGCATCCCGACCAGGCGCGCGGGATCGATCTCCTCGCCGACCTGAGGCTGCCGCAGCCAGTAGAGCAGGCGCAGCAGGTCGTCATAGGCCTGCGGCTCCAACCCGAACAGCAGCCGGCCCACGTGCCGCTTGTAGTCCCGCGGCGACTCGAAGCTGCGCCCCCCGAGGGACTCGACCAGCTCGCGGCAGCGCGGCGCGGACAGTGGTGTCCCGTCCGCCTCGCACAGCGCAGGCACGGCCGTCGGGACGGTGAACTGCCAGATCGTCGCCTGCCGCGCACTGGCCGAGTGCCGGATCCCCACACCGCAGGTCACCTCGGTCCGCGCACCGTCGGCATCGACGCGCACGAACTCGACCCACAGGTAGCCGGTGCGCGTCCCACCGGTCGAAGCACCGTCGCTCATCAGCCATAACAGCGGGCTGCCCTGGCGTCCGGTCGCGGCCATCCGGGCCTTGTCGCCGTCGAGCACGAACGGCAGCAGCATCTCCATCGTCTTGCTCTTGCCGGCGCCGTTGGTGCCGCGCAGCAACAGCCGCCCGTCGCAGAAGGTGAACACCTGGTCGTCGTACTGCCAGACGTTGAGGATGCCGGCGCGATGCAACCGGAAGCGGTGCGGGTCGCGGGCCATCAGAACAACCCCTCCGCATAGGTGGTCTGCGGTGCGTAGCGTGCCGCGGCGGCGTGCACGGCCAGGCCGTCGGCGGCGCGGCGCAGCAGGCCCGACTCGGTCAGCACCTCGAGCACGTCGGCAGCCAGGAGCTCGACGTCGGCGTAGACCTTGCGCAGGCCCCGGGCGTGCTCGGTGCCGACTTCGCGTACGGCCTGATCGAAGGCGCCCTGCGGGACCGGCCGCCACACCCGCTCCGGCAACTCGGCGGAGCGCGCATCCTCCCGCAACTGGCTGACCAGCCGCTCGAGAACGAGGAGGGCGGCGTGCCGCGCGGACCCCGTACCGGGAAAAACCAGGTCCGTCAGTGTCTCGTCGGGGTCGATCGCCATCGCGCCCTCGGCGCGCAGTTCCAGGTCGAGGCCGACGTGCTCGCGAAACCACTCGGCCTCGCGGTTGCGGTTGCGCCGCCACCACTCGGCCTGATCCTCGGTGAGGTCGGTCGAAGACAGCACCGGTGACTCCAGCAGCCTGCGGCGGACAGCGACACGGGCGCCGCCGGCAGCGCTGGGCAGGGCCGCGGCGTCCAGCAGGTCTTCGGGCCCGCTCGCGCGCGAAAGCCCTGCCGCGGCGAGCAGGGTCAGCCGGTCCCGGCGCACGTCGAGCAGGCTCTGCGCGGTGCTCTCCTCGACCCAGCGGTTAAGGTCGCCGTCGCGCTCGATGAGCACGCCGAGCTCGATGAGTACGGCCAACGCGGCGGCCATCGCGCGCCGGTCGGCCACCTTGTCGAGATCGATGTCGAGATGCGCCTCTGCCACCGCACTGCGCACCTGCGCGACCAGCTCGTCGAGCAGCAGTTGCCCCGGGCACCTGGTGAGCGCCGCCAGGGTCAGGCAGAGCAAGGCGTAGGCGCGTGGCTCGAAACGCCGGCCCCGGCCGCGGTTGACCGGCTTGCGCAGTGGCCGGTTGGCGTCGCGGCCCAGGCCGCCCTTGTAGAGACGAGCAGCCTTTGGCTCCACTACCAGCCGGTAGCCCAGGCCCTCGGCGCACAGCCGCACCAGGTGCTCGCGGTGCCGTCGCACGAGCAGCAGGTCGTCGGGCGAGCGCTCGTCGGTCAGCAGCGGCTGCATCAGCAGGGCGCGCAAGGCGGTGCGGCGCTCCGCGACGGCCTGGGTGTCCTCGAAGGTCATCGGCGACTCACGCGAGCTCGAGGGTCAGGTCGTGCAGCCGCAGGGTGCCCGACGGGCTGCGGACACTCGTGCTCTCGCCGGGAGTCGGCCGCACGCGCAGCTCGAGCACCGAGCCGTCGGGCAGGGCGGCCGTCGCGGTGGCCTTGCCGGTCAGCGGCCCACCGGCACCGGCGAGCGCCCGGGCGTGCAGCTCCAGCAGGTGCACGCGGGCGGCGTCAGTCAAGGCGATATCGGCCAGGCATGATCCGGCATGGGTCTTGAGCTCCGACAGGGCCGCGGCGCGCTCGGCCTCCGCGGCAGCCCGCTCGCGCAGCCGCCGCACCTTGACGGCACTGAAGTCCTCCCGCCGCGACGTCGCACCGCCCGACCGGCGCTCGCCGCTGACTCGCAGCATCACCGGGACATCGGCAACCGGCGCCCGCCACCAGCTGCTCGTCGCGGGCAGCGGGTCACCGTCGGGCTCGGCGGGAAAGCCCAGGTGCCGCGACGGGTAGAGACCGAAAGCGGCTGCCCACAGCGCGGCGGCCTGATCGGCATCGCTTCGATCGAACCACTGGGCCAGCCGCAATAGGTCCGCGTAGCGGCTGACCTCCCGGTCGGTGCTGCTGGACAGGCGGCGCAGGTTGACCAGCAGCGCCCGCATGGCGCGGGTGGCCAGGGTCCGGACTTCCTCGGCGTCGCTGCGGCGTCCGGGCGCCCCGAGGAACCACGCCCGCAGTCCCGCCCAGTCCGGCTCGGCCAGACCGCTGGACCGCACGGCGCGGCTGCCGTCGAGGTTGACCAGGCGAGCACCGGTGTTGGCCCTGGCCAGCAGCGGGACCGGGTCGATCGCCTTGATGAGGTCACCGATCTGCGGCATAGTGCGCGCGATCTGGTCGACGAAGCGTTGCAGGTAGTCCAGCAGCGCCGCCTTGAACGCCTGGAAGTCCTCCCGGCCGAGGTCGTAACGGGCCAGGACCTGGCTGAGGCTGGCGTAGAAGGCCCTGGTGCTCGTCACGAGCCGCTCGAACTGCGCGAACAGCGTGGCAACCTGGGCGGCGACCGTGTCGGGATCTGCGGCGTCGAGCGACGTCTCGTCGTAGGTGGCCAGGGTGCGCAGCCCCGCGAGGATGCCGCCGAGCATCTCGGTGGAGACCTCGCGGACCTCATCGGTGGCGCTGAGCAGCTCCTCAACCTGCCGGTGGACCAGCTCGCCGCGCTGGGTCAGCTGGTAGCGGGCCCGGATCGTGAGGTACTCGCGGATGCTGCGGGCCTCGGTCTCGCGCGGGCTGCGGGTCAAGTTGCCCGACTGGACAAGGTAGGACAACCGCGTGTCCACCAGGTCGACGTCCAGCTCCAGCCGATGCTCGCTGCTCAGCCGCTCGACGACCTCCCGGGCGGACAGGTCGGACAGCAGCCCGGCGGTGCCCTCGGTGAAGACCCGCATGATGGCGATGTACTGCTCGGCCTCGTCGTTGACGGCGTAGCGCAGCGCGACCAGGCGCAGCCGGTCGAAGGGCGCGCTGCTCATCGGGTCCCCTCGAACAGATCTGTGCCGATGAGGCGCGCCCGGTCGGGCAGCGCCTCATCTGGGAACACGCGCACGCAGAGCGCGACCACCTGCTCATCTGACGTCAGGCCGAGCAGGTCGATGAGGACCCGCAGGTCGATGTCCCGGCGTCGGGCGGCGAGCGCCTTCATCGCCTGTTCGCGGCCGAGAACAGGCCCCTCGTTTCCGGTCAAGCCACGCTCAGCTCTTGGGGTGCGAGGAAGATTCCTCGGCTACGAAACGCCGCCGGCGCGTGCACGATAGCGTCGACGCGGGCAGCCGCCGTGTTGAAGGGGAACCAGAACACCGCCAAACGCCGGTGGGCGGCCCGGTCAGCAGCGGTCTCGTGTCGATATTCCTCAAGGAACTCCGCGATCCGCCGCCAGCTATGACTGTCGTCATCGGCCGCGGCGAG
>QHCA01000388.1:0-2334 GCA_003244095.1 Pseudonocardiales bacterium | reverse complement strand
GCCGCAATGCCTGACACGCCACCTCCCGAGGCCGCACTCAAGGTTACCCTCGCTGACCCTAAGGAGGCCGTGCGACAAAGCGAGGCTCGCAACGCGCCCAGGCGGTCCCGGGTCGCGGGCAAGTGGATCCGGCACCTGGGCCGCAAGTGAGAGCATGCCATCAGGCACCTTCAAGTGCCCGGCACCGTCCAGTCACCAGCCGGGGTGGCTTTCCCTTGCCGGCCCCGCCGCCCAACTCGGTGGTGGCGCCGGCGAGCCGACCGCGAGCGGGGCCGGGGGCAGGGCGGCCCGGAAGGCCGGAGCGGCATTGCGGAGCCGGAGGGCGAGACCGTCCTGCGTCACCTCTGCCCGCGCGATCCTGCTCGGTCCGGCGTGCATCAACGCGACAACGAAGCCGGCGAACGACAGGATGCAACCCCAGGTCGAAAGCGACCCGTGACCGGGATAGCGGATGCCGGCGTACCCGATCCCGATCCCGGCCACCAGCAATCCCAGGGCGACGAGCCGCAGCCATCGAGCCCTGGCCCGGCAACGGGCACAGAACGGCCAACCGGTCGCCATCATGCTCTTGCGCAGCAGATACGTGACGACAACGAACGGCAGCACCGCGATGAGCAGCAGGGCATACGACCACTCCGGCGGTCGCGACTGGAAGTCCGCCGTCTGCCTGCGCAGGGCCGGCTCGCCATGTCGCGCGCAAACGCCCGGCACGCCGTCGCCGGTCGTCACCATCCCGCCCGGTAGGTAGAGATCGTTGATCATCGCCGTGCACCACTCCCCGTCTAGTCCCGTCGAGCCAGTAGGGAAAACGCTATCGGCGTTGCGTCGGCCCGCCCACCCGTTGTCCACAGGGCTTCCCGCAGGGCCCTGGCATACCGTGGTCGGTCAGTCCGGCGCACTGACGCGATCGCTCGCGGCGGCGGTGACAACGCTGCTGGTCAGGAGCCTGGCAAGCCCCGCGCGGGTGGCCAGGACGATCAGCCGATCGCCGCCGGCGAGACGGTGCCGGGGCCGGGCCGGAAGCTCGAAGTTGCTGGTCACGTGGCTTTGGATCGCGATGACCTTCGCCTGGCGGGCAACGTTGATACTGTCACTGCTCAGGCCGTCGAGTGCGGCGCCGGCCTGGATGGGCACCTCGGCGATGAGCAGGACCCGGCGGCCGACCGGGATGGTGCCCAGGACCTCGCGGCCCTGCATCGCAGCCGCAAACGCCGGAGCAGCCAGGTAGGACACGCTTCGGGAGATGGTGATGCCGAAGTTGCGCTGGACGCGCTCGGCGAAGTCGCTGTCGAACAACCGCAGCACGACCCGGAGATCCTGGCTCATCGCGCGGCCGTGCAGGGCTGCCTCGAGATTGGTGACGTCGTTGCTCGTCACCGCGACCAGTGCCCGGCTGGTGCCCAGGTAGGCGGCCCGCAGGGTGTCCTCCCGGCTGGCGTCACCGAAGACGATCGGCACGCCGATGCGTCTGGCCAGTGGCACGCCCCGGGCGGTGTCGTCGCGTTCGACGCACACCACCGGCACGCCCAGATCGTGCAGCTGCGCCACGACCCGGGCGCCGACGTTGCCCAGGCCCACGACCACCACATGGCCGGAGATCGGTCGGGGCTTGCCCAGGGCGGTGTCCAGCCGGGCGCTGACGACGGCGTCGACCACGGTCGCGGTCACCACCGGGATGATCGAGATCCCGACGATGGTGACCATCGCCTGCGTGACCTTGTTGATCGTGCTCAGCCCGGCGCTCGGCTGAGCCGCCCCCGCCGCATCGAGCAGCGTGAGGTACAGCGCGGTGCCCCAGGAGGAGCCACCCGCCGTCGCGAACAGGATCGTCCCCAGCCCGAGCAGGCCGATCAATCCCAAGGTTGCCAGGGTCAACTTGCGATTGAACGACGCCGCGATGCGCCACCCAAGCGTCCGCGGCAGGTCCAACCTGCGGCGGGGAGCGGCGGCGCCGGTCCGGGCCGCGTGGCCGTCGGCAAGCGCCAGCACCAGATCTGCGCTGGCCTCGTCGACCGGCAGCAACTCCGGCTGCCCGGACCCGCTGGTGTCGGCCAGCGCACAGATCACCCGATCCCCGGCCACCTCGCGGCGTCGCGCAACGTACAGCGTGCGGCCCGGCAACCGTACGTAGCTCGGCGCCAACTCCCCCAGTGCTCCGGCCACAAAGGACCCTGCGGCGGTAGCCGCGTCGGAAAGCACGACGCAACGGGGGAAGAGGACTCGAATGCGGTGACCGAGGCTCATGTTGTAGAACCGGATCACCAGCCGCAATTCACTGTTCAGTTCCTGGGCGCGAAGCGCAGCGTGGATGTTGCCGACGTCGTCCTGGTTGAC
>QHCA01000387.1 GCA_003244095.1 Pseudonocardiales bacterium | reverse complement strand
CCGTGGAGGCGCCGTGAGCAGCGTCGACGCCGATCTCGGACGGGTGCACTTCGTCGGCATCGGCGGTGCTGGTATGAGCGGGATTGCGCGAATCATGCTCACGCGCGGCATGCAGGTGTCGGGCAGCGACGCGAAGGATTCCGCTGTCCTCACGGCGTTGCGGGCTCTCGGCGCGACCGTCTACATCGGACACAGCGCACAGCATGTCGCCGCCGCCGACACCGTGGTCGTCTCGAACGCGATCCGTCCCGGCAATCCCGAGCTGGCCGCCGCCCGCGCGGCCGACCTCCGCGTGTTGCCGCGCGCGGGCGCGTTGGCGTGGGTGATGCGCGGCTATCGCGGCGTCGCGGTAGCCGGCACCGCTGGCAAGACGACGACGACGTCGATGCTCACCGTCGCCGCGCAGCGGTGCGGAGCCGACCCGTCGTTCGCGATCGGGGGTGAGCTCAACGAGTCGGGATCCAATGCACACCATGGCAGCGGCGAGCTCTTCGTCGTCGAGGCCGACGAGAGCGACGGATCGTTCCTGCTGCTCTCGCCGTACGCCGCGATCGTGACCAACGTCGAGCCCGACCACCTCGACCAGCACGGCACGGCGGCTGCCTACGTCGCCGCCTTCGACGACTTCGTCGGCTGCATCGATGCCAGCGGCATTCTCGTCGCCGGGGTCGACGACGCCGGCGCGCGGCGGGTCGCCGTCCTCGCGCGCGATCGAGGCCTGCGCACCCGGACCTACGGCGTCGCGCCGGATTCGGACCTGCGGCTGGAATCGGTCGCCGTCCGCCGCGACGGCACGACCTACCGAGCGGTGGTCGACGGCGCGTTTATCGGGCCGGTGGAGGTCTCGGTCACCGGTCACCACATGGCGCTGAACTCCGCCGCCGCGCTGCTCGCCGGGATGGAGCTCGGCCTGCCGAGCGGCCAGCTGCTCGAGGGGCTGCGGGCGTACCGCGGCGTGCACCGGCGATTCGAGCTGAAGGGACGTGCGGGCGGCGTCACGGTGTACGACGACTACGCCCACCACCCGACCAAGGTGCGAGCCCAGCTGCACGCGGCCCGCGTCGTGGCCGGGCAGGGCCGGTTGATCGTGGCGTTCCAGCCGCACCTGTTCAGCCGGACCAAGGCGTTCGCCGCCGAGTTCGGCGCGGCGCTCGGCCTCGCCGATGAGGTGGTGGTGATGGAGATCGCCGGCGTGCGGGAGGATCCGCTGCCCGGCGTAACCGGCGCGCTCGTCGCCGGCGCCGTCACGCTGCCGCCCGAACACGTCCATTACGAGCCGTCGTGGACTGCGGTCGCTCCGCTGGTCACGCGGCTCGCGCGCCCCGGCGATCTGGTTATCACGATGGGCGCGGGCGACGTGACGATGCTCGGCGCAGAGGTGCTCGCGGAACTGGAGGCGACAGCGTCATGACGACGACGACGGGCCGGGAACAGCGCCCGGACCGGTACCCCGGGCAGCCCGCAGATCGGGGCCGGCTGGTACACACCGGCTGGCGTCGGTTCGTGCACTGCCCCGAGCTGCGCCTGCCCCACCTGCCCCACCGTGGCCGACCCCACCTGCCCCAGCTGCGGCCGGGTCCGCGACGGTGGTTCGGGCGGCTTCGGCATCGGCCGTCGCGGCGCGGCCTGCTGGTGACGACCGCCGTCGTCGTCCTGCTGCTGGTCGCCGGCGTGGCGGTCGCCTGGTTCACTCCCCTCACCGACGTGAAGTCGGTCAGCGTAGTGGGCGCCGGTCGGCTCGACGACGGGCAGGTCCTCGCGGCGGCGCAGGTGCCGCGGGATCGCCCGCTGGCACGCATCGACACCCAGGCGATCGCGCGTCGGATCGAGGCGCTGCCGCCGGTCGAATCGGCGCAGGTGCACCGGCTGTGGCCGAACCGGCTACTGATCGACGTGCACGAGCGGGTCGCCGTGGCGTATGCCGTGACCGCCGGTGGGTTCGAACTCCTCGACGCCGGCGGCACCGCCTTCGCCGCGGCGCCAACGCCGCCCGCCGGCCTCAGCAAGATCGTGCTCGGTCCGGTCACCCGATCCGCCTCCGCGGGGCCGGCTCCCGGGCCGGGGAGGGCCGCCATCAGGGCCGCGATCACGGTGGCCGTCAGCCTTCCGGCGGCCGTCCGGGCGATCACCGTGTCGGTCTCGGCCGGCACACCGGAGGATGTTCGGCTCGCGTTGGCCAAGGGCCGCACGGTGATCTGGGGGAGCGCCACCGACAACGCGGCCAAGGGCCGCATCCTGCCGACACTGCTCACCCGGCCCGGCACCAGTTACGACGTCAGCGGGCTGCCGACCGTCGTCGTGCGCTGAGATCGGCGGTCGAGGAAAAGACACCTCCGACACGCGGGCGCGGTGATTGAAGCGGCGCCTGTTGTTTCCTACTGTCCGGCGTGTCGGTAACTTGACATAACTATAACCGTCTAGTTGAGAGTAAGAGTCGTGCTACCCGCGCGGACAAGAGAGGCACATCGATGACCCCTCCGCAGAACTACCTCGCGATCATCAAGGTCGTCGGCATCGGCGGCGGCGGCGTGAACGCCATCAACCGCATGATCGAGGTCGGACTCAAAGGCGTCGAGTTCATCGCGATCAACACCGACGCTCAGGCGCTGCTGATGAGCGACGCCGATGTCAAGCTCGACGTCGGCAGGGAACTCACCCGCGGCCTGGGCGCCGGCGCCAACCCCGACGTCGGCCGACAGGCCGCCGAGGACCACCGTGAGGAGATCGAGGAGGTTCTCAAGGGCGCCGACATGGTGTTTGTCACCGCCGGCGAGGGCGGCGGCACCGGCACCGGTGGCGCACCGGTCGTTGCCGAGATTGCGCGAAAGCTGGGCGCGCTCACGATCGGCGTCGTCACCCGGCCGTTCACGTTCGAGGGCAAGCGCCGGGCCGGCTCGGCCGAGACGGGCATCGAGGGCCTGCGCAACGAGTGCGACACGCTGATCGTCATCCCGAACGACCGGCTGCTGCAGATCAGCGAGTCGAACGTCACGGTGATGGATGCCTTCAAGAGCGCCGACCAGGTGCTGCTCTCCGGTGTGCAGGGCATCACCGACCTGAT
>QHCA01000386.1 GCA_003244095.1 Pseudonocardiales bacterium | reverse complement strand
CTGCACGAGCGGGCCAAGGCCAACGCCGCCGCGTCGGCCGGCACCTACAAAGCCGCCTGAGAGAGGGCTGCTCAGAAGTCGAACCCGCCCGGCCGCCCGTTGCGGTCGGCGAGCAGCCCGGCCAGGGCCGAGATGGCGATCTCGGCCGGCGACTTGGAGCCGATGTTGAGCCCGATCGGCCGGTGCACCCGGGCGATCTCGTCCGGCGCGACCCCGAGCATGGCCAGGGCCTGGATGTGCGGCGGCTCGGCCCGCGGGCTGCCCATGATGCCGACCCAGCGGGCCGGCGTGACCAGCGCGTCCCTGAGCATGACCCCGAGTTCCTCCCGGTGGTGATCGGTCACCACGACGTCACTCCGCTCGTCCGGGACCGCCCCGATACCGGAGTGCACCTCGATCCCTGATCCGGCGGCGTCCTTGGCCAGTTCGGCGTCCGGCTCGACCAGGACCGCCTGGTAGCCCGCGTCGGCGGCATAACGCAGCAGGTACTGCGAGACCGGGTTGGCGAAGACTGCGACCAGCGTGCGGTCCTGATCAGGAGCGGGCACCGTACCGTGGGCAACCGCGCAGGCCGCGCTGTGCACGTGGCCCTCCTCGCCGTGGGCCGGACTCCCGTGGGCGTGGTCGTCGTGGCCGTGCGGATGCGGGTGCTCATGGTCGCTGGTCATAGGACTGAGCTTGCCACGAGCCGGCCAGCGGGCGCTATGGCAGGGCTGGCTAGCCGTTCAGGAGCTCGCGGACCGCCTCGCGGAGCGGATCCATCCTGGCCCGGGCCGCCCGGCGCGCCTCGGTGAGGCGCCCGGCGATCACCGGCTCGACCACCTCCAGGTAGGCCTTGATCCTGGGCTCGGTGCCGCTAGGCCTGATCACCACCCGCGCGCCGGCCAGCCAGTACCGCAGCACGTCGGCGGAGGGCAGATCGCCGGTGCCGCCGGTCAGGTCGGAGGTCGAGGTGACCACCTGGCCGGCCAGTTCGGCCGGGGCCGCGATCCGCAGCCGGGACATCACGTGCACCGGCTCGGTCGTCGGCACGGTGATCTGCCCGGTCAGGTGCACGCCGTGCGCGGCCTCGAGCGCATCGTAGGCCTCCAGCAGCGAATCGCCGCCCGCCCTGGCCCTGGTGGCCAGGCTGAGCACGGCCAGCGCCGCGCCGATCCCGTCTTTATCCCTGACCGTGGTCCCGACGGTGTAGCCGAGCGCCTCCTCGTAGCCGAACAGAAACCTGGTCTCGGGTTTCAGGTCGCCGGCCCTGGCGATCCACTTGAACCCGGTCAGCGTCTCGGCATAGGGCACCCCGTGCCGGGCGCACATCGCACCCAGCAGCGACGAGGACACGATCGTGGTGGCGAAGGCGGCGCCGGGTCGCACACCCCGGGTCATCAGGTGGTCGGCCAGGAGCACGCCGAGCTCGTCACCGGTCAGCATGCGGCCACCGCTGATCACCGCGCAGCGGTCGGCGTCGGGGTCGTTGGCGATCGCCAGGTCCGCGCCGGTGGTCGTCGCCAGGGCCCGCAGGAGGTCGGTGGCGCCGGGCTCCTCGGGGTTGGGGAAGGCCACGGTGGGGAACCGCGGGTCGGGCCGCTCCTGCTCGGCGACCACGTGCAGCGGTGGGAAGCCGGCCCGGGCGAACACCGCCCGGGCCACGGCGGCGCCCACGCCGTGCAGTGGCGTGTAGGCGATGGTGAGGTCCCGGTCCGCGGCGGGCGACAAGAGCCGGACGACGCCGCTTACGTAGGCGTCCACCACCTCGTCGCCGAGCACCTGGTAGCCCTCGTCCAGCGCGATGCTGCTGGCCGGCCCTACCGCGGCGATCGCGGCCTCGATGTCGCGGTCGGCCGGCGGCACGATCTGGCCGCCGTCGCCGAGGTAGACCTTGTAGCCGTTGTCGCCCGGCGGGTTGTGGCTGGCGGTCACCATGACGCCGGCGACGGCCTGCAGGTGGCGGACCGCGAAGGCGAGTACGGGGGTCGGCAGCGGGCCGGGGAGCACCACCGCCGGCCGGCCGGTGGCCTGCAGCACGCCGGCGGTGTCCCGGGCGAAGTCGGCGCTGCCGAACCGGGCGTCGTACCCGATCACCACCGCCCCAGGGCGCCCGGCAGCGTCCAGGAATGCGCCGAGCCCCGCCGCGGCCCGGCGCACCACGGCGCGGTTCATGCCGTTCGGGCCGGCCCGCAGCGGGCCGCGCAGACCTGCCGTACCGAACACCAGCGGGGCCGCGAAGCGCTGCGCGAGGTCGGCGGTCGAGTCGGGGGAGCCCGCGTCGAGCAGCGCCTGCAGTTCGGCGCGGGTCACCGGGTCGGGGTCGGCGGCGATCCAGGCGGTGACGCGTGCGGGCAGGTCGGCAGCCGGCATCAAGCCATGCTAGGCGTCGAACTCCGGGCCGGTGAACTCTCCGCCCACGAAGGCCTGGGTGTGGTCGGCGAGGTCGGGCTCGCCGTGCGCGGCGACGATCTCGGCGGCGAAGGCCTCGGCGTCGTCGACCGGCTGGTAGCCCAGCGCCCGCCCCGGCTCGAGGTCCCACCAGCCACGGGTGTTCGCGGAGATCCCGTAGACGACGGAGTACGTCAGGCCGGGTGCGGTCAGGGCGGCGTGCACCAGGCGCACGGCGTCGCCGTGGCTGAGCCAGGTGGACAGGTGGCGGGGTGCCTCGGGACGCGCCGCGAAGGTGCCGATCCGCAGGCAGACCACCTCGAGGCCGTACCGGTCGACGTAGAGCCGGCCGAGCGCCTCGCCGAAGACCTTGCTCACCCCGTAGAAGGTGTCCGGCCGGGGTGGCACGTCGGCACCCAGCAGCGCCGCCCGGGGGGTGAAGCCGACCGCGTGGTTGGAGCTGGCGTAGACGACTCGCCGCACGCCGGCCCGGCGGGCGGCCTCGAAGACCTGGTAGGTCCCGTCGAGGTTGGCGTGCAGGATGTCGGCGAACGCCGCCTCGGTGGCGATCGCGGCCAGGTGCACGACGGCGTCCATGCCGCCCAGCGCCGCGTCCAGGGCGGCCGGGTCGCAGATGTCGGCCGCCACGGCGTCGGTCGCCCCCGTGACGGGCGACCGGTCCAGCAAGCGCAGTCGATGACCGTACGGTGGGAGATCGCGGGCCAGCACCGCGCCGATCGAGCCGGCCGCACCGGTGATCAGGACCTGGCTCACAGCCGCCCGATGACCTCGGCCAGCAGGTCGCCCATCCGGCTCGCCGCGGTGCGGCCGGCCGCGAGCACCTCGGCATGGTCGAGCGGCTCGCCGGTGACACCGGCCGCCGCGTTGGTCACCAGCGACAGGGCCAGCACCTCGCAGCCGGCAGCCCGCGCCGCGATGGCCTCCAGGGCGGTCGACATGCCCACGAGGTCGGCACCGAGCAGGCGCAGCATCCGGATCTCGGCCGGTGTCTCGTAGTGCGGACCTGGCAGCGCGGCATAGACCCCCTCGATCAGACCGGGGTCCACGGCCCGGACCAGGTCCCGCAGCCGGCGTGAGTACAGGTCGGTGAGGTCGACGAAGGTCGGGCCGACGAGCGGTGACCGGCCGGTGAGGTTGAGGTGGTCGCTGATCAGCACCGGCCGGCCGACCGAGTAGCCCTCGCGAATGCCGCCGGCGGCATTGGTGAGCACCACGGTCGTGCAGCCGGCGGCGGCGGCCACCCGAACGCCGTGCACGACCGGCTCCACGCCGAGGCCCTCGTAGAGGTGCGTGCGGCCGAGGAACACCAGCACCCGGCGCCCGCCGACGGCGACCGAGCGGACCTGGCCGGCATGCCCGGCGACGGACGGGGCGGCGAAGCCGGGCAGGTCGGTGAAGGACACCTGGGCGCTGGCCGGGCCGAGCCGGTCGGCCGCGGCCACCCACCCCGAGCCCAGCACGATGGCGACGTCGTGGTGCACGGCGCTGGTCAGGGCGGCGAGCCGGTCGGCGGCGGCCCGGGCATCCGCGGGCGGCAGGGAGTCCATGCCGGCTAGCCGAGGGTGAAGCTGTCGGCGATCGTAGCGACGAGGCGCTTGCTCGCGGCGAACTGATCCTCGCGGGTGGACAGGTAGAACGAGTACCAGATGTCGTCGACCACCAGACCGCGGTCGATCACGTGCCGGTTGCCCCTGCGGGTGTGGGTGAACTCCCACTCGCCGCCGCGCTTGCCGGCCACCTGCAGCGTCCGGATGCCCACCTTCTGATAGCCCTGCAACGTCCCGTCGTTCTCGCGGTCGTTGGCGGCCAGGAGTTCCTCGATGCCGTGGCCCCCGGCCTTGCTCACCGTCACCCGCAGGAAGCGCCCGTTCTGGGCCTCCTGGAAGTCGATGGAGTCTCCGCTGCGGGGGAGCTGCCGCCAGCTCCTGGGGACCTTGATGGTGAAGCCGGACGGGTCCCGGTAGAGCCTGAAGGCGGCGTTGTCCGCGCCCGCCGCCGCAGGTTTGGGCGGCGTCGCCGCGGGGTTGATGATGCCGGGCAGGTAAAGGGAGGCCGCCGTTACCGCGGCGGCGATCAGCAGGACGCCCGTGACGACCACCGCGGCGACCCGGCCCCGCCGCCGGCGCGGCCGGGCGAACGCCGGTGGCAGCACCGGGCCGACCGGCAGCGGCACGTACTCCGCGCGGGTGTGCATCGGCCCGCCGCCCGCCGGCCCGCCATGCGACATCCCACTGTGCGCCGGACCGCCGTACGCGGGCGGCGGCACGGTGGGATGCTGCGCTGTGGACAGGACGGTGCGCAGCGGGTCGAGGACCCGGGTCGCGCTGGCGTGCACCGCCTCCTGGCTCAGGGGGTCCTGGCTGCGGGCCACCGCCTCGGCCGCCCGGAAGGCCGCACTCGCGCGCTCGACATCCCACCGCGTGTCCGGATCCTTTTCGAGCAGGCCCTCCAGCACCTCGGTGAGGGGCCCGGCCAGCCGGCACGGCGTCGGTGGCTCGGTGACGATCGCGGTCAGGGTGGGCAGCGGGTCGCCGAGGTCGTAGGGCGGCCGGCCCTCGACGGCCGCGTACAGCGTGGCGCCGAGCGACCACAGGTCGGAGGCCGGGCCGGGCTGGCGGCCACGGGCGCGCTCGGGGGAGATGTAGCAGGGCGATCCGAGCAGCAGGCCGGTGCTGGTCAGCGCCGAGTCGCCGGTCGTCCGGGCGACGCCGAAGTCGGTAAGCGTGGCCCGGCCGTCGGCGGCCACCAGGATGTTGCCCGGCTTGACGTCGCGGTGCAGGATGCCGGCTCGGTGGGCGGCGTCGAGGGCGCCGATCACCTGCAACCCGACGTCGGCGACCATCGCCGGGGACTGGGGGCCGTCGAACCGGATGATCTCGGCCAGGCTGCGCGCGGCCAGCAACTCCATGACGATCCACGGCCGGTCGTCCTCTTCGACGACGTCGTAGATCGTGACCACAGAGGCGACATTGAGCGAGGCCGCGGCCCGGGCCTCGCGCAGCGTGCGCTCGCACAGCATGACCCGCTCGGCCAAGGGGACGCCCGGTGGAAGCAGGACCTCCTTGACGGCGACGTCGCGGCGCAGCACCTGGTCGAACGCCCGCCAGACGGTGCCCATACCGCCCGCGCCGATGGTCGACTGGAGCGCGTAGCGCCCGCCGATCGTGCGGCCGGGAGTGGATGTGGGGGTGCTCACGCTGGGACTGACTGCCTGTCTCTCGGCCGGTGACCTCTCATCCGCGCCCAGAATACTCGGCACCGCCACCGGAAACGACCGCTGCCTAGACTGGCCCAGATGGATGGGCAGATGGACGAGCGCACGAACGAGTCGGGGCGGCCGGTCAAGCCGGTCTACGGCCCCGAGGACCTCGCGGCCGGCCTCGACGAGCGGGTCGGCCAACCGGGTGAATACCCGTACACCCGCGGTGTCTACGCGACGATGTACACGTCTCGGCCCTGGACGATGCGGCAGTACGCCGGCTTCGGCAACGCCAAGGAGTCCAACGCCCGCTACCACCACCTGCTGCGGGCCGGCTCGCACGGGCTGTCGGTGGCCTTCGACCTGCCCACGCAGATGGGCATGGACAGCGACGCGGCGCTCGCATCCGGCGAGGTCGGGAAGGTCGGGGTGGCCATCGACTCCGTCGACGACATGCGGGTGCTCTTCGACGACATCCCGCTCGGCGAGGTGTCGGTGTCGATGACGATCAACGCCCCGGCCGCCCTGCTGCTGCTGTTGTACCAACTGGTGGCCGAGGAGCAGGGCGTGCCCGGCGAGCGGCTGACCGGCACGGTGCAGAACGACGTACTCAAGGAGTACATCGCCCGCGGCACCTATATCTATCCGCCGGCCGAGTCGCTGCGGCTGGTCACCGACACCTTCGCCTACTGCCATGCCGAGTTGCCGCGGTGGAACACCATCTCCATCTCCGGTTACCACATGGCCGAGGCGGGGGCCACGCCCGCGCAGGAGATCGCCTTCACGCTGGCCAACGGCGTGCAGTACGTCCGGGCCGCCCTCGACGCCGGGCTCGCCGTCGACGACTTCGCCCCGCGGCTGGCCTTCTTCTTCGTCGCCCGTACGACACTGCTCGAAGAGGTGGCCAAGTTCCGGGCGGCGCGGCGCATCTGGGCGCGGATCATGCGCGAGGAGTTCGGGGCCCAGAACCCGAAGTCCCTGATGCTGCGGTTCCACACCCAGACGGCCGGCGTGCAGCTCACCGCCCAGCAGCCCGAGGTCAACCTGGTACGGGTGGCCGTGCAGGCCCTCGGCGCCGTGCTGGGCGGCACCCAGTCGCTGCACACCAACTCCTACGACGAGGCCATCGCCCTGCCGACGGAGAAGGCGGCCCGGCTCGCGGTCCGCACGCAGCAGGTGCTCGCCTACGAATCCGACGTGACCGCGACGGTCGACCCCTTTGCCGGCTCGTACGCGATCGAGGCCATGACCGACGACCTCGAAGCCGCGGCGCTCGACCTGATGGCCCGGGTGGAGGAGCTCGGTGGTGCGGTGCACGCCATCGAGGCGGGATTCCAGAAGACAGAGATCGAGCGGGCCGCCTACGAGATCGCGTTGTCGATCGACGAGGGCTCCCGGGTGATCGTCGGGGTCAACAGGTTCGTGGTCGATGACGACGAGCGCTACCAGCCGCTGCGGGTCGACCCGACGCTGGAGGCTGCGCAGCGCGAGCGCCTGGCGACCCTGCGAGCCGAGCGCGACGCGGGGGCGGTCGAGGAGGCGCTGGCGGAGGTCCGCAAGGCCGCCGAGGGCACCGACAACGTGCTGTACCCGATGAAGGAGGCCCTGCGCGCCCGGGCGACCGTCGGCGAAGTGTGCGACACGTTGCGCGGCGTCTGGGGCGTCTACCAGCCCACCGAACGATTCTGAGCGCGGTCTCGGCGGGCCGTCACCTCTAGGCTTCTCGCATGAAGATCCCGTTCAACGCCTCCGAGCGGTCCAGCCTCGGCGTGGAGTGGGAGCTACAACTCGTCGACCTCGACACGCGGCAGCTGACGTCGGCCGCCAGTGAGATCCTGGCCGAGATCAGCCCGGCCGGCGACGGCGTGCATCCCAAGGCCAAGCACGAGTTGTTCGAGTCGACCATCGAGGTCATCACCGGGGTGTGCGGCACGGTCGCAGAGGCGCGGGCCGACCTGGCCCTGACGGTCGCCGAGGTGACGGCAGCCGCGGGCCGCCGCAACGTGGGCCTGATGTGCGCGGGGAGCCACCCGACCACCGACTGGGCGACCCAGCAGCTCTCACCGGATCCGCGCTACGAACGGCTGATCCAGGACAACCAGCTGCTGGCCCGGCAGCTGCAGATCTTCGGGGTGCATTGCCATGTGGGGGTGCGCGACGGGGCCAAGGTCATGCCGATCGTGAATGCGCTGACCGCCTACATCCCGCACATCCTGGCCCTGTCGGCGTCCAGCCCGTACTGGCTGGGCATCGACACGGGACTGGCCTCGATCCGGACCAAGGTGTTCGAGGCGCTGCCGACGGCCGGGCTGCCGCTCCAGCTGGCCGACTGGGCGGAGTTCGAGGAGTACATGGAGACGCTGATCCAGGCCGGCGTCATCAAGACGGTCCGGGAGGTGTGGTGGGACATCCGGCCGCACCCCGACTTCGGCACGGTGGAGCTGCGGATCGCCGACGGCCTGTCGACGTTCGACGAGATCGTCGCGCAGGCGGCGCTGGCCCAGTGCCTGGTCGAGCGGTTCGACGGCGAGCTCGACCGCGGCTACACCCTGCCGTGCCCGAGGCCCTGGGTGGTCAGGGCCAACAAGTGGCGCGCGGCCCGTTACGGGATCGACGCCGAGATCGTCGTGAACGAGAAGGGCACCCTCGCCCCGGTCCGCCGCGCCCTGGGTGACCTGGTAGAGGAGCTGATGCCCGTCGCCCGTAAGCTCGACTGTGCCGAAGAGCTCGCCGGCGTCCACCGCATCCTCGAGGTCGGCCCGAGCTATCAGCGCCAGCGAGCCGTCGCCGCGGCCAACGAGGGTGATCTCACCCGGGTCGTCGACGGCTTGCTCGATGAGATGAGGACAGGACTGCCGAGTGAGCACGCCCGAGCCTGACGCTTCCGCTGTGCCGTCGCCATGGCTCGACCAGTGGCTCACCCGCAACTGCGGTGCGGTCGTGGCCCTGCGCCGCCAGCTGCACGCCCATCCCGAGCTCGGGCGGCGGGAGTACGTCACCACCGAGCTGATCCGGTCCCGCCTGGCAGCGGCGGGGCTCTCACCCCGCGTGCTCCCCCTCGGTACGGGGGTCGTCTGCGACGTCGGCACTTTCGACGGCCCCGGGGCCGGCCCGGTCATCGCGCTGCGGGCCGACATCGACGCGCTGCCGGTGCTCGACGTCAAGGAGGTGTCCTACCGCTCCACGGTCGAGGGGCTGTCGCACGCCTGCGGCCACGACGTGCACACGGCGATCCTGCTCGGGACGGCGCTGGCGTTGGCGGCGTCGCCGGAGCCGTTGCCCGGGCGGGTGCGCCTGGTGTTCCAGCCGGCCGAGGAGTTGACCCCCGGCGGGTCGCTCGACGTGATCGCCGCCGACGGCCTCGACGCCGCCGAATGGGTGTTCTGCCTGCACTGCGACCCGCGACTGCCGACCGGCTCGGTCGGCCTGCGCAGCGGGCCGATCACGGCCGCGGCCGACATGGTCGAGGTCTACCTGTCCGGCCCCGGCGGCCACACCGCGCGGCCGCACCTCACCGCCGACCTCATCTACGCCCTCGGCCGGGTGATCACCGACGTGCCCGGGCTGCTGTCCCGGGTGGTCGACCCGCGGGCCGGCCTGTCCCTGGTGTGGGGCGAGGTGCAGGCCGGCCGGGCCGCAAACGCGATCCCGCAGACCGGGGTGCTGCGGGGCACCGTCCGCGTCCTCGACCGCGACGCGTGGGCCCGCGCCCCGGAGCTCGTCCGGCGGCTGGTCGCCGGCGTGATCGGCCCGACCGGGATCACCGCGGAGGTCGAGTACGTGCGCGGCGTGCCCCCCGTCGACAACGACCCGCACGCGATCGAGCTGCTGCGGGCGGCCACCGTCGCGGGCCTCGGGGCCGCCGCCGTGGCCGACACCCCGCAGAGCCTCGGCGGCGAGGACTTCGGCTGGTACCTGGAGAAGGTCCCCGGCGCGCTTGCCCGACTCGGGGTGGCCGGGCCGGGGATGCCGTCAGTCGACCTGCACCAGGGTGCCTTCGATATCGACGAGGGTGCGATCGAGGTGGGTGTGCGGCTGCTGGTGCAGACCGCCTACACCGCCCTGCGCGCCTGCTGAGCCGGCGCCCCGGCGCCCGAAATCCGCCCGCCCCCGTGGGACCGATCACCGGCGAGCGACCCGCGCGTCGGCTGCGCGCCCTCAACCGATGTTGCCCTGGACGGCTGAGCTGAACAGTTGCCGCTGCAGGCGCTTGGGGTTGCCGGCGGCGAAGTAGGGCTTCTGCCAGGCGTCGGTCTCGGCCAGGAAGCTGTGCTCCTGGGCGTCCGTCCCACCCTTGGAGAGCCGGGCGGCCCAGTACCTGGCATAGAAGTGGTTGAAGATCCGGGTGAACTCCGTGAAGTACACGTCGGCGATCTCGGTGTCGCCGCGGATGATCAGCATGTTCTCGTCGTTGTTCGTGGTGGAGTCGGGGGAGAAGTTGGCCGATCCACTGATCACGGTCGGGTCGTCTCCCAGCGGGTCGATCAGCGCGATCTTGGTGTGCAGGTACGGCACGAAGTTGTTGAACCCGGTCAGCCCTTCCTTGGCCCAGCGGGTGAGGCTCGCCGGGCCGCCCGAGGAGCCCACCGCGACGATCACCTTGTGGTCGGCCGACCAGGTGTCCTGGTTGTTGTCGGCCCGGTCGAGCATGACGTAGTGCAGCGCCTTGCCGCTGTAGCCGACGAGGACGTTCTCGAACGTGGCGTTGAGGCCGAAGGCGCCGGTGATGTAGCCGCCGTCGGTCGCGGCGCCGAAGCGCTGGGCGTACCAGTTGAGGACGGCGAGGCCGTGCCGCGGTGAGAACAGCGTGTGGATGCCGGCCGGCCCCATCGACGCGGGATCGAACGGGCTGTTGGCGTCGACCCAGTCGCGCTGCGGGTCGGTGTCGGGATCGCCGAGCAGTTGGCCCCAGAACTCGAGATAGCGCTGGGCGACCGCGGCATCGCGTACGGCATGCCCGACGTTGGAGTGCCCGAAGATGCCACCCTCGGTGAAGTTGGTCGACCCCGTCCACACCGACACCGGGGTCAGCGCACCCGCCGCCGACTTGCGGCAGAGCACGATGAACTTGTTGTGCGCGATCTTCGCCCTGGTCCGCGGGTGCAGCATCGCCGGGTCGAGGCCGGCCGCCGCGATCGCCGTGCGGTTTGCATCGCCGGTGGGGTCCGCGTTGGCGGCGTAGACGATCTCGACGTCGGCACCGGCGTCCTTGGCCTGGTGGAAGGCGGCCAGGACGTCGGGCTGGGTGAACTCGTAGACCGCTGCCCGCAGGGCGAACTTCTGCGACTTCGCCTGCCCGATGAAGGCCGCGATCGCCTCGGCCAGCCCGCGGGAGAGCCAGGTCATCGCTGCCGCGCGCTTCTCCGGCGGCTTGAGCTTGTCCGGCGGGTCGCCGAACTTGTTCTCGTACGCCTGGCTGGCCGCGACCCCCCGGTTGAAGTAGACGCCGTGCGGGCCTGTGTCCGGGTCGCCGGTGGTGATGTCGATCGTGGCCTCGACACCGGGGGAGTCGACGAGGTTCTTCGGCGCTCTGTAGCGGGGGACGATGCGGTAGGTGTAGCGGTGCCCCGGCTTGACCGTGTAGTCGCCCCAGTAGAAGGACTGCACCGGGTGGTCTCGGGTGCTGTAGAACGCCTTGGGGTTCGGCACGGGCACGACTGACTCGAAGGTCTTGAACCCCGAGAGCCAGTACTGCTGCTTCTCCGTATGGTCCTCGCGGTGGATCGCGAACCCCAGGCAGGTGGGCCGTACGTCGGCCGCGAGGTCGAGGCCGAAGAAGATCGAGTGGGTGCCGGCGATCGCCTGTACGGTGACGCCGCCGCTGGTCGCCCGCTTGCGCATGGTGATCCTCCTGAGACATTCCGCGTGCTCAACCGTGTGCGCAGCGTAGTGGGGGACAATGGTCTGCGTGACGAGAATCGTCGTGATCGGTGGCGGGCCGGCCGGCTACGAGGCGGCCCTGGTGGCTGCCCAGGTCGGCGCCGAGGTGACCGTCGTCGAGGCCGAGGGGCTCGGCGGGGCCTGTGTGCTGTACGACTGCGTGCCGTCGAAGACGTTCATCGCCAGCAGTGACGCGATGACGGCGTTCGCCACCGCCGACCGGCTGGGCATCGACGCCGGCAAGCCGGGGGAGATCCGGGTCGACGCCCCGGCGGTGCACGGGCGGGTGCGCTCGCTGGCCCTGGCGCAGTCGGTCGACGTGACCCGGCAGATGACCAGGGCCGGCGTACAGGTGGTCAGCGGCAGCGCGTCGCTGGTGGACGCCGGCCCGGGGCGACGGCACCGGGTCGAGGTGGGTGCGTCCACGCTGGACGCCGATGTGGTGCTGGTCGCGACCGGTGCGAGCCCGCGGATCCTGCCCGGTGCGGAGCCCGACGGCGAGCGGATCCTGACGTGGCGGCAGGTGTATGACCTGCCCTCGCTGCCTGAGCATCTTGTCGTGGTCGGCTCCGGGGTGACGGGGGCGGAGTTCGCCAGCGCCTACCTGGCCCTGGGGGTCGAGGTCACCCTGGTGTCCAGCCGCGACCGAGTGCTGCCGGGGGAGGACTCCGACGCCGCGACGCTCATCGAGAACGTGTTCACCCGGCGCGGTATGACGATCCTGCCGCGGTCGCGGGCCGCGGCGGTCCGGCGGCACGGCTCCGGCGTCGAGGTGGAGCTGTCCGACGGGCGCACGGTCGAGGGCAGCCACGCCCTGA
>QHCA01000385.1 GCA_003244095.1 Pseudonocardiales bacterium | reverse complement strand
GCGCCGCGGCCTATCTGTCCCAGCGGCTCGCCAACCCGGTCAGCCGGCGCGACTGGGACGACGCGCACCTGATCAACGCAGTGCTGGACCTGCACGGCGACGACCCGGAGTTCGGGTACCGACTGCTCACCGACGAACTCCGCCTCAACGGCTTCGCCGCGAGTGAGAACCGGGTGTGGCGGTTGTGCTCGCAGCAGCGGATCTTCAGCGTGCACAGCCGCAAGCGCGGCCTGAACCGCGAACCCGGGCCGCCGGTCCACGACGACCTGCTCGAGCGGGCTGTGTCAACTCGACTTGGCCCCGGGGTGACGGCAGATCCGGGCAGCAGACGCTGGTACGTCTCGGCGACGTCGTCATAGACCGACCGGACTCTATCCTCCGTTTGCACGGGCAAAGGCTGACTACGGGTGGCTGTCGCGGCGGCACGCGCCGCGCCGTCACACGGTGCGCCGTGACAGTCCCATCGCGGTCGTCGCGGTCGTCGGGGTCGTCGGGGTCGTTCGCTGGGTCGCGATGTCGGGGGCCAGTGGTCTGCTTCGCTGGTGACCAATCTGACCCTTGCCGACATCGAGTCGGCGATCCGCGCAAGCTGGGCTCTGGATACCTGCGATGACGTCGACATCGAGGATTGGACGCCAGACAACCCAGCTCGCGGGCAATGCGGGGCAACAACCCTCGTACTGCATGACCTACTCGGCGGCCAGATCGCCGACGCCGAAGTCCGCGACGGTGACCGCATCCAAGGCCATCACTCCTGGCTACGCACGCCAGGTGGCATCGACATCGATCTGACTCGCGAGCAATTCTCCCCGACCGAGATCGTCGGCACCCCCAAGCTCTACGAACGCCCACGATGTCGCCCCAGCCGGTGCATCGAGCAGTACGAACGGCTGCACACGAAGGTCTACTCTGCGCTCGGAATCAAGTCGGACCTCCCGGACGACCAGCACTGAGCTTCCAGCGCATGCTGCCCGAGGCACGTGTCGCAAGCCGATCTCGCTACGGCGAAGACACTTGGCCGCGGGAGCCGCTTCAGCGGCTCCCCCTACGTCAATCGCTGCGGCGGCGCGCGGATGCGAAGCCCAGCCAGGTGTGTCGGTTCCCGGCCCAGCACCAGCCAACTTTCGGGGCACCCTTGTTGGCGGTGCCGTCGTGGCCGGTGCCGCCGCTGATCCAGATGGCGGGCGCCCGGGTGTCGAGGTGCTTGCCGTTAATCCTGCGTGAGGCGATGGTCATGAAGCAGTGGTTGCGCTCAAGCAGCTTGGGTTCCTGTAGCAGCCAGCTGACTCCCTCGCTGATTGTCAGGGGGGTGCGCCCGAGCTGGAGGATGGCGGGTAGGGCTTCGTTCGGGCTCCAGTTGCGCATGTCGTCGCCGCGCTTGATGTCATGGACGAGGTAGAGCGGCCGGTTGGGGACGGTGATGTCTGTGATGGGTACGAACTGCTCAAGGTCGATCATGTCGGCGACGACGAAGCCCGGCTTGTCACCATGGCGAAGCAATGTTGCGAGCTGCCGGGCGGGAAGGAGCGCCGGATGGACAGCAAGGACTGCACCGGGCTCGTCGGGTAGATCCTCAGCGTAGGCGGCGAGGTCTGCTGGGTTTAGGCCCGCGAGTTCGGCAACGCCGACCTCGATGAGGCGGTTCAGCTGGTTGGTGATGCTCATTGGCTCAAGCCCTCCTGGGGTGAAACGTGGTTCATCGGTCGAGGGCGGCGGTACCTGGCGAGGGCCAGGGGCAGGAAGATCGCGGTCAGCACTGCGGGCCAGCTCAACGCGATCGAGATGGAGTGTTCGGCTGCCCAGCCGTGGGTGTTCCAGTCGGGATTGCCGAACAGATCTCGGATGGCGGTGGCGGTGGCGGACAGGGGGTTCCATGTGGCGATGGTCCCGAGCCAGCCGGGCATCGTGTCGGGGGAGACGAACGCGCTGGAGAGGAATCCGACAGGCCAGACCAGGATCTGTACCGCGACCGCGGACTCGGGAGTCTTTAGTAGCAGTCCGAGATAGATCCCAACCCACGTGAATGCGAATCGCAGCCAGAGCAGAAGGCCGATCGCGCCGAGGGCGGGTCCGAGGCCTCGGTGGGCCGTCCAGCCGACAAGCAGGCCCGTGATGAGCATGACCGCTAGGGCGACGATCGCGTTGAGCAGGTCGGCGGTGCTGCGGCCGGCGAGTACGGCCGTGGCGGTAACGGGCATGGCGCCGCCGAAGAGGTAGCCGAACATCAGCACCATCAGGACCGGGAACAGCAGCGAGACCACGAGTGAGCGGGGCGTCGCTTCCAGTGCCGCAGCACCCGGCCGGTGAGGGTAGCGGCGTCGCGCAGCCACCCGGTCGTGGTGGGTGGGTTGCGGTGCGGTGAAGGTACTCATCGGGTGTTCTCCGTCACTGGCTCGGCCCTGCCGGTGCTGGGGTGGTGGCCGGTGAGGTGGAGGAAGACCTCGTCCAGCGATGGCTTGCGCGTGATGGTCTCGACTCGGTCGGGGCCGACCTTCGCGTTCAGCTCGTCCGGCGTGCCGTAGGTAACCACCTGTCCGGCGTCGATAGCCGCGATCTGGTTGCAGATCTGGTCGGCCTCCTCCAGGAACTGGGTGGTCAACAGCACGGTCGTGCCACTTCCGAGCAGTGACTTTGATTGAGGACCACACGTCGATGCGAGCCCTGGGATCTAGACCGGTGGTGGGTTACCGGCGGGGACAGGATGAGGCTCGCGGCCAGGTCGAGACGTCGGCGCATCCCCCCGGAATAGTCAGCCACCGGCTGATTCGCGGCGGCGGCGAGATCGAACTGCTCCAGTAGCTCCTCGGCACGTCTGCGGGCCGCGGCGGCGGACAGGCGCACGAGGCGGCCGAACATGACGAGGCTCTCACGGCCGCTGAGGATCTTATCGAGTGACGCGTTCTGCCCCACTAGGCCGATCCGATAGCGCACCTGACGGGGGTCGCGCACCACGTCGAAACCCGCCACCTGAGCCTGACCTGAGTCCGGGCGCGTGAGAGTGGTCAGGATCCGCACAGCAGTTGTCTTTCCGGCGCCGTTCGGCCCGAGCAGCCCACAGGCCGTCCCGGCTCCTACGTCCAGGCTGAACCCATCCAACGCCGTGTGCGCACCAAAGGACTTCCCTGGATCGAGGGCCCGTATAGCGACCTCAGGTCTTGGAGGGGATCGGGCGAAGCCTTCTTCGTACACCATACGGAGAATGCTATCACCTACTTCGTAGGGCGTACCGAGAAGCCGCTCTATGCTGTCGCGCATGGCAAAACGAAGCGGTCGCGACCCGTCCGGCACGCTCTCTCGGCTGTGGGGGACCCGCGAGGTCCCCAGCCGTGGCCCCAAGCACGCGCTTACCAGCGCCCAGGTCGTCGCCGCAGCCATCGGGGTCGCCGATGCAGACCGGGACCTCGTCCACCTGTCCATGCGCCGCGTCGCCGACTCTCTCGGCGTCGGCACCATGTCCCTATACACCTACGTCGCCTCCCGCGACGAACTAGTCGAGATGATGCTCGATACCGTCTACGGCGAAGCCGTTAGCGACCTCCAAGATCGCACCACCACCGACTGGCAACACGGTTTGCGCGCGGTCGCGGACGTGAACTGGACTCTCTACCTCCGCCACCCTTGGGTCCTGCAGATCTTCACTGGACGCCCGGCCCTGGGTCCGAACGCGATCGCTAAGTACGATCACGAACTCGCCGTAATCGATGGCATCGGGCTGACAGACGTGGAGATGGACGCGGTCCTCACCTTGCTGCTCACTCACGTCGAAGGAGTCGCTCGGCGCCGAGTCGAGGCCGACCAGGTCATCGACCGCACAGGCATCACCGACCAGCAGTGGTGGCAACAGGTCGGTCCCAACTTCGCTCAAGTCTTCGACGCCACACGGTTCCCTCTAGCGGACCGTGTCGGCCAAGCCGCCGGCCAAGCGCACCGAGCAGCCCATGATCCCGAGCACGCCTACCGATTCGGTCTAGATCGGCTCATCGACGGCGTAAGAGCCTTGATCACGCGCCGTTGTGCAGCGCCGTAGAACGCCGTAGGAAACTCCAGCGGCATACCGTCCCAGCCGCCGACGCGTCGAGGAAGCAGCGGGGGCGGATGTCTCGTAAGCCTGGTTCGGTGAACAGTACCGGTCATGGGAGGCTAACCGGCACACTGCACCGGTGGCCCCACTCAAGATCGCCTACGCCCGCTGCTCAACCGACGACCAAGACCTCACCGCCCAACGCGACACACTCACCGCGTTCGGCGTCGACCCCGAACGGATCTACGTCGACCACGGCCTGACCGGCACCAACCGGGCCCGCCCCGTCCTGCGCGAGGCGATGGCCGACTGCCGCGCCGGGGACACCCTCGTCGCGGCCAAACTCGACCGCCTCGCCCGCTCGCTGCCCGACGCCCGCGACATCGTCGCCGAACTCACCGCCCGCCAGGTCAAGGTCAGCATCGGCGGATCGGTGCACGACCCCACCGACCCGGTCGGCAGGCTGCTGTTCAACGTTCTGGCATGGTCGCCGAGTTCTCTGGCCCGAAGCCGTACCCGCGAGGGCATGAAGGTCGCCAAGGCCAAGGGCCGACTACGCGGCAAGCAACGCAAGCTCAGCCCAAGCAGGAAGCCCACCTCGTCGGTCTCCACCACGCCCGCGGGCACACCAGCAGCGAACTCGAAGAGCTGTTCTGCATTACCCGTTCGACGATCTACCGGGCGATCGAACGCGACCGGACACGCACGACCCGCCCAGTGCCGGTACCGAGCTGCGGGACACCCCCACCTCGTTCCTCCGCACCAGCCTCGGATTCCTCCGACCGACGACCGATGGATCCCGTTCCGTTGCTCCTCACGGGCCGGCTCGGGTAGACCGCCCAAAACCACGGTCCCGGCAACGAGCGAAGATCACCCGTCGGCGCCTCCATCCGCTGATGACCGCAAGACCGTACTCGGCCAACTCCTCAGCGAGGTAGTCACAATCCGGGCCCTCGAATTCGGTCCAGTCCAGCGAGGTGACGAGTTCACAGTCGGCCAGCAGCCGATCCAACCACTCGGGGGCGCCACGATCCTCGAGATCCTCATCGAACCAGATTGGCAGAGCTTGGATCTGTCCCTCTCACGCGGGTTGTACGGCTGCCCGTGAAGACGCCGGCGAGCCCGACTGCTCCTCGGGGTGCGGCGCCATACCAACCCCACCTCGGGAAGTTCACTGAGCCCTCAGCGGACCACCCTTCATATCTGCTGGCCCACGATCCCGGCCTGAAGGACTCGAGCGGCGCTGTCATTAGGGGCCAGATGAGGTCCTCCCCGGCCGCCGTGTCTGGCTACCGGTAAGCGAAACTTGTCGGTGCCCAGCGGTACCAAGCTCGAAGACACCCCGGGCATCGCCAAGGTCGACTCGCACCTCACCATGAAGACGATCAAGCACAATCCCTGACCGACCGACGGCCACGATCAAGGCCTACGCGCGGTCTTCTCGCTGGCCTGTGCGGTCGACTCCGGCATGATCCCGAGACTGAACCAGGCCCCGGGGCCCGGCGAGACCAGCATGACCAGGGAGCTTTCGAAGAACGGCTGCTCGCGGAAGTGCCCGTACCTGGCGTCCCAGGTCCCGTCGTCGAGGTCGCGACCCAGTCGCTCGGCGAAGCGGTCGTGGACCTCCTGGCCCACGAAGCTCCAGGCCGAGTTTGCCAGGCGGGCTCCCGGGTCGAGGAGCCGTTCGGGGCGACCGAAGCGACACCACCTCGGCACCGCCCAGGGCAGCGGCGATCGTGTCGATCGGCGGGTAGCGGCCGGCCTCGACCTCGATCACCTCGGGCGCGTAGTCGTGAAACGCGAAGCGTTCCAGCAGCAGCGGGTCACAGGTCACTACGACGATGGGGCCGCGCGTGACTCGTCGTACGCCGGCCAGACCCGCCGCCCGATCTGGCCACTGCTCGCCCCGCACGCCAGGTGCCAGCCCCCGGCATGCCGTTCTCGACGGTCCTCATGCTCGCGTCGTGAGGCCGCCCGACACCGCAGCCGAATCGTCAACCCGCCGAGCTGGTTCCACACTCTGCCAATCGCGCTTCCCGTACGTGCCTATGGAACCGACAGGCCTGTTGATCTCACAGGCCGCAAGCGCAAGTCCGCCCCCAATCGAAGCTAACCGCCACCGACGACGTCCACCCTGCGGCGGTCGGGTCCCAGGTGCCCGTCCGACAGCTTCCGGCCAGCACCGGGTCAACCAGTGCCCTGATGGTGGGGAGGCATGAGTCAGCGACGTGTCGGCCAGCCGCGGGATGTCGGCAACGACGGCGCGCCAGCTCCGATGCGATAGCCGCACGCAGTGGCGCGGCGTCGACGGTCTGTGTTCGGGCCAAGAGGAGCAGGTCGACCGCGTCCTTGACCCGACTGCCGCCCTGTGGGTGCCCGGCGGCCGTGGTGCGTTGGTCAAAGGTGGCGGCGAGTTTGTCGGCGATGTGATCAACGATCGGGTAGGCGCGGTACGGCGGCCGGAAGAGGCCGGGAATATCGATAGCCGTCAGAGGCGCGACAGCGCCGCGTGAGACACGAAGACCTCCGAGGGTGCGTTCCTAGACGGCTCGCACTCCACTCGGAGGTCTTCGTCATGTCACCCGGCCACGCCGTACCTAACGTCCGTGGGCAGGACAGCTAGGCCAGCGGCGGGTGCGATCGCTCGGCGGACCTCCCTCCCGCGAAAACGGCCCGGCAAAGGTGGCGGCGCAGGCGGGCGGCGCCCTGGGCTTGGCCCGGGGCGCCGGAAAAGCCGCAGCTAGGCCTTGGCCTGCATTGACTCTCGGGCCGGATTGGCTTGCTCTGTTGCCTTCGGATCCTTCTCGCCGGCCTTGGTCCGTACGCCGGCCTCGACCTTGTCGCCCAGGGTCTTGTCGACGTTGCGCCAGTACTCGAAGGCGCGGGCCAGGATCAGCTCGCTGACGCCGTTGAGCAGGTGACCCACGATGTTGTTGACCAGGCGCTCCCGCTGGGCGTCGTCCAACACCTCGCGGACCATCGTGCCGGGCTGGCCCCAGTCGTCGTCCTCGGCGTGCTGCACATAGGCTGAGCGCTGGATGTCACCGTCGGCGTGCCACCCCGCCGGCTCGCCGTAGCGGGCAGTGTCGGCCCGGGGGCCGCCATAGGAGTTCGGCGCATAGACCGGGTCCGACACGTTGTTGATCCGCATCGCCCCGTCCTTGCTGTAGCTGTGCACCGGCGACTGGGCCGCGTTGACCGGGATCTGCTGGTAGTTGACGCCCATCCGAGCCCGGTGGGCATCGGCATACGAGAAGAGGCGGGCCAGCAGCATCTTGTCCGGACTCGGGCCGATACCGGGTACGAGGTTGTTCGGCTGGAACGCGGCCTGCTCGATCTCGGTGTGGTAGTCAGTCGGGTTGCGGTCCAACGTCATTCGGCCTACATCAATGAGCGGGTAGTCGCCGTGCGGCCACACCTTNNAACGGGTTGAACCGGTAGGTCTTCGCGTCCTCGAACGGCATGATCTGCATCTTGAGCGTCCAGCTCGGGAACTCCCCGTCGCGGATGTGCTCGTACAGGTCGCGGGTGTGGTAGTCGGTGTCGGCCGAGGCCATCTGGTCGGCCTCGTCCTGGGTGAAGGTCTCCACGCCCTGGTCGGTCTTGAAGTGGTACTTGACCCAGAACTTCTCACCCGCCGCGTTGACCCACATGTAGGTGTGCGAGCTGTAGCCGTTCATGTGCCGCCAGGTGCGCGGGATGCCGCGGTCCCCCATCAGCCAGGTGACCTGGTGGGCGGACTCAGGCGACAGGGTCCAGAAGTCCCACTGCATGTCGTGGTCGCGAAGGTGGTTGTCCGAGCGCCGCTTCTGGGACCGGATGAAGTGCTGGAACTTCATCGGGTCCTTGATGAAGAACACCGGTGTGTTGTTGCCGACCATGTCGTAGTTGCCATCGGTCGTATAGAACTTCAGAGCGAAACCACGCGGGTCGCGCCACGTGTCGGGGCTGCCACGCTCGCCGGCGACCGTCGAGAATCGAACCAACATGTCGGTCTTGACTCCAGGCTGGAAGACCGCGGCCTTGGTGTAGGTGCTCACGTCGTTGGTCACCTCGAAGTGGCCGAACGCACCGCCACCCTTGGCGTGCGGCTGGCGCTCCGGGATCCGTTCGCGGTTGAACTGGGCCATCTGCTCGATCAGGTAATGGTCCTGAAGGAGGATCGGTCCCTCAGCGCCGATGGTCAGCGAATGCTCATCGCTCTCGACCGGGATGCCGGCATCGGTCGTGGTCGGATTGGGCTGGATCTGCGTCACTGTCGTATCTCCTCTAGTCGTCGGGAATCGTCGCGGCGACGCCCCTCGGTCTCACAGTCGGGGCACAAGCCCCAGAACACGACTTCGGCCTCGTCCACGGCGAAACCCCGATAGTCCGCGGGCTCGAGGCAGGGCGCGTCACCTACCGCGCAGTCGACGTCGTCGGTACGGCCGCACGAGCGACACACCACGTGGTGGTGGTTGTCACCGACGCGTCGCTCATATCTGGCCGGGTGTCCGGCGGGCTCTATCCGCCTGAGCAGTCCGGCCGCCGTGCACACACCGAGGACGTCGTAGACGGCCTGTGTGGACACAGTCCCGAGCGTCTCCCGTACGGCCGCACCGATCGCGCCGACGGTGGAATGTGGATGCTCGACCAGCCAGGCCAGTACGGCGCGACGCGGTGCTGTCACGCGCAGGCCGGCTGCACGCAACGCATTCAGCGCGGCGCCGTCCGCGTCGATGACAGCAGTAGGCACACCCCGACCCTTCCGCATTCTCTGGAATGAGTCAAGAGAGCGCTGGACGGCCTCGACTGGCTCGCGAGTGCCGCCGCCGCGGCCGATGAACAGGGTCGCCACGCCACCTCAGGCCGTACCCGGGCCCGCGCCGGTCTGAGATTCGACCCCGGGCTCGCCCCGAGGGGGGCGCCCTCGGTCAGGCCGGTGCGATCGTCACGATGCCGTTGGTTGTCTGCGCGGTGAGGGTGCGTGTGGAGGTGCGGTCGCTGGGCAGGCTGATGTCGCTGAGGCCGTTCAGCGTTCGGGTGCTGACCAGATAAGTGACCGAGCGCGCCGGTACGCGGACGGTGACATTGCCGTTCGTGCTCGTCGCGCTCACGGTCGTCGGTGGCCTGAGGAAGACCAGCTCGACGTCGCCGTTGGTTGTCGCGGCGTTCACGTGCTGCGACGTCGCGCCGAGCACGAGGATGTGCCCGTTGGTGGTGCGCAGATCCAACCGGCCGTGCGCACCGCTCGCCGTGATGTCACCGTTCGTGGCCCCGAGCTCGAGCGGCCCGGTCAGCCCGGTCGCGGAAATGTTGCCCTCGCGTACGTGCATGGTCAGCGGCAGGGCGGGGGGCAGCGCCACGGTGACCTTGAACGAGCAGTGCCGCGGCCGCCGGTTCTCACAGCCTTGTCCGCCGACGGTAGTGACACTCCCGGACGTGCTGGCGTGCAACGTCGGCGGCCGGCCCGCATAGGAGCCGCGGGCGGAGACGTGTATCCGACCGTCCGTGCTGGCCCGCAGCGCGAAGTCGGCGTGAAGCACGTCGATCGTCAGGTCTGTGCCGGCGGCCAGGTCGTAGCTGACGATGACCGGGTCGACGACGCGGACCGAGACTGCGAGGAAGACCCCGCCCGACAGACACAGCGCAACGACGAGCAGCAGGCCCAGGACGAGGATGGCCTTGCGCTCGGCAGAAAGCCGTGGGCGGCCCTCGCGCGGCTCCGGCGGCGGTGCCTGGGACATGTCAGCTGTCCAGGTAGCGCAGGACGGCAAGCACCCGCCGGTGCTCGCCGTCAGCCTGGGTGAGCCCGAGCTTGAGGAAAATGCTGCTGATGTGTTTCTCCACGGCGGCTGCGCCGATGAACAGCGCCGCGGCGATGCCGGCGTTGGAGCGTCCCTCCGCCATCGCCCGGAGCACGTCACGCTCGCGGACGGTGAGTGCGGCGACGGGGTCTACCCGGCGGCTGCGCGTGAGCAGCTGGGACACCACCTCCGGATCCAGCGCCGCGCCCCCGCCGGCAACCCGGCGCAGCGCATCGACGAACTGCTCGACGTCGGAGACCCGGTCCTTGAGCAGGTAGCCGACACCCTTCGCGCTGCCGCCCAGCAACTCGGTGGCATAGCGTTCTTCGACGTACTGCGACAGGACAAGCACCCCGATCCCCGGCCAGCGACTGCGGATCACCAGTGCGGCCCGAAGCCCTTCGTCGGTGAAGGTCGGAGGCATCCGTACGTCGACAACACACACGCCCGGCTGGGTATCAGCGACGGCCCGCAGCAGTTCGTCGCCGTCACCAACGGCGGCGGCGACCTCGAAACCCTGCTCGACGAGCAGCTGGCGGACACCCTCGCGCAGCAGCACCGAGTCCTCGGCGATCACGACCCGCACGGCAGCTCCATGGTAAGCACCGTCGGGCCGCCACGGGGGCTCACCACGTCCAGCCGGCCGTCGATGCCGCAGACCCGGTCGGCCAACCCCGTCAGGCCGCTCCCCCGAGCCGGGTCGGCGCCGCCCACCCCGTCGTCGCCGACCGTGACCCGCAGCAGGTGTCCCTCGTGGCGGATCACCACCCACGCGTGGGTGGCCTGTGCGTGCTTGGCCACGTTCGTCAGCGCCTCTATGACGACGAAGTACGCGATCGCCTCGACCGTAGCCGAGGGCCGCGGCTCCGCCTGGACGTCGATCCGCACGGGTACCGGCGCCCGCGCGGCTACCGACGACAGCGCGGCGTCCAGACCACGGTCGGTCAGCACCGGCGGGTGCAGACCTCGGGTCAGCTCACGCAACTCGGTGATCGCCAGCGTCGCCTCGTGGCGCGCCGCGTCGATCAGCCCACGGGTGGCCGGGTCGAAGTCCCCGGGCAGGCGCGACGTGGCCCGGCCCAGATTCATCGCCAGGGACACGAGGCGCTGCTGGGCCCCGTCGTGCAAATCGCGCTCGATGCGCCGCCGCTCGTCCTCGACCGAGTCGACGACCCGCCGGCGGCTGGTCTCCAGCTGACCGACCCGCTCGGTGAGCTGCCCGGTGCGCGACGGGCCCAGCAGCGCTCTCGCGAAGGCGGCGTCGGCGCGGGACAGCCCCCTCACCAGCAGGGGCGAGACGAGGAGCAGGAACACCAGCGCGGCGCACCGGACCACCCAGCCGCTCACGTCGTTTCCGACATCGAGCCCCGCCAGGGACGTGTCCCGCTCGGTGAAACCGGGGTAGTACACCGGCAGCAGGATCAGCGCCGGGGGCACCGACCAGGCGAGCAGCACGCCGGCCAGGTTGACCAGGGACAGGGGCGGCAGCAGCACCAGGTAGGCAAGCGGCCGCCACAGGGCACGGCCGAGGTTCCGCGCCCACTGGTCCCATGATCCCTCGCGCACGGGTAGCCGGACCGTACCGATGGCCATCCCGAGGGTAAGCCGGTAGCGGCCCCGCTCGAGGGCACTCAACGGGATCGCCAGTCGAACCGTCAGGAGCAACACCGGGATCCCGATCAGCACCAGCCGGTGGACCGACCCTGCGGCCAGCAGCACAGCGATGCCCACGGCGGCCGCGATCCACAGGTCGGTCACGAGATGCACGGTCGCCAGCCACAGGTACGGCGAGACGAGGGCGCGCAGCGGGTTGACCGGAATCGGATCCGGGTCCGTGGCGGGCGCGACGACAGCCACCCGCCCTCACCGTCCCAGTCGTTGGTGCGACCTGCACTCCGGCGCCGCCGTGGCGCTCGGGAGCAGCGTAGAGCGGCCAGCCCCGCGACGACATCCGGCCCGCCCCCGCACCTGCGGTAGGGGTAGCCCACGGCCCGTTCGTGGGCCTGTGGGACCGACACCGCGACGGCATCCGAAGAGCCTTATCGCGTGACCTCGCACTCGACCACCGCGTTCCGGATGGCCCTCAGGATGCCGTCCACGGACGACTTCCTCACCTGCTACGGCGACGCGATCGACGATCGGGTCGCCGAGCTACTCGACGAGGCTGAGCGTGCGCGCCCGCGTCCCCGGCTGCGCTCGGCATTCGCCGTCCTGCTCCTCGCGCTGGCAGCCAGCGTCCTGCTGAGGCACAGCGGCATCGCGGTCGTCGCGGTGTGGGTCTCGACTGCCGCCGTCTATCGGGCGGCCGTCCGAATCACCGAACCGAGGAGATCATGACGGTCATCGACTCGCTGCCGACGGCGGATCACCCCGCGCTCGCACGACGTGGCCGGCTCGTCGCACTCGCCGTCGGTGCCGTTCTGGTGCCGTGGTGCGTCCTGCTCGCCGCGACGCTGCCCGCCGCCGCCCAGGCGCAGAACTGGTCACTGGCCTGGGTCGGGCTGGACGGCGCCACTGCCGCGGCCGCGTTCGGCACAGCCCACCTGCTCGCCCGGACCGACGGTCGCGCCGCTCTCGCCGCAACGGCCGGCGCGACACTGCTGCTCGTGGACTCGTGGTTCGACGTCTGCACATCCGGCCCGGGCCTGGCCCGCGCCTTCTCGATCGCCGAGGCCGTCGCCGTCGAGGTCCCCCTCGCGGTGGCCGGGATCTGGTTGGCCCTGGCGTTGACCCGGGGCGCACGATGAGGGCCGCAGGCATCATGGCCGCGTCGGCCGGCGCTCTCGCCGCCGGTGCCGCCGTACTGCTGACCGACCGGGCGCCGTACCCGTCCGGGCAACGCCGCCTGCTCGACGTCCCGCTGCCGCTGCTCACCCGCCGCCGCCTCGACGCGCTCCTCCAGCCACGCGCTGGTGAGCACATGCTCGAGATCGGGCCCGGCACCGGGCTCCAGTCACTGCACGTGGCACCGCAGCTGGGCGTCGGCGGCCAGCTCAGCATCGTTGACGTGCAGGAACAGATGCTCGCGCACGTGCTGGGCCGCGCGGAGGAGCGATCGATCGCCAACATCACCGCGCACCAGGCCGATGCTCGCGCGCTGCCCTTCACCGACGCGCAGTTCGACGCCGCGTACCTGGTGACGGTGCTTGGCGAGATCCCCGGCCGGCTGGCCGCCATGACGGAGCTCCGCCGCGTTCTCAAGCCTGGCGGGCGCCTTGTGGTGGGCGAGTTCGCCGACCGGCACCATGTGACCCTGGCGACACTTGTCCGGCTGGCCAACGACGCCGGGCTGCATCTCGTCCGGCGCAGCGGCGTCCCGCTGGCCTACTACGCCGCATTCGTCCCCTGCCCCGCTGGATAGTCTGGCTCGACCACGCCCGGGGCCACGGCGTCAGCGGGCAGTCAGGCCACGGCGCTGCTGTTGGGGGCTGCTCCCGCGTACTCGTTTGAACGCGGTGCTGAGGGCGAAGGGGCTGCCGTAGCCGACCTGCCGGGCGACGGTGGCGATGGTCGTGTCGGGGTCGCGGAGGAGATCCGCGGCAAGGGTAAGCCGCCAGCCGGTCAGGTAGGTCATCGGCGGCTCGCCGACCTGATCGGCGAAGCGGCGGGCCAGGGCAGCGCGGGAGACACCGGTCGCGGCAGCCAGCGTGGCCACGGTCCAGGGATGATCCGGGTGGTGGTGGAGCAAGCGGAGTGCCCGGCCCGTGACGGGGTCGGTTCGGGCTCGGTACCAGGCCGGGGCGTCGGCCTCCGGGCGCGCGAACCAGGCGCGCAGAGCAGCGACGAGAAGCAGGTCGAGCAGCCGGTCCAGCACGACCTCCTGTCCCGGCTCGTCCTTGCCGATCTCCTCGCCGAGCAGGGCCACCAGCGGTGAGTCGAAGGAGCCGCCGGCCAGGACGACCAGCGGCGGCAGGGCGGCGATCAGCCGTTGGCCGATCTCACCGCGCATCTGGTAGGTGCCGATGAGCATCGTGGTCGCGCCGTGAGGACTGTTGCCCCAGGTGCGCACGCCGAGGCTCATCTCCTGGCCGAGGTCCGCTCCTGCTGGCGTGGCGCAACGCTGCCCCGGATGGATGATCACCTGAATCGGGGTGGCCGGGTCGGCGGCGAAGGTGTACGGATCGGGGCCACGCATGATTGCGATGTCCCCGGGCCGCAACCGCCGCGGGTCACCCGCGTCGGGCACGTGCCATGCCTCGCCGCTCATCATCGTGACCAAGGTGAGCGGCGCTTCGTCCTGAATCCGGATCGACCACGGCGGGTCCATCACCCCGCGGAGTAGGAACGCCCCACGGGCACGGGGCCCGTCCAGAAGCCCGGCTAGCTCATCCACACCCGCACAATAGACGCACGAACATGCCTCCGAGACTTTCGGCTATGGCTCGTCTCACCGCACCGGTCTTGGCTGAAGCCATGACAGAGCAGACACACGCAAAAGACCTGACGCTGGTCCTCTGCGGGACCGGCAAGACCGGCCGGCGCGTGGCGCAACGGCTACGCGCCCACGGCCACGCGATCCGCATCGGTTCCCGGTACGGCGAGCCACCCTTCGACTGGGAAGACCAGGCCACGTGGGCACCGGCGTTGTCTGGTGTGTCGTCGGCGTACGTGGCCTACGTACCCGACGCGGGCTTCGCCGGGGCCGCTGACAAGATCGGTACGTTCGCGAAGCTCGCCGTGGACTACGGAGCCAGGCGGTTGGTGCTGCTTACCGGTCGCGGCGAAGAAGGCGCCGAGCGCAGCGAGCAGGCGGCGCGGGATACCGGCGCCGCACTGACGATCGTCCGAGCAAGTTTCTTCGCACAGAACTTCAGCGAGGACTTCCTGGCTGAATCCGTACGCGCAGGTGTAGTCGTGTTCCCCGCCGGCGACGTGGCCGAGCCGTTCGTGGACGCCGACGACATCGCCGACGTCGCGGTCGCCGCCTTGACCGACGAGAGGCATGCGGGCCAATGCTACGAAGTCACCGGCCCGCGACTGCTGACCTTCGCCGACGCGGCCGCCGAGATCGCCAGCGCATCCGGCCGTACCGTGCGCTACCTGCCGGTCTCCCCGCAACAGTTCGGATCCGTGATGATCGAACAAGGCGCGCCGGCCATGTTCGTCGCGCAGCTGATCGAGTTGCTCAGCAACGTCCTGGACGGCCATAACGCCCACCTCAGCGATGGAGTTCAACGGGCACTGGGCCGCATGCCCCGAGATTTCACCGACTACGCGAGCGCTGCCGCCGCCAATGGCGCCTGGGCTGCCGAGCGCTCACCTGGACTCGGGATCCTCGGATCGGATCGGACCGGGTCCGATGGTTGAGGCGATGCGTGGCGCCGCCCTGGTGGCGGCCATCGTGACCATGGGAATGCTGGCCGGCGTGTTCTATTCGTTCGCGATCTCCGTCATGCCTGGGCTCGCCCATGCCGACGCACGCACCCTCGTCGATGCGATGCAGCAGATCAACGTGGCGATCCTCAACCCCTGGTTCCTGATCAGCTTCGTCGGCGCACCGTTGTTCAGCCTCATCGCCGCTGCCCTGCACCTAGGCCCGGGCGGCCGACCCGCCCTGTGGTGGGTCGTGGCCGCTTTCACCCTCTGCGTGGTGACCCTGGTCGTCACGATCGCCGTCAACGTCCCTCTCAATGACACCCTGGCAGCCGCCGGGGCCCCGGACCGGATCGCCGATCTCGCCGCGGTACGTGATCGCTTCGAGGCGACCTGGGTTCACTGGAACGTCGTACGCACGGTGACGTCAACGGCCGCCTTCGGCTGCCTTGCCTGGGCCCTGGCCCTCCACGGGCGCCCGTGACCCCGCCGGACCTCGGCCGGGTCCGTCGTGGGCGTGCGCAGCGTGCTGCCGCGGGTCTGGGTGAAGAACGACGCGTTGCGCACCTTGACCGCGACTCGAATCACCCGGCGCCCGGCGGCGATCACCTCCCGGCAGAGCTCCTCCGCGAGCACGGCGAGGCGCCCTCTCGATCTCCGCGCGGTCGGTCAGGTCCCGCGGGACGGTGGTCTCCCGGCCGCGCGACCGGGCCACCCATGGCATCGTGACGACGTCGGTGCTGCCCTCGCCGCCGCCGAGCCGCGGAAGCCACGAGCCGAGTGCCGGCCCAAACCGCTCGATCAGCGGCACGGGGTCGGCACCGGCTACCTCGGCAACCGTGTGCAGACCCAGCTCGACCACGTTCCGCGCCGTCGGCCGACACCCCACAGCTCCCGCGCCGGCCGCGCCGCCATCACAGCCGGCCAGTTCTCCTCGGTCAGCCGGTAGATCCCGCCCGGCTTGGCGAACCGGACCGCGACCTTTGCCTGGTTCTTGTTGTGGCCGATCCCGATCGAGCACGACAGCCCTACCTCGCCGACCACGGCGCGCTGGATCTCAGCCGCCAACGCCTCGGGATCGTCGCCGGTGAATCCCAGGAATGCCTCGTCCCAGCCGTACACCTCCACGAGGACCGGGACCCGGCGCAGCGTGGCCGTCACCCGTCCCGAGGCTTCCTCATCGGCGGGAGGGTCGGTGGGCAGGAACACCGGCTTCCGGGCATCGGCGGCCCGCCGCCCGCAGTGGCATGCCGGAGTGCACGCCGCGAGCCCGAACTGATCCAGGTCCACGTGCAGGATCCAGCCAGGTCCGGGAAACTGCCCAGCGCCTCCGTCTCGGCGAGGACTCCTAGCGACTGACCCCCTTCGAGAGCTGTCATCCCCCGGACGTCCGGATCGACTGCGAGACTCGCAGGATGGCCAAGTCTCGAGTGATTCACCCGCGACACCCGTTGAGCAGGTACTGGCTGACATCCGGGCGATCGCAAAGACGAGCACGACAAGGGTGACCGGTTCGAGCGGTTGACGCTGCACGCCTTCAAGGTGTCGGACCTTCCGGCAGCAGTTCTCCGATGTGTGGAGGTGGATGGAGTGGCCCGGCTACGACTACACCCCCGACGTCCATGACCGGGATTCGAGCAGTCGCACCGTCGTCGACACAACCCGCGAACCACTCAACCGCATGTGTCTTCCAGGCTGTCGTCATCGGCGAGCCAACCTCGTCGAAGCTCCCACAGAGCTAACAGGGGACGGACGTCGTCACCGCGAGCGGGCCTGAGACGGCCCGGAAGATCCTGAGTCACCCGATCATGCTGACATTGGCTCAGCCGTTCGCGCTGCGCAATATCGGATCGGACTCAACCGGTCCAACCGGCAGGTGCCGGCGGCAGCGTGTGGTCGGAGGCACGTAGTTCCCGTCCGGTCACCAACCTCGGCCGCGAGATCATTGGCCGCGGCCCGCGCTCCAATCCTCGTGCGACAAGTAGCCTCGAAGCCCTACCGATGTTGCGACGTTAGCTGGAGTCCGCCCTGACAGGGCGACGTGACGACTACTCGCCGACAGAACAGCGGGTGCGCGCATGCCGGGCAGCCCTTTCTGGTTTCCCGGATGCTGCGAGGGCTTTACCCAACGTCACCAGTGCGGCCCATTCGGCTGACGGTGACAGCTGATAGTTCTGCTCGCTTCTCATGCCTCCCATGCGAGAGAGCCGGCGCAGGAGGCCGCCCACCTCGAGGCGCCGGATGACCGGCCTCACGAGGCTTTCACCGATCCCGGATTCCGCGGCGACCGCCGGCGGCGCCATCCCGGTCCGTCCGGCTATCGAAATTTGACTTTAATCTGACTCACCGTTTGGTGAGGCCGCCGTCGCTGCGTATTGGCTGGCGCGGCCCACCCGCGTGCGGCGGCGGCGAGGGCGCCTCGGGTGGCAGCGTAGACGGTGGCCATCGGTGAGTCTTCGTAGGTGGCGGTGGAGGAGGTCACTACGACCGAGGCACCGTCGTCGAGGTGCTCGGTCAACGCGGCCAGGTGCAGGAACGGGGCGCGGAGGTTGACCGCGATCATGCGGTCGAAGAACTCGGCGGTCACCTCGCCGACGCCGGCGATGTCGGCGTAGCCGGCGTTGAGCCACAGCCCGTCCAGACCCGCCTCGGTCCCGGCGATGTGTGCCGCAAGCGCGGTACCGGTGCCGGAATCGGCTGCGTCGTTGTTCCACCTTTGACGCGGGGGATCGCGGACCTCGCGGATTCCAGGCGCTCGGGATTGGTGCCGGTGATCATCACCTGCGCGTCTTCGTCGGCCAACCTATGGGCGCCGGCCAGGCCGATGCCGTTCGAACCGCCGCTGATCAGAACGCGTTTGCCGCTGAAGCGAGCCATCGCATGAAACCCTTCGTTTCGGGCCGTTCTCCCTCACGACGCCCGACAGGCACGCAGAACGGAGCTCGGTCGTGTCGAAACGACGAGCTGGCGGCAAGCGTCGACCTGGCAATCGGCCTCGTCAGGAAGTCCGGTCAGCGGGGGTCGCCGCGGTCGAGGTCGGCTATCGGACCGACCGCCTCAGCCCAACGATCAAGGTCTAAGCCGACATCTTGCGCTTAGCAGTACCTGGGGCCGGGACTGACCGCTCGCCGGCAGGCGCAGTTGAGCCACGGGCTCCAACCCAGCCGAGGCGACGAGGGCGTCTAGTTGCTCAGGCTGCCAAAGATGAGTCGTCCATTGAACGGGCACGCCGTCGTAGGCCTCCGTACGTGCGACATCGCCATCGCCCACGTGCGTACCGATCAGGATCTGCCCTCCCGGAACGAGCGCACGAGCGAACGACGCCAGCACCTCGGGCAAGACCTCGCGTGGAAGATTGAACAAGGACCACCAGCCCAGGATCCCACCCAGCGAACCGTCTTCGAGATCGAGCTCGGTGGCCGATGCGACCGAGAACCGCAATTCGGGGTGGAGCCGCTGGGCGTGACCGATCATCTTCGATGACAGGTCTACGCCGGAGACGTCCACGCCAAGACCAGCGAGATGGGCGGTGACCGTCCCCGGGCCGCAGCCGACATCCACTACGGGCCCGAGACCGCGCACGTCCTCTGCGAAAGCTGCGAGCGCCGCGCGCAGCCAGGGCTCCGGTGCGAGACCACCGATCCCCATCGCCACGTACTTGTCCGCTACACGGTCGTAGGAACAGCGGACGAACTCGAGATCCTGAGGCTGAGAGTCAGGCGTAGACATGGTTGGAGACGCTAGCGTTCCCAGCTGCTCGAGCTCCGCAGGCCGCCCAGCCACGATGGACTCGACTTCCGGACAAGGATCGGTGACTGGGATGGCGCCCAGTACGGGCGTTGAACACTGGCGGCTGCGATGCTGAGCCGATGGATGTTCCAGCTGCTCATGCCTTCGATAGTGCCGCCCGACGGTTCCTCGAAGTCAGCGCCTCCGCGACAGGCCACTATCACGCCCCCGGCCTCGGTGAGTGGTCCGTGCGCGACCTGCTGGGGCACACCAGCCGGTCGCTGTCGACGGTGGAGACCTACCTCGATGTCGCTAGCGCCGACTCCGGCCCGGTGGACCTGGCCGATGCCGTCGCGTACTACCTGGCCATCGCCGGCGCCCTGGCTGACACCGCAGCGGTGGTCCAGCGCGGACGCG
>QHCA01000384.1 GCA_003244095.1 Pseudonocardiales bacterium | reverse complement strand
GCCGAGGCCTTCGACGGCGTCGACATCGCGATGTTCGACGTGCCCGACGACGTCTCGCGGACGTGGGCCCCGACCGCGGTCGACCGGGGCGCGGTGGTCGTCGACAACTCCGCCGCATTCCGGATGGCGCCCGACGTGCCCCTCGTCGTGCCCGAGGTCAACCCCGAGGCGGCCAAGCGCCGGCCGCGCGGCATCATCGCCAACCCCAACTGCACGACGCTGTCGATGGTCGTGGTGCTCGCCGCACTGCACCGCGAGTACGGCTTGCGCGGCCTTTTCGCCGCGTCCTACCAGGCTGCCAGCGGCGCGGGGCAGGCCGGGGTGGACACGCTCTACGAGCAAATCGAAAAGGTCGCCGGGTCGCGTTACCTCGGCAGCCGGTCGGGCGATGTGCGCCAGGTGATCGGTGATCTCGGGCCGTTCCCGGCGCCGCTTGTGCTCAACGTCGTGCCCTGGGCGGGCTCGCTGTCCGACGACGGCTGGTCCTCGGAGGAGATGAAGGTCCGCGACGAGTGCCGCAAGATCCTGCAGCTGCCGGACCTGCCCGTGTCCGTGACCTGCGTGCGCGTGCCGGTCATCACCACCCACTCGGTCGCACTGCACGCGACGTTCAACCGGGCGGTCGACCAGGAGCAGGCGCAGGAGGTGCTGCGGGACGCCCCTGGGGTGCTGCTCTTCGACGACCCCGCCGCGGGGGAGTTCCCCACCCCCGCCGACGTTGTCGGCACCGACCCGACCTGGGTGGGTCGGGTGCGGGAGTCCCTGGACGACCCGTACTCGCTGGACCTGTTCGTCTGCGGTGACAACCTGCGCAAGGGCGCGGCCCTCAACACCGCTCAGATCGCAGAGCTGGTCGCCAAGGAGTCGTAGTCATAACCAGGGAGGATACGCGGCGTGTCGCCCTGGGATCGCCGGCCGGTAGGGTCGATGCCTGGGCATCTGCCCAGTGTCGGGAGGGCCAAAAAGCGTGCCCAGCGCGGAGCCATTGCCACCGATCGTCGCCCTGGTGTCATCTGGGGGCGGTCTCGACGCGGTCCGCCGGGTGCTGGCACCGCTGCCGGCCGACTTCCAGGCCGCGGTCATCGTGCTGCAGCATCACTCGCCGGACCACGTCAGCCGCCTCCGGGAGGTGCTCGCCACGCGTACCGCTCTGGCCGTGATCGACGCGACCGACGGGACGGCGCTGACGGCATCAACGGTCTACGTCGCACCGTCCGGCCAGCACCTGCTGGTGACCTCGGACAACACAATCGCGCTGTTCGTCTCCGGCTCCTACCCGCCCAACCGGCCCTCCGCCGATCTCCTGCTGACCTCTCTGGCATTGACCGCCGGGAGCCGGACCATCGCGGTCGTCCTGTCCGGCGCCGGCACCGACGGTGCCACGGGAGCCAGCGCGGTGCACCGCTTCGGCGGGATGGTGATCGCCGCGGATGCCGCATCGTCGGCTCGCAGCGAGATGCCCGCGGCGTCGGTCGCCCGAGACCACGCGGTCGATCATGTGGCCGACGTCGACACGATCGCGGGCCTGCTCACTAATCTCGTCGCAGAAAGGCAATGACCCCGGACGAGAGGCTGAGTCGAGTGAGCATCGAGCGAGGCAGGACAACAGTTGGCGTGACAGGCACCAGGCCGGCGCAACGGCACCCCGCCATGGTTGCGCATCAGGCAATCCGCGCGGCCAACGTCCAGTTGCGCATCGCCGACGCCATCACGGCCTTCGCCGGGTCGATGCTCTTCGTTTACATCCACGCCCTGGGCTTCGCGCTGTGGATGCTGCTCGTCGAGTCCGATCCGTGGCCCAAGCTGACCCTCATCGTGTCGCTCGAAGCGATCTTCCTGTCGACGTTCGTCATGATCGGGCAGAACCGTCAGTCGTCGTTCGCCCAGGCCAAGGCCGACCACGATTTCACCGAGCAGGAGCTTGAGCTCAAGACCAACACCGACATCACCCGGGCGATCCACCAGCTGACCACCGAGCTGCACAACCGCCTGGTGGCCACACCTCCCACCGCGGGGCTATGACCTCCCTGCCACTGCTCGTCGTCGATGCCGCCAATGTGATGGGGGCACGCCCGGAAGACAAGTGGTGGCGCGACCGGGCCGGCACCGCGAGGCGGCTGCTGTCCAGACTCACCGGCTGGCCGCAGGAGGACTGGGACGTGACTCTCGTCGTCGAGGGAGTTGCTCGCGCGGGTGTCCCTGAGGGGGACGCCGACGGCGTGCGGGTGGTGCACGCTCAAGGCTCCGGAGACGACGAGATCGTACGGGTGGTCGCCGACTCGGCCGGGTCCGATGCGGGCCGGCCGGTCACCGTCGTCACCGCCGACCGCGAGCTGTGCCAGAGGGTCAGGGCGCTCGGCGCCGAGACGGCCGGACCCGGGTGGCTGTGCCGCCGGCTCGACCCTGCCCCTTGACGGGAGACCTCTTGACTGACGGCCCGGTGCCCGAGGGCCGGGCGGCGACCGCCCGGGCGATCCGCCGGGCATCGATGCCCAACTCCCGGAACATCCCGCTGATCGGGTTGGTGTAGCCGGTGAAGTACAGCCCCGGAGCCCCCTCCGGCGAACGGGCTCCGTGCACCACCGGCTGGCCACCGTCGTCGAGCACGCCGAGGTGCCCGACGAGCCCCGCCTGGCCCGCCTTGACCACCGCGATCAGGCCCACGTCGATGATCGGGATCTGCCGTTCCTCCCGTACCCGCCGGTAGAGACCCTTCGGGGCTTTGGTGAGCGCCGCAACGTGGGACCTGTACTGCACCAGGTTCGACGCCGTGCACCAGGACGTGCTGACCATGTTCCACACCGAACTCTGTCGTGGCGTCAGGTCGGTGGTTGCCCGTTCGTGCCACCGGTATTGCCCTGCCGGTCTCGTCATCGCCGGTGGACACGACCCCGCGGGTTTGGGCTGATGGAGGTATGTCGGGGCACGGCCGCATCAGGGGCCGGCAGGAGGCCGCTGAGGTCGCCGGTTCCCGTGCTGTCCCGCGGGCGCCGACCCAAGGCGGTCCGGTCGCCGCGCTCGACGCCGCAGGCGTGCTCGCGTTGCAGCGCGCGGCCGGCAACACCGCGGCCACGATCGTGCTGCGGCAAAAGGCCGACGAGCACGCCGGTTTCGGTACGCCGCCGTCGAACCCGACCCGTCACGACAGCATCGTCATCTGGTTCGACCGCGATTCCGACGCGCTGCGCAAGGACGCCGGCACCGCCAAACTCGTGGCCGACACCATCATGGCCGTACGCGTCCACCTCGCCAACCACAAAGGCGCCCAGATCGTCATCGCCGGATACGCCAGCGCTGAGGGCGACGCGGAACACAACAGGCTGCTCTCGGAGCGTCGCGCGTGGACAATCAAAAGGATCTTGGAAGCGGCGGGGGTACCGGAGGAGCAGCTCGCCGACGTCGGTCATGGCGCCGACAGCGGCTGGCCGGACCGGGGGCAAAACCGGCGTGTCGAGATCGAGTTGCCCGTCGACTCCGAAGCGAACGCTGATACGCCGCGCCACGACAAACGCCCGATCACTTCGGGCGAAGAGGCACTGCTGGCTCGGCTGGACCGGCTGGCCAACTTCGTCGGCTCGCCCACGCCCGAGGCGGTCGAGTTCGCCCTGGCAGTGCTCGCGTTCGAAGGCACGCTGCGGCAACGGATCGAAGCGGTGAGCGCCGGGCACGCCCTGCCGGAGGATGTCCGGATCGCCCTGCAGGCGCTGTATCTCTGGGACCAGGACAATGGCCGCACCTGGGGCCACGCCGAATCCAATGCCGCTGTCAACCTCACCGCCCCGCGGTACGCCACTGTCGCCGGTCACATGAACAAGTGCAATATCTACGTGGCCGAGGTACTTAGCCAGACGGTCGGTACGGTGCAACAGGTCTACGAGTCGGACCGCCAGCGGGGACGGTACTTCCCCTACCGTGCCGAAGACTGGGGCGACACCGCGAAGGCCATACCCGAGTACCCGGTCGCGGCCACCCCGAAAATGGGCGACATCTGGTCCAACGGGCAGCATGTCGGCATCTACCTCGGCAGTTACCGGGGTCGCCGAATGTACATCAGCGCCCGTAACGACACCGACAACGTGTTCGGGATCGGTGAACTCCAACGAGAGCACGGCCTCCAGATCAAGTTCCTACCCGACGGCGGCGTCATGCGCCATCACGTCGCCGGCGCCACCACCACCCACTAAGCCTTTTCCCACCGTGATGGTGCTGGTCGCGACCGCGTCGGAGAGCCTTGGCAAGCCCGTGAAGGCTCCGCATGGAGGCCGTCAACGCCCGCGCTGAGGAAGCCCGACGGGAGATCCGTCATCACTCGGTGTCCGCAACTGACTGTCAGCTTGGGAAGACTGGTGGGTCCGTTGATTTCGCGGCTGGATGCCGTTCTGTCGGCGGCAGACGAGTCCCAGTCTGTCCAGTCATTGAGCGTCTGCCGGAGAGTCATCGTCAAGACGGTTCCACGCCGACTTGCGCTGCGCGAGGTAGACGGGCCAGTCGGCTCGTGCAGCCCTTACGTCGGCGATGGACAGCTTGAACACACCGCAGTGTTTCGTAGAGCACGATCGGGGGCCGGTGGCATCGATGAGGGAAATTCCTTGGATCTCATCGTCCCCAACGTGGGTGCAGAGGACCGGGTGAAAGGCGCAGTCTTCGTAGATGTCGCCTGGCCGTATCTCTTCGGCGTGGTACCCGACCATGCATTGCCCTTCTAACCGACCCCCCACCTGCTGGGCCACCCAGCGAACTGTAGCGCTGTCGCACTCGTCAACTCAGTCTGAGGGGCAAGTCTTCGTAGGCGCTGATCGTCGGGTCCGGGTTGTCGGGTCAAGGGTTGACCAGCGCCGGGCGAGTCGTTACGGCGCCGGTATGTCGGCTACGACGCGCGATAACTCGGTCATGTTGTGCACAACGGCGGCAGCTCCCGCTCGCGCCAGTGCTTCCGCCTTTCCGCGCTTGTTGGCGTAGCCGATGCCTCGCACGCCGATCGCTTGTGCGGCTTCGAAATCTGTTGTCGAGTCCCCGACAAGCATTGCCACCTCGGTGCTTGCGTCGAGCGCATGAATTGCCCGCTGCAGTAGTAGCGGGTGGGGTTTCATCAGGTCGGGGCTTGCCGGGATGCGGCCTTCGATGTGGGCGACGAGGGCAGCTATTCCGCCCCTGTCAAGGTAGCGGGTGATCGCCGGAGCCGAGTTGTTGCTGACGATTGCGACGGTCCGGCCCGTCTGGCGGCATGCGTCGAGGAAGTCTGCGGCACCTGGCGTGGGCAGTGCCGTGTCTACCGCCGCCAGCTCGGCGGCTTGCAGCGCGCGTTCGATGTCTGCAACGAGCGTCTCACTGGCCCGGCTGGCGAAGCGGAGCACATCGAGGGGGTCGCCACGACTGAGGGCTTCGTCGGGCACGCTGACGCCGTAGCTCTTGAGCGCGACTGTGAGTTCCCTGGCGACAAGTGGCGCTGCTCGGCCAGCGAAGATGGCGCAGACGGGGCCGTCAAAGTCCAATAGGACATACCGGCTTGCCGCGAGGACGACACTGATCGCCGTTGTGGTGTCGGCGGTCACGGCTCAGGCTCGCGCGCAACGGTTTCCCACATACTGTCGAACCAGAGCTTGGCTTGCTCGACGTATAGCGTGCCCGTGGACGTGTCGTCGGCGCTGGCGGCGTGGTGGAACAGCACGGCGTCTTTGCCCATGAGGTCGTAGATCGCGTGAGCTTCACCCTTGATAGTGATCTTCCGCTCTCGTACTGGATAGAAGCCGAAAAATGCCTCGTCATCGTTGACGATGTAGAGCTTGAATAGCGGCGCCGAGTGGTGTGTTCGAACCTCGGCGGTCGCCTCCTCGATGAGGCCGAGTTCGGCGAGTTCATGCACGCTGTCAACGACGGCACCCATGTGGCGACGCATGATGCCTGCCATCCGATCCCGGAAGGCAGGCTCGTCGCCCAGATCAGACGTCCTGCACGGTAGCGACCACGGAACGGTCGTATCGGGTAGCAGAGCACGCACTGTCACGGTGGTAGGCCGGAGCCTGCCAGCTCGAATCTTGTCCAGCGGCTCTTGGATCGCGCCGTGCAGTGTCTCGCCGGAGAAGCCGGCGAAGTCGAGAGTGACCCTGTCGCGCTCGAAGGCACGCTCGATGTGCGGGCGGAGGCCGACGGGGCGCTCGGTGCGCTCCCGGACGAACACGCCGCTGCCCTGCCGGGACACGATGAGCCCTTCGTCGCGGAGCAGCCGCATCGCCTGCTGCACGGTCATCCGGGCGACGCTGTAGCGCTCGGCCAGCTCCGTGAGTGATGGCAGCTTCTCGCCCGGCTGAACCTTGCGGGTCAGGATCGCCGCCCGGAGCGCGTGGGCAACCTGCTGGTAGGGCGGCCGTGGGTCGTCGGGATCGAGCGTCATCGGCCCATCATAGAGCGGTCAGCTAGCCTTGTTGACAGAGCTAGCACTGTTGGCACACTGAGTCACTGTCTGCATGAGAATAGAAGCCTGATCATGACACGACGCGGCGACCGCCCTGCGCTGACGGCCATGATCGACGCCCTGGATCGCCGCGAGGCGCAGGCCGTCATGATCCCCTCGCTCGATCATCTCTCGACGGTGCCGAGCGCGCGACAGGCGATGCGCCGTTACATCGAACACGAAACCGGTGCCCGCGTCCTGGTCATGTACTCCAGTGATTCGTACTAGAGCGGAGACGCCGCAGTCGATCTTCCGGTCGAAGGGCCTCTGACGTGGGATCTTGCATGGTCGGGGTGACAGGATTTGAACCTGCGACCTCTTCGTCCCGAAGCCTGGCCGGGGCTGTTTCGTGGGTTCGTTGGGCAGGCATTCGAGCGTGGCAGCGGTCCATGAGAGTGCGCGATCGTCCGCACCTTGCCGCCCCGATTGTCACTCAGTTGGTCACTCAACGAGAAGGATCCACGTTGCCGTGGTCAGGAGCACCAACAAACCAACTCCGACCTCGGTCCAAGCGAACCATTGTGGAGGCGAGCCGAATCCACGACGGAACCAAAATGCATTGGGGGGGCCGAGTGGTCCGTGGCGGTGCTCCTGGACGATGCGGCCGACCCTGCCGCCGAGCCCGTGTATCACGAGCATGACGCCGATGGCAGTCGACAGACCTCGATCCATGCTGCCAACAGTGCCACGCCCAGCGTTGACGAGGGGGCCAAGTGCCGCCGGCATGGGGCGGGAAAGGCCAATCACCTGTGGGTCGGCGCATGCTGTGGATATGCCTCGTCATGCTCGGGCAGAGACAGAGACGCAACCGTGGTATCGCCGGCCCCGCTATCCGCTCAACTGGAGCGCCGGGTTTCGGCTCTACCTGTTCGTCGGGTTTGCTGTGATCTTCTTGTGCGGCGCTGGTACCGCGCGGACCTTCGGGCACAACGTCCGTATGGAAGAGCGGTTGATCGGCGTGCTCACACTCCTTGGCGGGTCCGCTCTGGCCGCTGCGATCGGTCTGTATCTGCATCGGCCGGCGTCGATGCGCCGCCCGCCACAGCCGACGTTCCGGGAGGACGTTAAGAGCGCGTGGAACTGGGTCCGAGGGAAGCCCTGAGTACACGCAGTCTGAGGGGCAAGTCCTCGTAGGCGCCGTTCGTCGGGTCCGGGTTGTCGGGTCAAGGATCGGCGTAGCCGGGTCGCCTGCGACCGCCGGAGGCGTCCTTGACGCGGCGGGCCGGGCCTGTACGACGATGGGCGGTGGAGAGGGCTGGACCCGGCCGCACCGATGATGCACAAGTGAGCCCTGGATCTGGCGGATGTTCTCGCCGAGGTTTGGGGCTTGTTGCGTTGCCGGCGCGCCGGCAGGGGCGGAGCCCGGCCGGGACTGAGGGAGGCCGGGCGCAGCCCGGGCCGAGCGCGCTGCGGCGAGCGCAGCGAGCCGCCTTGATCTCGTAGAGAAAGTTTCCGGTGCTCGGCCGTGGCCGATTCGCTGGGAAGGTAATCGCTATGGCGGTTCGGATGCGCGCGCCGACTGCGGCGGCGCCTCCGTCAAGCACGGACCTCTGGCCGCGACGGTTAAGGTGCGGCTGGTGCGGCTGGTGCGGTCGGTCCCGTTATCGGCTCGTCCGCCAGGTAGAGGGCGTCCGTCAAGACAAAGTGTTTCCCGCTTGAGGCTCGCTCGTTGAGGTGTGCGAGGGCGCGGTAGGCCATATGAGCAAGGTCGCCGGCATGTACTGGGTCGGTGACTGAGCCGCGACCAACCAGGGCGACGTGCAATTCGCGCTCGTAGGACTCCAACCTTGTCAGCTCGCCGGGGGAGAGCGCGAAGCCGGCATCCTGCTGGGCAAGCGTTATGACGTCAACGTGCAGCTCGTCAGGGGTGACGCCGACGCCGGCCGGCTCTCCGTCCCGGATGAGTCGCATGGTCATTTGTCCAGGGACAGAGAACAGGTGTTCGCCTCTGCTGGTAGGTGTCACTCTGCCGACCAACGTCTCAACTTCGCCACGTAGACGAGTTTGGTCGAATCGCCGGGCAACACCGAGTCGTTGACTTCAACCACCCGGTCGGCCGTGTCGATCGATATCTTCCGGAGCACGAATACCGAGGTCCCCTTTGCGTCGATGCCGAGCGCGTCGGCCTCGCCCCGGGTCGGTGGTCGGGTCACCAGCTCGTCAATGATCCGATCGAGTTCGATTCCGATCGTGAAGAGCTGGTGTTGTGTGCCGCCGGGCCATGGTTCCTTAGTCGGGTCGAGCAGGTCGGGGTTGCTCTGCACCATGTCGCGCACGAGGTAGGAGGCGCCAACACCGATCGGGAATCCGCCGGCCTGCCGGTCGCGGGTGCGATAAGTGCGGTGAAGCAGCGTTGTCCCCGGGGAGATGCCGAACACATGGGCGAGGTCGTCTGTCGCCGGAGTGTCGTCGTACTGCGCTCGAAACTCAAAGCGGTCGGTGGGTAGTCCCGTGTCCTGCTCGGCTGAGCCGGCGCTGCGCCGTTCGTATTCGGGCAGGTGTACGCGGTCCTTCTCCCACTGGTAACGGTCTGGCACGCGGCGGATGAGTTGCTGGCGTTGTTCGCGGACGTGGGTGCCGCTGCCCTTCGTGGTGCGGACCAAGCCCAATTGGCGAAGCGCCTCCAGAGCGTTTCGGACGCTCGTGCGTGACATCCCATACGTCGCAGCTAGCTCGGATTCGCTGGGCACCGGCGCACCGGGCGCGAGCTGACCGGAGTCGATCTGGCGCCGCAGGTCATCCGCCAACTGCGCGTACCGGGGGAGCCGGTCCTCATCTGTCACGTACAGCACGCTACCTCCCTGGTGTGGACCTGGGTAGCTGCTCAGATGCTGCCAGGGCCTAAAGTTATACCTACAGATTACTTGACCTAGATCTACATGTCTGGATAGGGTTCTGGAAGAGATTCGCTACCGAGTCTCAGCGAAGGGAGCCGGTCCAACTAGGGACCCGCCCGATGAGAGGAGCCAGTCATGGCGATCAAGGGACCGATCCCGATGAGCATGGAGGGGGTGTTCCCGTCTGGCGCGTTCGTGGTGGGCGAGGTGGAGGCGGTGTCGGACTTCGACGCGCCGCAGCGGCCTGGTGGGGTGCGCGCGCAGAAGTTGGACAAGGTGTCGGGTCTGCCGATGTGGGCGGTGCCGGTGATCGACGGCGATGAGACGGCCCGGGGCGCGGCAAAGAGCGTCAAGGTGAACATCGTCGCGAGGGTGCAGCCGGTGCCGCCGCCGTCGCTGCCGGGTCTGCCGTTCCGGCCGGTGGAGTTCGAGGGGCTGACGGTGACGCCGTACGTGTCGGACTCCAACGGCTCCCGGCCTCGGGTGGCTTACAGCCTGCGGGCGACCGGGATGAACGCCCCGGCGAAGTCGAGCAAGGCCGCGCCTGCCGCCTGAGTGCGGCTGCTTGTCGACCCCCGGCCGGTGTGAGTTTGACGGCCCGCCGGCCGGGGGTCCTCCACCCAACCTGTGCACCCCGAGGGGTGAGGAGGGCTTACCCATGAGCGTATCGCCGCCAGGTGTGATCGACCGTTGTTGCTTCCGCTGTCATGTCGAGTTCCCGACCGGTTCGCGGCAGGCCCGGGTGTACTGCCCGGGCTGTGTGAGTGCCTATGACTTCCCGACCACCGTCGAGCCGGTGACGGTTCCGGTGTGCCGGGTCGCTGCCGCGTCGTCGGCTCGAAAGCGCGCGTCGGTGACGGTGTCGGTGCGGTCCCGCNNGCTGTGAGGTCTGCGGCGGTCATGTGAAGGCCGGTACGTCGCGCTGCGGCCGCTGCGTCGATCAGATCGACCTGTTCTCAGCGAAGGTCGACCGGCGCCGGAAGGAGTGGCGTGATGAGGGCTGACACGGTCCGGGTCAGTTCGGTGCGCACGGTCGACGGTCGCCCGTCGCGGCTGCCCCGGGTGACCACTGCCGCCGCCGGGCTGGCCGCCCCCGGCTGGACGGTGTATGTCGAGCGGGGTCCGGTCCTGCTGGCCCTGGCCGCCGTGGGCCGGCTGCTCGTCGGTCGTCGCCGTCGCGGCTTCGTGCGGGTGGTGATCGGCCGTGGGTAGCCCGCTGCGGATCGCCCCCACCGCCGCCGAGGGGTCCGGGGTGGCCGAGTACCGGGCTGGTGCTGCTGGCCGGTTTGCTGTCAAGGGCGCCTTGACACCCGGCCGTGGCCGGCGGGTGGTGGAGAACGACGACTACGCCGCGTTCCTGCGTCGGGCTGTGGCCGCTCACGGCCGCCGGGTTGCCTGCGGTGATGTGGAGGCGCTGGCCGCCCTGCTCGCGCTCGCCGAGGACGTCGACACCGCTGCCGCTCAAGGTGTGGCCGGGCTGCGTGCCGCCGGCTACTCGTGGGCCGAGATCGCCGCCCGGGTCGGCGTCACCCGGCAGGCAGCACAACAGCGGTGGGGCGGTGACCCGGCATGACCACGACTCACACCGTGCACTGCGGGTCGACCGGCCCGACAGATTGTCCCGACTGCGCGCAGGCCGCCCGGGTGGACACGCTGCGGCTACTCGCCGCCAAGGCCAAGAAGCCCAAGACCGCCGGTTGTCGGCCGTCGCCGGGGGAGGTCCGCTGCGGTGAGGATCTGCCCGCCTGCTCGGCGTGTGGGCTGCCGCTGCGGATGGTGCACGGCTGGCCGGTCGACGCGTTCGGGGGGATCGACTGCCCGGCCGGTGGCCTACACGACATCACGACGAGGACGGGGAACGCTGATGGGTAGGAGCAACGGTCGCGGTCGCCGGCAACAGACCGTCCGGACGAACCAGGCATACAAGGTCGACAGCGCCGGAGAGGCCCTGGCCATCGCCGGGCGGGTGCTGGCCTGGTGTGGGCGGCTGGCCTGGCGGTGGCGCACCGAGCTCCTCCTCGCCCTGCCCGTCGTCGCGGTCTACGCCGTCGTCTTCGATCTGCTGACCGAGGTGTGGGGTGACCTGGCCGCCGCCGCCCTGGCCGGTGTTGTGTTGGGCTGGCCCCGGTCCCGGCGGCTCGTCATCGCCCGGCTGGGGTGCGCCAGGTCGCGGCGGCTGATCCTGGCGACCCTGGCCGAGACCCGTGCGGACAACTCCTCGGGTCGGCTGCCGCTGGTGCTGCGATCCCGCACCACACCGTCCGGGCAACGGCTGCTGCTGCGTTGCCGGGTCGGGCATTCCGCCGAACTGCTCGAAGCCCGGGTCGAGGAACTCCGCGCGGGTGCCCGCTGCCGCAACGTCACCATCACCCGGGACCCGAACCGCTCCCACCGGGTCACGCTGCAGGTGATCCGCCGGGACACCCTCAACGGCGCGACCGTCGCCTCGGTGCTGCTGCCCGTCGCCCGCCGCATCACCGCTGTGCCTGCCGCCCGGGGAGCAGTCGAGGAACCAGGTCCGCCGGATGCCGTCGAGGCCGCCGACGCGGAGCCGGAGGCCCAGCGATGACCGTCGTCCTGCAGGCGGTCGGCCTGCTCGTGGCCGTCCTGTCCGGTGTCGTCGCCGTCGCCGCCCTGGTCCTGGCCGTCCGGCTGCTGGCCTGGCCGCTGCGCGTCCTGGCCAGCCTCGCCCTGGGCGTGGGCCACCCCCGCCGGCCATCGACCAACGGAAACGAGCCGACCCGATGATCTACACCCTGACCGACGCCTGGGG
>QHCA01000383.1 GCA_003244095.1 Pseudonocardiales bacterium | reverse complement strand
TCCACCGTCCGGGGACAGGGCCAGTCCGTCGAAGCGGGGGAACTTCAGCCGCGTGGCTTCCTATGAACACCGCGCCGCACGCGCCGCTTCGCTGCCTTGCCCCACTCCGCGGCAGATGCGGGCCCTGGCCGATCACGCGACGCTGCATAATGTGCAACGCCGCACCGGGCCACGGACCCCGATCCAGTTGCGCGCCGCGTGATCCTGGCGTCCGTTCGAGCCGACAATGCCAACCTGGTCGACCGCTGTCGTGATGGCTGCCCGCATGGGATCCTCCAGCGCTACGAGCGTCAGGCGAGCGGCCGGTCTGCGGATGGCGCGAGGAGGCGCTGAAGTTCGCTGCGTCTGGTGTGGTCAGGTCGAGGCGCGACGTTCTGCTGGACCACCGCGCCAAGCAGCCAGGACAGTGTTGCGTCGGCTGCGGCATCGGCATCTGGGTGCTGCGCGTCGAGCAGCACCGCGCGAAGGAATGATCGGATGCGGCTGAGGTCGTCTGCGATCGAACCGGTGGCGCCGCGGCGGCTGAGGTCGATCCAGTACTCGAACCACAGCAGCGCCGCGTGCGGCTTGTCTCTGAATGTTGTCAGGTAGGTGTCGATGACGCGCCATGGTCGCTCAGTCGGGTTGGGTTCGGCGTCGGCCGCGTGCCGCAGTGTGCCCAGGACGGCGTCGAGGTGGGCGCTCATCGCTTGGTCGACGATCTCGTCGACGTCGCGGAAGTAGTAATGCACCGAGCTCTTGGTCAGCGGGCTGGCGTCGGCAACCGCGCGTGCGGTGCACGCGGCGAGCCCCTCGCGGGCCAGAACCTCGCGGGCGGCCGCGATGATCAGCTCGCGCTTCTCCCGCTGGTTGGGTGTTGCAGCGTCCAACTCGATCCGTGCCACCAGCTCAAGCTAGCCGATTCGGGACGCATGACCTAATATTTAGGGCATGTGTCCTAACGATGCTCCCAGTCAGATCGACGCCAACAAGAACCTCGTGCGGCGCATGATCGACGAGGTCTGGAACGCAGGACAGCCCGACCGGCTGCCCGATTTCTGGGACGAGTCAACGCGTGAAGAAACCGAACAGCTGCACCAATTCCTCACCGACGCCTTCCCCGATATCCAGATCGCGGTCGAGGACCTGGTCGCCGAAGCCGATCGAGTCGCCATGCGACTAACATTCCGCGGCACCCACCAGGGATCGTTTCGAGGCATCCCGCCCACCGGCCGACAAAGTCAAATTCGAGGCGATCCGCATCTACCGCATCGACGGCGGCAAGGTTGTCCAGACCTGGGCCACCGTCGACATATTCGGACTCATCAACCAGCTCAAACCCTGACCGCGTCCAGCCAAACCGGCAGCAGCCTGCACCATATGACACTCACCGAGGCTCGCTGCGCCGTTCCGGTCAGGTTCCCGTTGCGAGCAGCGCCACGGCGGGCCGGGCCGCCGTTCGGTTCCGATCAGGCCCAGGCAACAGCCTCGATCGGCCTGGTGGTTGCTCAGGGCCACGCGGAGCTGCCCGGGGGCCCCGCAATGGGTAGTTTGGTGCGCATGACTGGCTCTACATCGTCGCCATCACGAGAGCAGTTGCTTGACGTTGAGCTCGAGGGCCTCGCCCAGGTGGACCGCGTAGTGGTCGTGCGGGTCGAGCTCGCGCCAGGTGAAATCGTCGCGCGCCACCGACATCCATGCCCGGTTGTCGGCTGGGTGCTGGATGGTGCGATTTGTCTCGGGGTTGCCGATGCGCCCAAGCGGGTCGTACACGCCGGAGAAGCCTTCCATGAGCCAGCGAACACCGTGATTGCGCCCGTGGACAACGCATCCGATTCGGGATCTGCCTCCTTCGTGGCGTGTTACCTGCTTCCCCCGGGCGAGGACCGAGTGATCGAGATGCTCGACGATTCGTCGTAACAGGATCCTCTTACGGCAAGATCTGGCGTGTGCTCACGCGGCAGCCACGCCGGTAGCCAAGATCCGTTGCATCACGTCGAAGGTCGAGAGCACTCGAGTGGCTTCGCGTTGCATGGACACGAGCGCCCGGTCGTCACCCGGGTCCTCAGCGAGCGCCGCCTCCCAGAGCGTCCGTTCGGCGGCACGCCACTCTGGCATCGATGAGACCCGCACCTGGGTGAAACCCGCGCTGGTCAGGTCCTGGTACAAGTCCATGCGACGCAACCGCGGCGGAATGCGGTCGTCGGTGCGATCCAGGGGCTCCCAGCAGCTCAACACGGCTCGCCCGCCGGGCCGCAGCACCCGGCGACACTCCCGCGTCGCAGCGTTGGGCGGCTCGGCGAATTGCACGGCGTCGATGCACATCACCGCGTCCACCGACGCGGCGGCCAAGCCGGTGTCGGCCAGATCACCGGGACGGAACTCCGCTCGGCCGCCTAGCCCGAAGCTTGCCGCGAGCTCGCGAGCCCGTGCGAG
>QHCA01000382.1 GCA_003244095.1 Pseudonocardiales bacterium | reverse complement strand
GTCGTGGACCTCCATCGCGATCTGACCGATCCGAGGCCAATCTCGCCCCTCGATCCCGCCTAGGACGTCGAGCTCGGCGCGCTCGACGTCGATCTTGAGCAGATCGACGAACTCGATCTGGTGCTCGCGCAGGGCGCCGGACAGGGTGCGAATTTCGCAGCTCAGGCGCTCGGACTGATACCGGCCGGCGAGCTGATCGTCGGCCTCTGACTCCGACAGGCCGCGGTTGATCAGCACCGCTCGCACCAGCGCGCAATCGCGGATCGGATCGGCATACAGCCCTGACATCGCGGCCGCGCCCGGGTAGTAGGTGATCGGAACCCGGCCGGGCCGCGAGCCCAGCCCGTGCTCGTGGACGACGCAGGCAGAAAGCGCGGCCACGTTCTCGCGCAGGATCGCGCAGACCGGCGCCACGGGCTCAAAGCAGTGGACCTGAGCCACGCCACAGAGCACAGCGAAGAACACCGCCGCCACCCCTACGTTGGCGCCCACGTCGAGGACCACGTCTCCCGGTCCGGCGGTGATGCCGTGGCGAAGGTAGGTCTGGTCCCCGGCAATCTCGGCCATCTGAAAGAGGAGCTGGGAGGGATCCGGATGCTGCAGCCGCCGCGCCAGCGTCTCGACGCGCTGTCGGCGTTGCGCCTCGAACGTCACCAGGCCGATCAGGTTGCGATCGGGGCGTAGGCGGCGGGAAACTTTGAGGGTCCGAAGAACCAGCTCTCCAAGGCGTATCGAGGCCGGGGCATGGTCGGCTCAGAGCCGGTTTGATGCAGGAACAGCTCGTCGAAGAAGAGGGCATCGCCGGGCTCGAAGATCGGCCGGATCACGCCTCGCTCCCCGGCGGCTTCCTCCGCCTTGCGCTGGGAGACCTGCATGTCCAGGGTCGCCTCCTCGGTCGCCGTCGGCACGTAATCGTCCAGGCGTCGGGGGACAAGGTTCAAGCCCGGGGACTCGTCACCGCATCGCGACAGCGACAGCCACAGATTCAGCGAGCGCACCGGACCCATGAACGCACCGTCCTGATGCCAGGCGCCGGGAACCGACGGATCGGCCTTACGCAGCGTGGACTTGTGGACTGAGATCAGAGCGGGCTCCCCCAGGTAGCTCGAGACCAGCGCCGGCAGGGCGGCGGCTCCGAACAGCTCGATCATCTGAAAGCTCAGGCGCGGCGAATCGGCGGCGTACACGCCGCCGCCCATCTTGATCCACGGCCGCCCCAGGTACGGATCAAAGCGCGAATCAGGCGTGAACTCCTCGTAGTAGCCCGGCGCGGCTTCGCCGGCCTCGTCGAACCTCTCGCGTTCTGCAAACGCCGTTTCGATCTCGCCAGCAAAGCGCAGCGCGGCGCTGCGGTCGATGAGCCCCCGCACGAGCAGACAGCCGTCGCGCAGGATTCCGGCGCGCAGGAGCCCGGGGGTCAGCGACGCGGGCGAGACCTCGGGCAGCCCCCCGTCGTAGGCCGGGAGGCTCGACGCGTCCGGACGGGGGTACTCAGGCTCGGGGCCCGCACGATCGAGCTCCCGGATCCCGGCCAGGTGACGAAGCCAGAGCAGCCGCCGCTGTACGAGCGGATCGGAGCCGGCTCGATCGGTCCGGCGCAGGCGCTCGATCTCGGCCCGCAGCTCGTCGTCGGAGCCCGTGAAGCCGGTCTCGGGGGCCGGCGGGGGCCGCTTAAACGGCGATCGGCGCATACTCGCCGGGGAACGCGGAGCCGCCGAAGAACCAGTTCTCGATCGCGTAGCGCGGGTTGGGCATCGACGGGTCAGACCCGGTTTTGTGCAAGCACAGATCGTCGAAGAAGACGGCGTCGCCCGGCTCGAAGATGGGTCGCACAATCGGCCGGTCACCGGCGGCCGCCTCGGCCGCCTTCTGGGAGACCTGATAGTCGAGCATCGCCTCGTCGGTGCCCGTGGACACGAACTGATCCAGCCGGCGCGGGACGATGTCCAGGCCGGGCGACACGTCCCCGCAGCGCGATAGCGACAGCCAGAGGTTCAACGCCCGCACCTCGCCCATGAAGGCGCCGTCCTGATGCCAGGCCCCTGGTACCGAGGGAGCCGCCTGGCGCAGTGTCGTCTTCTGAGCCGAGATCAGGGGCGGCTCGCCGAGGTAACCCCGCACGAGCTCCGGCAGGCCGCTTCCGTCGAAGAGCTCAAACATCTTGAAGGCCAGCATCGGGCTGTCAACGGCCAGCACCCCTCCGCCCATCTTGATCCACTCGCGGGCGATCGGCTCACCGGACTCGGGGTGGGGCTCGAACTCTTGGTAATAGCCATCGGCCGCCCGTCCGCCGGCGTCCTGTTGCTCGCGCTCGGCGAACGCGCGGTCGATCTCGGCCGCAAACTGCAGCGCGGTCTGGCGCTCGATCAATCCGCGGACGAGCAGGCAGCCGTCGCGCAGGATGCCGGCGCGCAGCAGCTCGGGGGTGATGTCAGCCGCACTGACCTCCGGCAGCTCTCCGGCGAAGGGCGGCAGATTCTCGGCGTCGGGGGGAGCTTGCGCCGGGGTGCCAGCGCCGGCGGCGATCCGGCGCCTCCCCAGGTCATGACGCAGCTCGAGCAGGCGTTGTTCGACCTCGGAGCTGCGCTGCGCCTGGTTGCGTTGCGTCAGCGTCGCGATCTCGGCCGCCAGCTCGGCTTCGCTGCGCGCCACCGGCGGCTTCGCGCGCCTTGACTTCAATGTCCACACGGGTGAAGAAGTTACTACGTCGAAGCCTCAGCCCGTGCGTGCGCGCGGGCCGGTGCTCCTACGACGGTCGCGCCCGTGGGCACGTCATCGACCACGACCGCATTGGCTCCGACCTGGGCCCCGGCGCCAATCCGAACCCCGCCGATCACCTTGGCCCCCGTTCCGATGCTCACGTTCGGTTCGATCGTCGCGCCGCGTACGTCGCCGGCCCGCAGGCCGATCGTGACGAAGGGCCCGATCACCGCGCCCGAGCCGATCTCAACCAGCCCGTCGGCGACGAACTGGCCGTGGATGATGTAGATGCCCGGACCGATCACCACCGGGTCGCCGATCGAGATCTGAGCGATGGCCATGGCCAGCCGATGCGCCAGCCGCGGCAGCACTGGTACGCCGAGCGCCTGCATCCGGGCCTTGGCCCGGTACAGCGCCTGCCCCAGGAAGGCATCGCTGACCCAGGCCAGCCGCGC
>QHCA01000381.1 GCA_003244095.1 Pseudonocardiales bacterium | reverse complement strand
CGTCGGCGATGCCGTGGTGATCGGGTTGGGGCTCAACGTGACCAGCCGGCAGGCCGAGCTGCCGGGGGAGGCGACCTCGCTGGCCCTGGAGGAGGCCGCCTGCACGGACCGGGCACTGCTCCTGGTGGCGATCCTGGAGGCATTCGCCGAGGAATACGTCGGGTGGCTGGGCGGCGAGGATGCCCGCCCGCGGTATCTGGCTGCCTGCGCGACGGTCGGTCAGCGGGTACGCGTCGTGCTGCCCTCGGGTGACCTGACCGGTGCCGCGGTCGATGTCGACACGGACGGGCGCCTGGTCGTGGTGGCCGATGACGGTACGCGGACGCCGGTGGCGGCCGGTGATGTCGTTCACGTACGACCCGCCACACGGTGAGTACGCTGCGACCCGACAACAGGGAGGACGCATGCCTTACCCGGATCGCCTGCTCGCGGAGGACGAGGAAGTCATCTCACGGCTGCATCCCCACTGGAAGATGCTGTTCTGGCCCGTGGTGATCTTCCTTGGCGCCGTCGGCGCCGGCGCGTTCGGTGCAGCACAGACCGACTCGACTCCGCTGCGCTACACGATCCTCGCCGCGGTCGTGCTCATCGTGGTGATCTTCACCCTGCTGCCGTTCATGCGCTGGCAGACGACCCACTTCGTGGTCACCTCGCACCGGGTCCTGATCCGCAGGGGGATCTTGTCCCGCTCGGGCCGCGACGTGCCACTGTCGAGGATCAACGACGTGTCGTTCGAGCACTCGTTCTTCGAACGGCTGCTGGGCTGCGGCACGCTGATCGTCGAGTCGGCCGGCGAGCGTGGCCAGGTCGTCCTGCAGCACGTCCCGCGGGTCGAGAGCGTGCAGGGCCGGATCTACCAGCTCATGGAGGACGACAGCGAGCGGCACGAACACCGCTGAGCACCTGTGAACAACCGGCTTCCGCGGAAGACGCTCATCCGAGGCGGCGGGCGAGCAACCGGTGGGGTGCCGCGGCACTGTCGCCGAACCGCCGGTGGGCGATCACGTGCAGGCCGGCCCTTGCCAGCGCGTCCATGACCTCGGTGACCGGTCGTACCCGGAAGCCGTGCCGCACCACCGGGATCTTGCGCATGGCGACGGGGTCGCCGATGCCGACGACGAAGCGACCGTCCGGGCGCAGGACGCGGGCCGCCTCGGCGAAGGCCAGATCGAGGTCGGCGACGAAGTAGATCGTGTTGACGGTCATGGCGGCGTCGATCGAGCCGTCGTCGAGGGGCAGCCCGGTGATCGAGCCGGCGTGCAGGTGCAGGCGGCCGGCTGAGCAGTCGCGGCGGTGGGCCCGGCTCGCCCGGGCCAGCATCGTGGCCGAGATATCCACGCCATGGACCCGGCCTGCGGTGCCGACCGCGGCCAGCAGCACCGGCAGCCCGACACCGCCGCCGAACCCGATGTCCAGGGCCACCTCGCCGGCCTGCAGGTCGAGTGCCTCGACGGCCGCGGTGACCGTGTCGCGGTTGTCGCGGTTGAGCGCGGCCCCGACGAGACGCCCACCGACACCCCTCGGATGGCTCAGCTGCCGGGCCAACCACGCGGTGCCGATGCCAGCCATGCGGTGCATCATCCTCAGCCGGTCACGATCAGGACCACGGCGGTGGCCGCGAGCGTCGGTTGGGATATTGGGGCGGCGGTGAGGGCGCCTCCGCTCGTTCTCGCGCCACCACCCCACGGTTGTGACACCGTCGCGTTTGACCCCCCCATCGCCATGTATACGGTGTAGACATGGCTGGCTCAACTGCGGCGAACATCCTCGCTGCGGCTCGCGCGATCGTCGTCGCGGAAGGATCGTCCGGCGTGACTATGCGCAAGGTCGCGTCCGCGGTCAGCGTGACGCCGATGACGATCTATCGCCACTATGCAGACCGGGGCGACTTACTCCAGGCCGTTGCCGAGGCTGAGTTCGGCGCGCTGGCCGAGGAATGGACACTGCGCCGGATATCCGCCTCCACAGATCTGGACCAGCTGTTTGCCGACGCGGTCTCAGAGCTCCTCGACCTGGCGCTGGGCCGCCCGCGGCTGTACGCGCTCTTGTTCACCGAACGCCGGCCGCGAGCGCGGACCTTTCCGCGAGATTTCCGGTCGGGACAGTCTCCGACTCTCACCGTCGTTGCCGAGGCTCTGCAACAAGGGATCCGGCGCGGCGAGTATCGGGCCATCGACGTGTGGGAGCAGTCGCTGATTATCGCTGCTGTGTTGCACGGGCTCATTCAACTACGTGACGGAGACCGAATTGACCTCGACGAGTCGCTGTTTCGTAGCCTCTGCCACAAGGCTGTGCAGACGATTGTCGACGGCCTTCGATCCTGAGCACGGCCGGCCGCCGATCCTGCTCGCTGCACTGTTGTCCATCTGCTCTGGCGCGCTCTTTTTTTTCGGCACCGGGCTGAACCCGATCGCATCGCTCACCTGGATGGCGCCGGTGCCGGTCCTGTGGCTGGCCCCCAGGGTCGGCGCACGAGTGGCCGGCATTGCGGCGTTCGTCGCCTACCTGGCGGGTACGACGAACATCGCGGGCTATTACCTGTCCGAGCTCGGGCTCCCCGTACTGGGCATCGCCGGAGTCGTGCTGGGCACCTCGGCACTATTCTGCGCGGCGGTCATGGCATTTCGCGGCCTCATTGCCCGCGAGCGCTTGACATTGGCCGCGCTGACCTTCGCGGCCACCCTCGCCGCTGCCGAATATGCCGTGGCCACGGTCGCCCCCGGAGGAGCGAACTGGAGCCTCGCGCCGAGTCAGGCGAGCTTCCTGGTCATCGTCCAGGTCGTCTCTGCAACCGGTATCTGGGGCCTGAGCTTCCTGGTCGCGTTCGTCCCGGCCGCGGCAGCGGCGTTCCTCGCTCCCGGCGCGCCCCGGACAGCCCGGCTCCGGGTCGCCGTTGTCGCGAGCGCGATGGTCGCGACATCGCTGAGTTACGGTGTCGTCCGGCTCACCCGAGACGACGGCAACGCCGCTATTCACGTCGCTCTCGTCTCCACCCATCTCCCGGCGTCCAGCCCGGTCGTCGATGTGCGCGACGAGGCCGGTCAGCAACTGCTTGGTGCTGACATCGCCGCGCTCGGGCAACTTCGGCAAGGCACCGACGTAGCCGTGTTCCCCGAGAAGGACCTCATCGTCGACGACCGGAACCTGCCTGATGTGTCGGCTCGGTTCTCTGCCGCCGCGCGCGCATCGCACGTCAGCGTCGTCGTCGGCCTGGAACTGCATGCCTCCGGCAGGATCTACAACATGGCCCTGGTGTACCCGGCCAGCGGTGGCTCGCCTACCTCGTACCGCAAGCAGTACCTGCTGCCCGGAGCGGAGGACGACCTCACCACCGGGCACACCGACGCGTTCGCGTCGATCGGCGGGCATCGAATCGGCGTGGCCATCTGCGCCGACATGGGCCATCCGATCCTCGGCCGGAGCTACGCCCGCGGCGGCGCCGTACTCATGCTCGTCCCGGCCCTTGACTTCACGGTCGACAAGACTTCTCAGAGCCGGGTGCAATACCTGCGCGGTGTCGAGAACGGCTACGGAGTGGCCCGCACAGCCCGGTGGGGGTATCTGACCGTGACGGATCCACGCGGCAGGCTGCTCGCCCAGAGGCCAGCCGACGACGGGTCCGCGGCCACCGTGGTCAGCGCCACCGTCCCGCTGCGCTCGGCCACCACGCTCTACACACGCTGGGGCGACTGGTTTGCCTGGCTGTGCCTGCTGATCGCGCTGGTCGGCGCCGGATCGCTCCTGTGGCGACCGCGCGGACGGCGACCAGAAGACGCCATCGCCAGGTGGGGGACGCCGTTCGTTCATGTGTATGACTACTGAAAGTGTTTGATCTGCTACGTTCAGTAGGCAGCGGGCGACGGCCCAAGGGGTGGACAGCCCGCTCGTTGCAACCGGGTAGGCCTCGGGCAATGGGGCTTCGTTGAGAGCTGCTGTCGAGAAGTCGTTGGGCGGCGCGTCCAGAACCGAAGGTTGGGGTTACGTGACTGCTGTCATCTCTCATCCCGTGCCGAGCGCGGTCAGTTGGGTCGAGCGGCCGCTGCTCCCGAAGGCGCCGACCGGCATCGCCGGTCTCGACGAGGTCACTGGCGGCGGTCTGCCGCGAGGTCGTCCGACGCTCGTCTGCGGACCTGCTGGCTGCGGAAAGACCCTGCTGGGCATGGAGTTCTTGGTGCGAGGCATCACCGAGTACGGCGAGCCTGGGGTGTTCCTTGCCTTCGAGGAGACCGCCGGGGACCTGGCGGCGAACGTCGCCTCACTCGGGTTCGACCTGACTCGTATGCAGGCGGACGGGTTGCTTGCTGTGGATCACGTCAACGTTGTGCGCGCCGACATGGACGAAACCGGTGAATGGGACCTCGACGGCCTGTTCATCCGGCTTGGGGCGGCTATCGACGCGGTGAAGGCCCGGCGAGTGGTGCTTGACACGATCGAGAACCTGTTTGGCGCGTTCTCCGACGCGGCGACCGTCCGATCGGAGTTGCGCCGGCTCTTCGGTTGGCTCAAGGAGCGTGGCGTGACCGCGGTGGTGACCGGTGAACGCGGTGAGGGCGCGCTGACCCGTCACGGGATCGAGGAGTACGTCTCAGACTGCGTGATCGTTCTCGACCACAGGGTCATCGAACAGACGTCCACCCGGAGGTTGCGGATCTTGAAGTATCGCGGCTCCCTGCACGGCACGAACGAATACCCGTTCTTCATCGGGGAGCACGGCCTGTCCGTCCTACCGATCACATCACTTGGCCTGCAACATGCGGTTTCCGAGGAGCGTGTTTCGACCGGAAACGCCAGGCTCGACGGCATGCTGGGCGGTCCGGGTGTCTTCCGGGGCAGCTCGATCCTCGTGAGCGGGACCGCCGGCACCGGCAAGTCGACGATCGTCGCGCAGTTCTGCGAGGCTGCCTGCGCCCGCGGTGAGCGCGCGTTGTACATCGCGTTCGAGGAGTCGGCTCCACAGATCATCCGGAACATGGCCTCCGTCGGCATCGACCTAGCCCGGTGGATGGCTGCCGGCTTGTTGCAGTTCCACTGCGTTCGACCCAGCGTCCTGGGCCTGGAGGCACACCTGCTGGCGATGCAGACGCTGGTGGAGGACTTCCAGCCCTCGCTGGTTGCGATGGACCCGATCACCAACCTCATCGGCGCCGGCCAGGGCATCGAGGTGTCCGCCATGTTGACTCGGGAGATCGACTACCTCAAGGGACAGGGGATCACCGCCATCTTCTCCGGCCTGAGCTCGGGTTCGGAGCTGACCAGTTCGGACCAGCAGATCGCCTCCCTCATCGACACGTGGCTTCTCGTCAAGGCAATCGACGGCAACGGTGAGCGCAACCGCGCGCTGTACATTCTCAAGTCCCGCGGCATGGCGCATTCCAACCAGGTACGCGAGTTCCTCATCACCGATGACGGGATCGAATTCATCGACGTCTACGTCGGGCAGCACCACGTCCTCACCGGCTCTGCCCGGGCCTCACAAGAGGCGGACGAGCGCTCGAAGGCGACTGCCTTGAAGCAGGACATCGAGCAACGCCAACTCAATCTCGAACGCCGACGCAAGTCCGTCGAAGCACAAGCGGCGATCATGTGGCGGGAGTTCCAGGCAGAGGCCGACATCGTCGAACGCCTACGCCAACAGGGGTCGAGTGCAGGAGAGGTGCGCGAGGAGGAGCGAGTGGAGCAGGGCCGGCTGCGCAGCGCCGACGCGGACGGTACGGGCGCTGTCGAAGCATCCGCGGTCGACTGATGACGGCCGGAATGGACTTTCGTACCGCAGACCGCGGGCCGGAGCTCTGGCATCTTCGGCTGTACGTAGCAGGTGCCTCACCCAAGTCCCTGAAGGCCTTCGCCAACCTCCGTGCGCTGTGCGAGGAGCATCTGGCGGGCCGCTACGAGATCGAGATCATCGATCTGGTGAAGCGGCCTCTGTTGGCCCGGGACGACGACATCATCGCCATCCCGACACTCGTGCGATCGCTGCCAGAACCCATGCGGAAGATCATCGGAGACCTGTCCGACACCGACCGGGTCATGCTCAGCCTGCAGGTGGACACCCTCTCCCCATGAACCCATCGCAAGGCACCGGCGACAGCACACTCGCGCAATTCGAGCATGCGCTGGCCGAGTTGGGATTGGCTCGGTACGAGCTGACACTGTTCGTCGCAGGCGCCTCCGCCCTGTCCGCCCGCGCCGTGGCTGACGTACGCGCGCTGGGTGACACGTACCTGTCGGGCCGCTACCGACTTGCCGTCGTCGACGTGCACCGCAATCCTGACCTCGTCAAGAGCCGGGGAGTGCTCGCGTCCCCCACGCTCGTCAAGGACAGCCCGCTGCCGAAGCGCATGCTGGTCGGGGATCTATCCGATACTCGACGGGTCCTGGTCGCGCTCGACATCGAGCCGGTGGGCGATCCGGCCCCAGAGTCCAGCGGCGCGGTTGGCTAGCGAGGACAGCGCAGCTCGTGCCAGGGCGGCGTCTGCCGAGAGTCCCGCGAATGTAGCCGTCGGCAGGGGCGAGCGCGCCGACCTCACCGAGAGTCTGCGTCAGGCGCGCGCCGACCTGGCGGACCTTGCCGGCACACATGAGCGCCTCCTGGAGGCGCAGGAAACGCTGCGGGCGATCCGCCAGGGGGAAGTCGACGCCGTTGTCGTCCAGGCCGGCGCCCCGGGTGCGCAGGTGTTCACCCTCTCCAGCGCCGACCGGCCCTACCGGATCTTCGTTGAAACCATGCAGGAGGGGGCTGCCACGGTGTCGGCCGCTGGCATCGTGCTGTATGCCAACGGCCGGTTGGGGGACCTGCTCGGCTGCTCGACGTCAAGAATAGTGGCGCGGCCGATGAATGCGTTCGTTACGAGGCCCGGCCGGCCGGGGCTGTCCGCTGCTATCGACTCGGCCGTCCTGGGCGCCACCATCGAGTTGGACCTCACGGGCCCCGACGGGCGGGCGGTCACCGTCCAGGTCGGCATCTCCCGCTTGGACGTCGACGAGGAGCGGCTGACCTGCCTGACCTTCACCGACCTGACGGCCGAGCACAACCTACTGCGGGAGGTCCAGGCCAGCCAACAACGTTTCCGAGCGCTGTACAAGGGAGCGCCCGTACCGGCATTCACCTGGCAAAACGCTGATGCCGGGCTCGTCCTGATCGACTACAACGTGGCCGCGGAAGTGCTCACGGCCGGTGCGGTCGCGGCAGCGAACGGCCACTGCGCCACTGCGTATTACCGCGACGCACCCGACATGCTCGCCGCGTTGAGGAGATGCCTGGCCGAGCAGGAGGTGGTCGATCTTGAGTCGGTGTCTCCGGGCCCGGGCGGAGGGTTGCAGCATCTGAACGTCACCATGGTTCCCGTGCCGCCGGACCTCGTCGTCGTGCACACCCAGGACGTCACCGAAGGATGGGTCGCCGAGCAAGCCCTACGCAGCAGCGAAGAGAGCTACCGGACCATCGTCGAGAACGCCCATGAGGGAATCAGCCTCCTCGACGACACGGGACTCTTCACCTTCGCCAACCCGCGCACGGCTGAGCTCCTGGGACGTGACACGGGCACGCTCGTCGGCATGGATGCCGCACGGTTCCTCGGCTCCGCCGTCACTCGCCCCGCCGGGACGCAACAGGCCCCGGGCCCGGCGCAATTCGAGGTGACAGCGACCCGGCTAGACGGCAGAACCATAGAATTGCTCGTCTCCACCGCGCCCGTCATCCAGCCTGACAGCGGGCAAGCCGGCTCACTCTGCATGATCTCGGACGTGAGTGGCCTACGGCATGCGGAGGAGGAACTGGCACATCAGGCGCTGCATGACGCACTCACCGGACTTCCCAACCGCAACCTGCTAATGGACCGGATCGACCAGGCGCTCGCCCGTGGTCGGCGGGGAGGCGAGGTCGCCGCACTATTCTGCGACCTCGACGGATTCAAGGAGGTCAACGACACGTTCGGTCACCACATCGGAGACGAGGTGTTGCAGGCCGTCGCGATCCGCCTCCGCGCTGCCGTCCGGCCGGCTGACACCGTCGCGCGGATCGGTGGTGACGAGTTCGTCATCCTGTGCGATCAATTCCTCGACAAGCCGGCCGCGTTCGGGCTCGCAGCCAGGGTGCTGGCGATGGTCGCCGAGCCGCTGGAGGTCAGCGGTCACCAGATACCGCTGTCGTTGAGCATCGGTGTCGCCTTTGCCGCGTCCGCCGATCCGGGTGAGCTGCTACGCGACGCCGACGCGGCGATGTACCTCGCCAAGCAACGCGGTCGCAACCGGATGGAGCTGTTCGACGAAGGTTTGCGTCAAGTGGCGAGCGACCGGCTCGGGGTGATCGCTGACCTCCGCCAGGCTGTGACCCGCGGTGAGATGCGCGTGCACTACCAGCCGGTGTTCTCGCTCCTCAGCGGGGCCATGCTCGGCGTAGAAGCCCTGATCCGCTGGCAGCACCCGCGGCGTGGCCTGCTCCTTCCCGATACGTTCGTATCCATCGCCGAGAACGCGGGACTCATCGGTGACATCGGCTCCTGGGTGCTGAAGAGGGCATGCCATCAGGCGGCGCGCTGGGACAGCGCCAGCGCCACCGGCGGCCCGCTGCATATGTCGGTCAACGTCTCCGCACGGCAGCTGGCCAAGGGCAGCGACCTGGTCAGCCTCGTCTCCGAAGCGCTCCACGAGGCCAGCATCGACCCGGCAACGCTCGTGCTCGAGGTGACGGAAAGCGTCTTGATGGACGATGCCGAGGCGGCCCTGACCATCCTGACCGAGTTGAAGGGACTGGGCGTGCAATTGGCGATCGACGACTTCGGCACCGGCTACTCGAGTCTGGTCTATCTCAAGCGGTTTCCGATCGACCAGCTCAAGATCGATCGCAGCTTCGTGCGGGGCTTGGACTCAGACGCCGATGACTCGGCCATCGTTGCCAGCGTCGTCGGGTTGGCTCACGCGGTCGGAATCGTGGCTATCGCCGAAGGTGTCGAGACCGAGCAACAACTCGCCGCTCTCAAGCGGCTGGGTTGCGGCTTCGGCCAAGGATACCTCTGGAGCCACGCGCGTTCCGCCACGGACCTAAACGCCTTTGTACGTTCCACCAGAGCGGTCGCCCCCGTCCCGAGTTGATCCATCCGACCCGTTCGTGTCCGTGACATGAAACGTGGCGCGGCCTCCCAGCACTGCATCACCCGCGAGCTCTACCGTGTCTTCACCAGGGCGATGACTTCCGGATCCGTCATCTGTCCGGGGTCGGTTGTAGCTGCGTGACCTGGTAGCGGAAGAACTCGCCGCTGGGCCAGCGGTCCGTTCCGAAGTGCCAACCGAGCCGGCCGGAACCGGGAATGGTCAGGCCGCCGAAGGTGCGTTGGGCAGTGATCTCACCCCCGAAGGGGTGCCACGCCCACAACCCTGTGCTGTCGGGGTCGCCCCACCTGTCGAACACGAACGAAGTGATGTACCCGTCCGGGTCGAGGGTGTAGCAGATCACGATCGGGGTGTCCCCGAGCTGGTAGCTGGCGGTGATGTGCGTGTCGTCTTGAGCCGACCATCGCACCCCAAAGCGTGGCAGCAGGGTGGTCGGGAGCCAGACCGCCTCGGCGCCTCCTCGTCCGGCTGCGCTGCGGGACACGTCGGGGCCGTCCTGATGGACGAGGGTAACCAAGCCGGCCAGCTTCCAGTCCATCCCGCCGTCGCCGTCGAGGTAACGGTCCGAGCCCGCGATCACACCGGCGACGCGGGCAGCCCAAATGAACCCGTCATGGGGGCTGAGGATCTGGCGGGCACGGAACGGCAACCAGCGCCGGAGCTTTATGCTGCCGCGCATCCTCAGGTGGACACATCGAGTAAGCCTCGTGTCCGGGGCGATCGCTCGCGTCAGGTAGCGCCGAACCGGTTCGGGCAGCCCGTCGAGGTCCGATCCGCTGAACAGCGCGGGCGCCGATGCAGGCGCGTTGCGCAGCCGGGCTTCCCAATCGGTCCACTTCCGACCTGGGTGAATTGTGTCGGCAGCGGCCATCACTGAATCGTGCCCTGGTCCGCGCTGGGGTCGGCGGTCACTTGTCGCGGGAGCCGGCAAAGGACAGCGAGCACGGCGATGAAAAGGGCTCCGATGGGGAGCGCGACGGCCGAGGCCGCCTCGTGGCCGTGCGCGTTCGCCACGAATGGTGTGACGAGGATGGGCGGACTGGAGTCACCAGACTCTCTTCACAGGCGCGACGAAGGAACGCGGATTCCGCATGCAGCCGGGGAGCTGAGGGCGGCTGCCGAGCGGCGTGCTGCGGCGGCAAGACCGGCGTTCCATCCAGGGGCCCGGCCGTGCGCGGGAAGTTCGATGCTGTCTTCCGCATGACCGCTGCTAGCGAGCAGCCACGAGGTCAGCGAGTTCGAGTTCCACATGTCGCCCACGTGCAGCTCGTCGCGACCCCAGGTCAGAGCAGGCACGCGGGGCACCAGTTGCAACAACTCCTGCGCGCGAGCGAGGTCGTGGCTGACTTGCTGGGGGCCGGCGACCGCCTCCCCGATGTCGGGAATCACGCCATCTCGCCAGCGTCGAACCTCGTACCGAAACAGTGCGGAGCGACCAAGCCAGCGCGATCCGACCGGGCCTTCCAGTACCACCCCACGGTCAGCAGCCCCCTCGCCCCACACGGGGGTCATCTCAATCACGAAGAGGTCGCCACCGAGGCGCACCTCAAGAGCGGAGTGGTAGAGGTCGCAAGCCGGCCGGTGCTGGTGGCGCGCAACGAGCGCCTCGAACACCCGGCCGTTCCAACGAACCGACTGACCACCCGCGCCGAGCGGCAACCAGTACAGCGTCACGTTCGCGGCCGGCGATCCCTTCGGGCCTGTCAGCATTTGCAGACTCACCTCCGCCTCAGTGAACCTCCGACAGAGCGTTCGCCCCCAGGGTCGAAGGTCCCTGCCACCTGCGGCTCGGGAGCGCTCGTGAACGGAACTCACGGGCGAGCGCGGGGATTCGGGCCGTCCGGATAACCGTCATGAGTGATCCAGCCGTGCCTTGCCCCGTTCCTCGGCTGCCTGACCCGGGCAGTCTCGACAGCGGCGGCCCCGGCTGATTGCCCTATACTGGGGGAAATCGTATGACGATCCTTTAAGCCACCCAAACGGGTGCACAGGAGGGACGGGCGGCCGGTGGCTAAGAATCTTCAGGACCGGGTTCCGGGTACGACCGCAGACGTCGACGTAGCCTTTCTGGACATCGTGGACCCGGACTTCCGGGTGGACTCGGCGCCTGTTCGGGCCGCTGCTCAGGCGCACTGGTACGCCCGGACCCCGATTGGTATCGCGGTGCTGCGGTACGGCGAATGCTCGGAGTTGTTCAAAGATCGCCGGCTGATCCAGGGCAGCGCGCAGACCCTGGCGGCGACGGGGATCAGCGACGGGCCCTTCGCCGAGTGGATGGCAGGTGGTCTGCTCAGCCGGGAGGGCGAAGACCATCTCCGGCTTCGTCGGCTGGTGAGCGCCGCGTTCAACCAGCGCAGCATCGACCGGCTTCGTCCGTTCATGCGCGAGACCGCGCACCGGCTCATCGACGCGTTCGCCGGCACCGGTGGCTGCGAGTTCATGGCGGCGTTCGCCGAGCCGTATCCGGCGTGGGTGATCGCCGAGTTGCTCGGTGTCCAGGCGGAGGACTTCAACGACTTCTTGGGCTACGCCACCGACATCGGGTTGGGTTTCAGCTTCACCGCAGGACAGCACCGGGAGCGCATCGAGGCTGCGCTGGCTGGGCTGATCAGGGTGTGTGACGAACTGGTAGACCGCCGTAGGCAGAAGCCGGCAGGCGACCTGATCTCGGCGCTGCTCGTAGCCGAAGCCGAAGGGGAGCGCCTGACGAGTGCGGAGTTGCGTCTGCTGGTGACCGGGCTGGTGTTCGCCGGGCAGGACACGACCCGAAACCAACTCGGCCTGGCGATGGCCACCTTCGCCGATCACCCTGAGCAGTGGGCGCTGCTGCGGGCACGGCCAGAGTTGGCCGCCGGGACCGTCGAGGAAGTCATGCGGGTCCGCCCCGCAGTGCCCGCCACCAGCCGGTGGGCAATTCAGGACTTCACCTTCCAAGGTTTGGAAATCACCGCCGGGTCGCAGGTGACCCTTCTCGCCGCGGTGGCCAACACCGATCCGGCGGTCTTCGGCGACCCTTCCTTCGACGTCACAGTGCCCCGTCCGGCCCAGCTCACCTTCGGAGGCGGGGTGCACTATTGCCTGGGCGCCGGGCTGGCCCGCGCAGAGATGTGCGAGGCGCTACCCATCCTGGCTGCCCGTCTGGGCGACTTCACCGTTGCCGGCCCTGTGACATGGCGGCCGCCGATTGGCATCATCGGTCCGGTCGCCCTGCCGCTACGGTTCGTTCCCGGCCAGGACGGGTAGCTGCGGGCGCGAGCAGACATCTCCGCGTCCATGACGGACGAGACCGGGGGCGCCCAACCTAATCCATGATCGGCGGTTCAGCTACGCCCGGCGACGGTCTGGGCTGAACCCAGCGCAATCAGGCAATTTGGCGCCGACTCGTTGCCAGCTCCTGCTGGTAGCTCGCGCGATAGCGCCCGTCGATTCGCATCAGCTCCTGATGCGTGCCGCGTTCGGCCACTCTCCCGTCCTGCAGGACCACGATCTCGTCGAAATCCTCATAACCTTGCAGGCGGTGGGTGATCGCCAACACCGTGCGATCACGCGTGGCGCCGAGCAGATCGGTGAGCAGTGTGTCGGCTGTCCTCTGGTCGAGGTGTTCCACTGGTTCGTCGAGGACGACCACCGGGAAGTCGGCCAGCAAGACGCGAGCCAGTGCCAATCGCTGGCGCTCGCCGCCGGACATCCGGTCGCCGTGCTCGCCCACCCAGGTGTCCAGCCCATCGTGCAGGCTGTCCACCCAGTCGAGCAGCCGCGCCTTGCCCAGGGCGGCACGAACCTCAGACCGCGTCGCGGTGGGGCGTGCCAGGCGCACGTTCTCCCAGACGGTCGAATCAAAGATGTGCGCGTCCTGCGCCAGCAGGCCCACCACCTGGCGCACCGCGTCGCTGTCGAGCTCGCGGGTGTCCACGCCGGCGAGCGTGACGCGTCCGGCTCCGGGGTCAAGAAAGCGCAGCAGAGCCATCGCCAACGTTGTCTTGCCGCTGCCGCTCTCGCCCACGATCGCGCACCTGCGGCCGGCTGGCAGGTCGAGGTCCACACCGCATAGCGCGTCGTCCTCCTGCCCCGGCCACCGCGCCCAGAGACCGGCCACGAAGACGTCGTACGGCGCAGCAGGCATCTGGGAGGGCCGACCAGGTTCGGCCACCGGGTCCGGGGTGTCGAGCACGTCGACGACCCGTCCGGCGGCACCCGCCCCCCGCGTCAACTCACCCGCAGCAAGCGCGAGAGAGGCGAAGACCTCTGCGAGGGCGAGCGGCACGAGCACCACCACGGCCAGGAGCACGGCAGACAATGAACCCGTACGCACGGCAGGCACGCCCAGGACGAGCGCGCACCAGACCGCGGCGCCCGTCGCCAATGTCACGGCAGCGGCTCCAGTGCCCCTGATCCGGGCGGCCGAGTCGAGATGCCGCAGGAGGCGACGCTCAGTGTCGGCCAGACCGGCGAGGCGACGCTCGACCGCTCCGTAGGCGACTAGCTCGGGCAGCCTCTCGAATGTATCGACAACGTCCTCGCTCAGCTGGCCTCGAGCCTCGAGTGCGCCGGCTTCGGCGCGGTGGGACCAGCGACGGGTGAAGCGGGGGACGACAACCGCCACGAGCAGGGTGACCGCGACCAGCACGGTGCCGGCGCTGTGCAGCACGAGCAGCACTCCGGCTGCCGACAGGAGGGCCACGAGGACGCCCGTGACCCAGGGCAGCAGAGCACGCAGGAAGACGTCCTGGACTGCCTCGACGTCGGACACCAGGCGAGCCAACAGGTCCCCGTTGCGGAACACCGGCAGTCCCGTGGGCGCCAGCCGCTCCAGCCGGCGAAATATCGCCACGCGCAGGTCGGAGAGGACCTGCAGCGTGACGTCATGGGTCACGAGCCGCTCGACGTAGCGGAAAATGGCCCGCCCCAGGGCGAACGCGCGTACGGAGACGACGGCCACTGACAGCACGATGATCGACGGCCGCTGCGCCGCCCGGGCGACGAGCCAGGCGGCGGTGGCGAGCAGGGCCACCGAGCACGCCGATGCCAACAGGCCGGCGCACGCGCCCAGGATGAGGCGTGGCCAGCGGGTGCGGACCAGGCTGACGATGCGCCGAACACTCATGCCACGATCTCCGCCGCTGCGGGCTCACCGGTGAGGCCGTGCACCCGGTCAGCCACAGCTGTCACGGCCATCCGGTGTGTGGCGACCACCGTCGTCCGGCCGGCGAGGGCTCGCACCATCGCGGCCACGACTCGCGCCTCGGTCGCCGAGTCGAGGTGAGCTGTGGGCTCGTCGAGCAGCACCAGGCCGCAGTCGCGCCGCGTCACCCTGAGCAGGACACGTGCCAGGGCGATGCGTTGACGTTGCCCGGCCGAAAGGCCGGCGCCGTGCTCGCCCAGGAGTGCTGCCAGTCCGCCGGGCAGCCCGGACACGAAGTCGGCGCTGGCTTGATGCAGGGCCAGGGCCACCTCGTCATCTGTCGCATCCGGCTCACCGAGGCGCACGTTGTCGGCGACCGAGCCCGCGAACAGCAGCGGCCGCTGCGGCAGCCAGGCGACCTCCTGCCGCCACGTGGCAGGGTCCAGCGTTGCCAGGTCCACCGCACCGACACCGATCGTCCCGGCGTCGGGCCTGATGCTCGCGAGCAGCAGCCCCAGCAGGGTCGACTTGCCCGCCCCGGTGCGTCCCGTCACGGCTAGCAGCTTTCCCGGCGCTACAACGAGCGAGGTACTCGGCAGCCGATCCGCAGCGGCGTCCGGTCGCCGGACGGCGACGCCGGCCAGCACCAGCGACGCGGTCGACAGGTCGGGCACGGCGCGCGACGACCCCTGTTGTGTCAGCGGTGCCGCCAACACGGCAAAGACCTCGTCGGCGGCGGCCAGGCCCTCCGTACTCGCGTGGAACGACGCGCCGACGTTGCGGATCGGCAGGTAGGCCTCGGGGGCGAGGATGAGCACGACCAGGGCAGTCCTGAGTTCCAGCCGTCCCTCCAGCAGGCGCAGCCCCACGCTGACGGCCACCACCGCGACCGAGAGCGTCGCCGCCAGCTCCAACACCAGCGCGGACAGAAACGCCACTCGTAACACGCGGGCGGTCGCGCTGCGATGCTCGTCGCTGACGCGCGCGATCCCCGCAGCTTGCGCGCGGGCCCGACCGAACACCTTGAGTGTGGGCAGACCCGCGACGACATCGAGGAAATGCCCCGCGAGTACCGACAGCGTGCGCCATTGTCGCGCCGTCTTCGCGCGTGTGTGCATCCCGACCAGGACCATGAACACCGGGAGCAGGGGCAGCGTGATCGCGATGAGCAGTCCGCTGACCCAGTCGATCACGGCGATCTGCACGAGCACGACGACCGGGACGATGCCGGCGAGCACGAGCTGGGGGAGGAACCGCGCGAAGTAGCCGTCGAGCGCGTCGATGCCGCGAGTCATCAACGCGGCCCCTCCGCCAGTGTTTCTGGGGAGCTGCGCTCCGGGCCGCGTCGATCTGCGGAGAACGGCCTCGCGCAGATGTGCCTTGACCCGGGCGCCGGCACGGTGGCCAGCGATGTCCTGAGCACCCGCCAGCCCGGCGCGCACCAGAACGACGGCCAGCAGTACGGCGAGAGGCGCGCCCAGTTCATCGAGCCCGGCGCCGTCCTGAAACGCGCGGGCCACCACGGTTGCGATCAACCAGGCCTGCGCGATGACCAGCCCGGCGGTGGCCGACCCCAACGCCACGGTCAGCGTCAGGTATCGACGCGCCGGCGCGACCAGCCGCAGCAGTCGAGGGTCGACAGGTAGCACGGCTGATCAGGGTCGCGTCGTCGTCGACTCACGGTGCGCTGAGGGGCCGCCGACATCGTGGGCGGGAAGGTGGCGGTTGGAGATGCGCCGGCGGAACACCCAGTAGGTGTAGCCCTGGTACACCAGCACGACCGGAGTCAGCAGTACGGCCACCCAGGTCATCACCGTGAGCGTGTAGTTGCTGCTCGCGGCGTTTGTCGTCGTGAGGCTGAATGCCGCGTCGGTGGTCGAGGGCAGAACGTCGGGGTAGAGCGTGGCGAAGAGCGACGCGACGGCCAGAACCAGCGTGAGCCCGGTGCCGGTGAAGGCCCAGCCCTCGCGACCGCGCCAGGATGCGGCGACGGCGGCGAGCAGTGCTGCCGCGGCGAGGACCGACAGTGCCCAGGAGACGGCGCCCCCCTCCCGCAACTGGGTCCACAGCAGAAAGGCGGCGGAGACGACCACGGTCGGGGCCGCGAGCCGCTTGGCCAGGTCGTTTGCCCGGCGCCGCACGTCGCCGTCGGTCTTGAGCGCGAGGTAGAACGCACCGTGCAGGGTGAAGAGCCCGAGCGTGACGAGCCCCCCGAGCAGTGCGTAGGGGTTCAGCAACGTCAACAGGCTTCCGGTGAAGTCGTGGTCCTTGTCCAGCGGAACCCCGGAGACGATGTTGGCGAAGGCCACGCCCCACAGCAGTGCCGGCACCGCAGACCCCCAGAAGATGGCCTGATCCCAGCCGGACCTCCACCGCGGGGAGTCGGAATGGTGGCGGAACTCGAACGCCACGCCGCGGACGATGAGCGCCAGCAGGATCAGCAGCAGGGCAAGGTAGAAGCCGCTGAACAACGAGGCGTACCACTCCGGGAATGCGGCGAACGTGGCCCCGCCGGCGACCAGCAGCCAGACCTCGTTGCCGTCCCACACCGGGCCAATCGTGTTGATCATCACGCGGCGGTCCGTCTCCTTCCGCCCCAGCACCGGCAGCAGCATGCCGACGCCGAAGTCGAAACCCTCCAGGAAGAAGTAGCCGATCCACAGGACCGCGATGAGGATGAACCAGACGTCGGTGAGCGCCATCGGAGCGGCTTCCCTTTCAGTACGCGAAGGCCATCGGCCGGTCGGGGTTCTGGTCCCCAGGTTCGGCCAGGTCGTTGTCGGTCACCGGCGCGGGACCGGCCTTCGCGTGGCGCACCAGCAGACGGAGCGTGATGACGCCGAGCACCGCGTAGGCGAGCGTGAAGGCGATAAGTGAGGCGAGGACGGTCGGAGTACCGACCAGGGGGGAAACGCCATCTCGGGTGAGCATCCGGACCGCGTCCACGCCCGTGGGGTTGGGCACCACGACCCAGGGCTGGCGGCCCATCTCGGTGAAGATCCAGCCGAACGAGTTGGCCAGGAACGGTGCAACGACGGTGAACACGGCCACCCGCCGGAACCATCGACGATCCGGCACCCTTCCCCTCCGCGACAACCACGCCCCGGCCAGCGCTATTAACACGGAGATGAGTCCGAGCCCGATCATCAGCCGGAAGCTCCAGTAGGTGACCGGAAGGCTTGGCACGTAGTTCCCCTTGCCGAACTTGGCCGCCGCCTTCCGTTGCAAGTCGTTGACGCCCTCCACGGTGGCATCAGGGTTGTTGGTGGACATGAAGGACAGCAGGCCCGGGAAGGTGACCTGCTTGATCCCGTCGCAGGACGTGTCGATCCTCCCGACCGCGAACAACGACAGTCCGGCGCCCTGTGTGGTCGTGCAGAGCGCTTCTGCGGCCGCCATCTTCATCGGCTGCTGCTTGACCATGATCTGACCTTGGAGGTGGCCGGTGACCACGACCCCGATGCCGGCCAGCAGCACGGCGAGCACGCCCAACCGGAACGCCGGCCGGAAGACGTCGACCTCACTGTCACGGCGCCCCAGATGCCAGGCGGAGACCGCCAGCACGAAGGCCCCGGCGACGAGCCAGGCGCCGGCGATGACGTGGGGGAAGGTCACGAGCGCCGTCGGGTTGGTGAACAGCGCCCAGACACTGGTCAGCTCCGCCCGGTGCGTCTCCGGGTTGTAGACCACTCCCACCGGGTGCTGCATGAAGGAGTTGGCCGCGAGGATGAAGAAGGCGGACAGGTTCACCCCGACCGCCACCGCCCAGATGGTGGCCAGGTGGACCCGTCGGGAAAGGCGGTCCCAGCCGAAGATCCAGAGACCGAGGAACGTCGACTCGAGGAAGAACGCAGCGAGCCCTTCGATCGCCAGCGGGGCGCCGAACACATCGCCGACGAAGCGTGAGTAGTCACTCCAGTTCATGCCGAACTGGAACTCCTGCACGATGCCCGTGACCACACCCAAGGCGAAGTTGATGAGCAGCAGCTTGCCGAAGAATTTCGTGAGTCGCAGCCACAGGTCCTTCCCGGTGCGGTGCCACATCGTCTGCATGATCGCCACCAACGGCGCGAGGCCAATCGTCAGCGGGACGACCAAGAAGTGATAGACCGTCAAGATGCCGAACTGCCACCGCGCCACGTCCAGTGCGTTCACGCGTGTCTCCTAGGCCCGGGGCGGCGGTCGCGTGTGTCAGTTCCGCGTTAGCTCGACGGTAGCCGCAACGTGACAGAGCACCGGTACCGCCCCAGGGGACACTCCGTACCGTCCAGCCATGAATCCTGGTCAGAGTGGACCGATCAGAACCTGCCGGCGACGTAATCGGTGAGGTCGACGAGCCGAGTGGAGTACGCCCATTCGTTGTCGTACCAGCCGAACACCTTGACCAGCCGGCCGCCTGCCTGGGTGAGCGGGGAGTCGAATACGCAGGAGGCCGGGTCGCCGATGATGTCGCGGGAGACCAGCGGCGCGGTGCTGTACCGCAGGATCCCTGCCAGGTCGTGCTCGGCGGCTGTCGCGAAGGCATCGTTAACCTCGTCGCGGGTGGTTTCCCGGCCGACGAGCACCGTCAGATCGGTCAACGAACCGTCCTCGACCGGTACGCGTACGGCCACGCCGTCCAACCGCCCGGCGAGGTCAGGGATGACCAGGCCGGTGGCGCGGGCAGCCCCGGTACTGGTGGGGATCATGTTGACCGCAGCCGTGCGGCGTCGCCGCGGATCCTTGTGCGGTGAGTCCAACGTCACCTGGTCGTTGGTGTAGGCGTGGATGGTGGTCATGAGGCCGCGTTCGATGCCGAATGCCTCGTGCAGCACCTTGGCCATCGGTGCGACGCAGTTGGTCGTGCACGACGCGTTGGAGATGATGTCGTGGCGCAGCGGGTCGTACTCACCGCCGTTGACGCCGAGGACGACGGTCAGGTCCGCGTCCTTACCGGGGGCCGAGATCAGGACCTTGCGGGCCCCGGACTTCAGGTGCAGCGCCGCGTCGTCGCGGGCCCGGAAGCGGCCAGTGGATTCGATCACCACGTCGACGCCCAGGGCGCCCCAGTCAAGGCAGGCGGGATCGCGTTCGGCGGTCACAAGCACTCGGCGGCCGTCGACGACGATGGCGTCGGACTCGGCCTCGACGGTCGCGCCGAGCGGGCCGAACGTCGAGTCGTGGGCGAGCAGGTGGGCAAGCGTCGAGGTGTCGGTGAGGTCGTTCACCGCCACGACCTCCACGTCGCGCTGCCGCGCGATGCGGTAGTAGGCGCGGCCAACCCGGCCGCAGCCGTTGATGCCGACCCGTACGGTCATGACCGGGCACCTTCCAACTTCCGTACGGACACCGCCGCCGTCGTGGGGCGTACGACCGTGATCGGGCAGGGTGCGTGCAGCACGCACTGCATTCCGACCGAGCCCAGCACCATACTGGTGAACCCGCCATGTCCACGGTGGCCGACGACGAGGAGGTCAGCTCCCTCGGCCGCGGCGAGGAGAACGTTGGCCGCCGAGCCGGGCAGGGCATCGACTCGGATAGCAGCAAGATTCGTGCGCCCGCCGGGGATCTCGCCGACCACCTCATCGACCAGCTTCTTCGTGCCGGACAGCAGGATGGACGACAGGCCTGGGTTGACCGGCGGTGCGGGCACGCCGTAGGCGATGGCCCAGTACTGCGGGTCGTGATAGGCGGTGACGACATCCAGGCGGGCTCCCCGCCGGATGGCCTCGCGGACGGCGAACTCCAGAATTGATCGGGCGGTCGGGGACTGGTCGACGCCGACGACGATCCGCTCAGCTGCCTGCTCGTGCATCATCATGGTGATCTCCTTCGTCTTTTCTTGTGCAGGTCGGATGGAGCCAGGGCCGGCTCCTCGCGTGAGTTGCCGGCTCCGGGAAGTGCTCTGCTACTTGAGCGCGCCGTAGCGGATGATCAGCGGGATCCGCTCCCAGACTCGACCGAAGCCGAGGGTCCGGCCGGCACCGGCCAGGGCGATCACGATCAGGACACCGGCGTAGATGAGATGGTCGTCCATGAACGGGTTGCTGGTAGGCGGGAGGGCGGCACTCCACATCAGAACCACGAGCAGGGCGCCGGCTGAGGCGACGATGCGGACGGTGATCCCGAGCATGAGGGCGATGCCGATGCCGGCGAGCCCGATCATGAACAGCCAGTCGGCCCAGGCAGCGCCGGCTAAGCTCTGGTAGAAGCCGGCCAGTGGGCCCGTGGTGGCGTGGCCGAGGAAGGCCCAGAGGAAGACCCACCCCAGAGCGAGGCGGACGGCGCCGAGGGTGAACCGGTACGCGCGGTGGCGGGGGGTCTCCTCGACTGTCGGCTCGGCCAGGAAGGAGTCGTCGCTGCGTACGACGGGGCGGGTCTGGTGGGAGTGGCTCCGGATGATGCTCATGGTGCCCTCCTGAGATCGGTCACCGCGCCGTCTGCGGTAACTCGATCGTCGCGAGGGTGCCGAACCCCGACCAGGGACCAAAGCCCTGCGGCGGCCGCTGAAAGCCCCGAATCTGACAGTCGCCGCGCAAGGTCCTGACGTCCCGACTGGGGGGCGGCTCTGCCTGGGGGCCCGCTGGTCATGTCGCGGCGCTCTCCGAACCACCACCACCGGGGCCGGCTGCTGCTCGTGTTCGGACGCCAACCGCTTCGAGCGCGAGCTACGCTCGACGGCCTGTCAACAACGTCGGAGCCATCAAGTCCCGGCAGAGATTCCTGGACGTGACCGACGGGGACTGGCACGTCACGTTCGAGCTGAACTTCCACGCCACCGTCCGGCTCAGCCGGTCACGATCAGGACCACGGCGGTGGCCGCGAGGGCCAGGCCGACCGTCTGCAGGCGCCGCAGCCGCTCGCCGAGGGTCACCCGGGCCAGGAGCACGGTGACCGCCGGGTACAGGGAGGCGAGCACGGCGGCGAAGGTCAGCAGGCCGCGATGGGTGGCGAGGAAGAACAGCACGATAGCCGCCGCCCCGAGACCCCCGACCGCCGCGGCCCCGCCGGTCAGCCGGAGACCGGGCCGCAGCGGAACTCGCCTCACCGCGGCAGCGGTGCACAACACGGCGGCCGACGTCACCTGCCCCGCCGCGACCGGCCACAGCCCCGCCGCGTCGCCGGCCCGGTCGAGCGCGACGAAGAGTACGGCGAAGCCGACCCCGGCCAGCAGCCCGTCGACGACCCCGGCCGCCAGCCGGCTCTGCCCGGCCGCCCGGGTACCCCGGTCGGCCGACGAGACCAGCCAGACGGCCGGCAGCGCCAGCACGATGCCGGCGACCGCCACCGCGGAGGGCCGCTCGCCGAGCAAGAACCCCGCGACCGCCGGCAGCGCGGCCGCGCCAACGCCGGACAGCGGGGCGGCGACCGCCATCTGGCCGGTGGCCAGCCCCCGGTACAGCGTCAGCGTGCCGAGCGCGGCCCCGGCCCCGCTGGCCGTACCCCAGGCGAGCGCGGCCGTCGTCGCCGACGGCGGCGACGTCAGCGGCAGGGCCACCAGCGTGCCAGTCATGGCGATCAGCTGTGCGACGGCTCCCACGAGCAGGAAGCTGGCCCGCCGCGACAGCAGGCCGGCCAGGAAGTCCGAGGTCCCGTAGGCGAACGCCGCCGCGAGTGCGAACAGCACAGCCAAGGGATGACCTCCGGTGACGTCCTCGGTCGCGGTCAGGTCAGGGTAAGGGCCGGCCCGCCGGCTGCCGTGCCAGCTCGACCGCCTGGGCCGCGGTCAGCTCCTGGCCGGCGGCGTACGCGCGCTTCCAGGCATCGTGGCCGATCCGTTCCCTTGCCGGCCCGAGGGCCCGCCAGAGCAACTGCTTGTCGGGCGCCGAGATCGGCAGTCCGGCGGTCTCGCGCAGGGCGCCCCCGGCGCCGGCCAGGCGGGCCGAACGTGCGTCGGCACCGAGCTTGGCCAGCGCCGCTGCGAGCAACTCCAGAGTGTCCGACATCAACAGCTGGTCGCCCTGCGCGGCAACGTCGCCCGCGATCGAGCAGAGCAGCAGGTGCGCCTCGGCCGCGCGATCGGCGAGGATCATGGCACCGGCGAGGTTGACCTGCCCGCTGGCGACCGCCCAGAGGTCACCGAGCCGGCGATCCAGCGCGATGGCCTCCCGCAGCATCGGCATGGCCCGCTCGGGCTCCTCACAGTCGATCTCCACGACGGCCAGGTTGCTCAGCGCCGTCGTCAGACGGGAGTCGTCGGCCTCCGCACGTGCCAGCGCGATGCTCTCGGCCAGCCGCTCGCGGGCCAGGTCGCACTGCCCGAGCAACCGGTGCGCCACGCCGAGGCTGTTCAGCCCTCGGGCCAGGCCGGCGATGTCGCCCAGCCGGCGCCAAACCGTGAGATTCTGCTCCAGCGTCGCCCGGGCACGCTCGTGCTCGCCCTGTTGCAGGAGCAGGATGCCCAGGCCGTGCACCGCCTGGGCCAGCTGCGGCCCCTCCTCGCCGGCGGCCTGGTCGATGGCCAGCTCCAGCCAGTGGCGGCCGTCGGTCGCGTAGTTGTGCCCGTACCAGAACCAGGACAGCGCGTTGACCAGGCGCAGGCCGGTGCGCGCCCGCCCCTCGTCACCGGCGCGGTCCGCCGCCGCGCTGTCGAGTGACCAGGTCAGCGCCGACCGCATGTTGTCGTGCTCGATCTCCAGCCGGTCCAGCCAGATGAGCTGGTGGGGGCCGTGCCGCTGCCCGTCGGCCTGCTCGGCGACACGGGCGTAGTAGTCCGCGTGCCGTTGCCGGGTCTCGACCAGGCCGCCACTGCGGGCCAACCGGTCGACGGCGTACTCGCCGATGGTGACCAGCATGCCGACCCGCGGTTCGCCGTCGGCCGCTTCGGTGATCGTCACGAGGCTGGCGTCGAGCAGGTCGCTGATCGCCTGCAGGGGATCGACACCGGGCGGGCAGGCGACGGCCCCCACCGCGTCGAGGTCGCAGCCGCCGGCGAACACCCCCATCCTGGCGAAGACGTCGGCCAGCTCCGAGCTTAGCAGGTCGTAGCTCCAGGCGATGGTGGACCGCAGCGTCTGCTGGCGGCCGGGGCGGTCGATGTCGGTGGCGGCCAGGTCGAGGCTGTCGCCCAGCCGAGCCAGCAGGGCCCGCGGCGGCAGCAGCTTGACCCGCGAGGCCGCCAGCTCGATCGCCAGGGGCAGGCCGTCGAGGCGCCGGCAGATCGCCGCGATGTCGGCGGCGTTGGCGGGCGTCACGGCGAAGCCCCGCCGGACCAGTCCCGCCTGCTGCACGAACAGCGCGACTGCCGCGGATCCGGCGATCGCCTCCACGTCGCCGCCGTCCGGGACGGCCAGCGCGGGCACGGCGTACTCGACCTCCCCTTGCAGGTGGATCGGCCGCCGCGACGTCGCGATCACGGTCAGCCCGGGCGCGGCCGCGAGCAGCGCGGAGATGACGCCGGCCGCCTCACCCAGCTGTTCGAGGTTGTCCAGGACCAGCAGCGCCTGGCGGCCGGCCAGGCGTTCGACGACCGTGGTGGCCGGCTCCCGGTCGGTGTCGGCGCCGACCGAGTCGGCGATGACCTTCCACATCACGTCTGCGTTGGTCACCGTGGCCAGCGGCACGAAGAAGACGCCGGAGGAGAAGGCCTGGTTCAGCGATCCGGCCAGGGCCAGCCCGAGTCGGGTCTTGCCGACGCCACCCGGCCCGGTGAGGGTGACCAGGCGTACCCCCACCTGCCCGACACCGGCCCGCAGCTCGGCCAGTTCGTCGTCCCGGCCGACCAGCGGCGTCGCCGGCACCGGCAGGCTGGTCTGGGCACCGAGGCTCTTCAGCGGCGGGAAGTCCACCGGCAGGCCCAGGCCGGTCAGCTGGAAGATGTGCTCGGGTTCGTCGATGTCCTTCAGCCGGTGCGAGCCGAGATCGAGCAGGTCCATCTCGGGCGGCAGGCCCGGGGCCACCTGTCGCCGGGTGGCGTCGGACAGCACGATCTGCCCGCCGTGTGCGGTCGAGGCGATCCGGGCCGCCCGGTTGAGGTCCATGCCCACGTAGCCCTCTTCGAGCCGGACTGGCTCCCCCGTGTGCAGACCCATCCGAACCCGCACCGTCGTCTCCTGCGGCCATCGATGGGCCTGCAGTGCGTGCTGGGCCTGGACGCAGGCACGCAGGGCGTCCTGGGCGAACTCGAAGACCACGAAGAAGCTGTCGCCCTCGGTGCCCATCTCGCGGCCGTGAAAGGAGTTGATGGCGGCCCGGACGATGCGTCGCTGTGCCGACAGCGCCTCACCGTAGCGATCGCCCAAGCGGCTGAGCAGGGCCGTCGAGCCCTCGATGTCGCTGAACAGCATCGTCACGGTCCCGGTTGGCAACGGGTCCATGACGACGAGTATGGCGCGACCCGGGCGAGCATGGGCCGGGGTTTGCGGAGGAATCGCCTGCACCGGCCCGGCCTCGCGGCCAACGATGCGCTGGTACGGATACCCCTGGTACGGATACCGCTGGCAGGGATACCGCACGTGGCAGGTTGCCGTGCGCCGCACCAGCACGTCCGCGGCGCTGCCGAGGTCCAGCGCTGGTGCGGCTGCTAGATCAGGCGGGTGGGCATGAGGATGCCGATGTGGTCGGGACGATGCGGGTCGTGGATTGTCAATGGCGCGATCGGTCCGTCAAGGGCGAGGACGAGCTGGTCGGCCCCGCCGGCGCCTATCGCTTCGAGCAGGAACCCGCGGTTGAACCCGACGGCGTCGGGATGGTCGTACTCGAGCACGTCGATCGTGTCGTCGGCGAGTAGCACGACGCTGACCTCGTGCGGCATGTTGTTCGGTGCCTGTGTCATGGTGCGCGTCGGGCCGGCGGTCAGACGGTGCAGCAGGTCCACCGTAGTGATCATGACCTGACGGGCGGGAGTTGTCTGCAGTAGCCGCTGGTAGTTCGGGAACACTGCGTCGATCGCGGCCGCGTGAGCGGAGCCTATCGTCAGCGCATGCGGGTCGAGATGTAGCGAGATCTCCTCGCCACGTGCCACGGCCATGGCCGTCAACCAATGACAAGGGCGCGATGACCTGCACAGCAGGCCCGTGTTGGTTCCAGGCATGGACGGTAGCGACGGCCAGCCGGTAGCGGTCGCTGGCGACGAGCCGCAGAGTGCCGCCATCGAAGTCGAACAGCACACCGCCGAGCTCGGGGAGCTCGGGGTCGCTGCTGACGGCGAACCGGACGGCCGGCAGCGCGTCAGTGAGGTCGGAGCCGAGGACGGTCAATGTGGTCATCAGTTTCTCCTGCTGGTCTAGGAGGTCACGGGCGAGGCGGAGTTGTCGACGGGCGTCGGTCAGGCTGTCCTCGAGTCGCTGCGAGTGCTGGTCGATGAGGTGGCGTGCGGCGATCGGGTCGTGCCGAACGGCGAGGACCTCGCAGATGTCGGTCAGCGGCATGCTGACCTGTCGCAGGGCGGCGATCAGCCGTGCCTGGGCGACCTGGTCGGTGGCGTACCAGCGGTAGCCGGTGACGCGGTCGACCCGAGCGGGACGCAGCACCCCTGCGCTGTCGTAGAAGCGCAGCGCGCTGACGCTCAGCCGGCTCTCGCGGGCAAGCGCGCCGATGCTGCGAATGTCGTCGTCCATGGCGCCAGCTTCCCGCCTCCGCTGAGCGCGACGAGGGCGCAGCCGGTCACGGCTGCTGCACAGCACAGAGCGCGATGGGCGCGGACGCGAGGGCGGATGACGATCAACACTGGTCCTGCCCGCCAAGCCAGCGGCCCGGCGGGTAGGACCAGTCACTCCGCTATTCAGGCGATCCCGCTAGTGGCGGACCGTGAGGGGGTCGGGACGATCGGGGGGCAAGGAAGTCTTGGGCCCGGTGCCGGTCCTGGTCGCGGTCGGCTCGACCAC